>JBEEGQ010000046.1:0-6971 GCA_041166945.1 Verrucomicrobiota bacterium
GAAATTCCAGCGCACCGGCCAGGCGCTTCGGGTGCATGCGGTCGGGTGGGCTTATGGCGCCGCCTTTTTGGATTTCGACAACGACGGATGGCTCGACTTGTACGGCTGCGCCGGTTTCAGCAGCGTGAACAAGGAAGAGCCGGATGGCTGACCATGCCTCTGGCAGGCTGTCGTGTCACAGCCTTACGACCGGATGGCCATCTGCCCCGCGCCTCTCAAGCCCGATGAACGGCTCAATGATTGGTGGGTGGAAAATCCATGGCTCATCGCCGCCAAGGGCAAAAGCCTCTCGGGCTACGAACGCAACCGCGTTTTTCTCAATGCCGGCGGGCGCGAGTTCTTTGAAATCAGCGGAGTCACGCCGGCCGATAGCGATGGCGATGGCCGGTGCGTCATCCCCATCGATTTCAATCATGATGGCCGCCAGGATTTTGTCGTGCGCCAGGCGGGCGGCGGGGCATTCCTCCTTTTCGAAAATAAATTTCCCAAGGCAAACTGGCTTGCGATCTCCCTGCGGGGCACCAAAAGCAACCGGCAGGGCATCGGGGCGCGCATCGTGGCGGAGGTCGGTTCCCTGAAACTCACCCGCGAACTTTTTCCGCAAAATACGTTCACATCCCAGGCCCCTGCGAATGTTCATTTCGGTCTCGGCAAAGCCATCCAAATCGATCGCCTCACCATTTCCTGGCCCAGCGGTTCGGTCCAGGAATTCAAAAATGTCGCCGCCAATCAACGCCTCCGGATCCGCGAAGGGACGACGCAACTTCCCGCGTCCACGAATTAGCGGTACCCTCGCCACCCATGCCTGTTGTCCGGGATTTTCAGATCGATGCCGCCGCCTTGCAGCGCGAGATTGATGCGCTTGCAGCCATTTCCGAGCAGCCGGCGCCTGTAGTCACGCGTGTGCTTTTTTCGGAAGCCGACCGGCGCGCGCGCGTTTTTGTCCAGCAACTCTGTCGCGACGCGGGCCTCGAGTTGCGCGAGGACGCCGTCGGCAATCTATTTGCCCGCTGGTGGGGAAAGGATCGCTCGCTCCCCGCAGTGGCGACCGGTTCTCATATCGACGCCATACCCAACGCGGGTCGTTACGACGGCGTGGTGGGAGTCCTCGGCGCCATCGAGGCCATTCGCGCCTTGCGGCGGGCCGGGTTTGAACCGGTCCGCTCCCTCGAGCTCATCGTGTTTACCGCCGAGGAACCGACACGATTCGGGATTGGCTGCCTCGGCAGCCGGCTGCTGTCAGGAGTGCTGACGGCTGCAACGGCCGCCAAAAGCTGCGATGGTGAAGGTGTTTCGTTGGAGGACTGGCGGCGCCGGGCCGGGCTCGGCGATCAACCCCTGAGCTCTGTGCGCCTTCAGCCCGGCGCTTATGCGGCATTCGTGGAGCTTCACATCGAACAGGGCGCGATTCTCGAAAACGAAGGCGTGCCCATTGGCGTTGTCGAAAAGATCGCCGCACCCGCCACGCTCCGTTTGAAATTGACCGGGGAAGGAGGGCACGCCGGCGCCGTCCTGATGCCGGCCCGCCGTGATGCGCTGCTCGCGGGTGCGGAGATTGCCCTGGCTGTTGAACGCGCAGCGCTCTCCACCAACAGCCCCGACACGGTCGGCACCACCGGGGTTTTCAGGATCGAACCCGGTGCCGTTAACAGCGTTCCGTGCAGAGCGTTCCTCGAGATCGATGTCCGCGATACCCAGGCCGCTCCGCGCGATGCCGCGCTGCATGAGATAGAGATGGCGGTTCACGAAATTTGCCGGCGCCGTGGCATCGTCGACCAACTGGAAATTCTCAATTCCGATCCGCCGGCTTTTTGTGATGCGCGACTTGTGGATACCGTTGCCGGCATCTGCAC
The DNA here is from genome assembly GCA_041166945.1 of Verrucomicrobiota bacterium. Lineage (GTDB taxonomy): Bacteria > Verrucomicrobiota > Verrucomicrobiia > Limisphaerales > JADJPG01 > DASTLJ01. The sequence continues at coordinate 1,854 of JBEEGQ010000046.1, forward strand.
TGTGGCGGGTTTGGAATGCAAGCGCATGATCAGCCGGGCCTACCACGACTCGCTGTTCATGGCGCAAGTCTGCCCCACTACGATGATTTTCATTCCTTCCCGCGGCGGAATCAGCCATCGCCCTGACGAATATTCCTCGCCCGAACAAATCCGCGATGGGGTTCGCGTGCTGACCGGTACCCTCGCGCTTTTGGCCTCTGCTTAAATTCTGGCGCGCCGGGCCTCCACTCGCGCCGCGCAAAATAACCTCCCGCTTTTCGGCTTGTCAGCCCGGCGGCCAGGTCATCGCCCGGCCGCCCAGGATATGACAATGCAAATGCGGAACCGATTCGCCGCCATCGCGGCCATTGTTGATCACAAGCCGGTAACCAGTGGCGTCGAGACCCAACAACCCGGCGACATGGGAGGCTTTCAGCAACAAATGGCCCAGCAATGCCTGATCTTTTTGTTCGGCCGCTCCAATCCGCGGAAGCGGGGTTTTGGGCACGATGAGTACATGAACCGGCGCTTGCGGCGTGACGTCGTGAAACGCCAGGACGAGATCATCCTCATAAGCGATCTTCGCCGGGATTTGGCGGGCGATGATTTTCTCGAATAATGTCATGGGCTCTGAAAGTTCAAGGGGTGCGTTGGGGCTCCCTGCGATGGAATAGGTCAGAGCACCACCAGCGCTGAGCCGGTTCCGGCCTTTTGTTGAGTGAAACAGGTGCGGAGGTACTCCACGATCTCATCATTCAGGGCGCGGCACTGGGAACTCCAGCGTTTCGCGCCGGTGAGCTGTTTCACGCATGCTCGGAGCCCGTGAAATCGAAGGACCAGCGGGGTGCCGTTCAAACGGCTCTGGACTTCATCGCGCAGGCGCGGGAAGAAAAAGAGCTCACCGCCATCGCCGGCGAGCAATGCCAGGTCCGCCTCCACCCAGCGGCGCTGGATTGGCACGTTTGAAATCGAAACTTCGGAGGATGACTCCAGGCCGAGGCCAGACAGCACCTTCTCAAGCGCCTCCGAAAATTCGGCCACCGAAACAGAGGTGCGCTTTTGTTCCACGCGAAAATAATGCAGCACCGCCGCCGCCGCGTTTTCGAGCGTTTCGCGATCCAGCCACTCCGCTGTTTCACCAATCAATTCGAGGGTGACCTCCTTCGCCGAGCACGGGATGTTTTCCCCGGACGCGGTTTCAAATACCAGGCAGTCGGGCCGTAAGAGTATCATGAGGCTTCTCCAGTTTTTTCACTTCCTGCACGAAATCCGTCGCTTCATCGAATCGCCGGTAAATGCTCGCATACCGCACATAAGCCACGGGGTCGAGCGCTCGCAATCCTTCCATCACGCGGCTGCCAATGGCCGCCGATGCCACCTCGCGATCGAACTGGTTTGAGAGATCATCGACCACCTGCTCGACGAGATTGCTGATGTCCTCCTGGGGAACGGGACGTTTCTGGCAGGATTTCAGAATGCTCTCGGTGAGTTTCTCCCGGGAAAATTCCTCGCTCCGCCCGTCCCTTTTCACGACCATCAACCGCGGGCGCTCGATGATTTCGTAAGTTGTATACCGATGCTCGCAGCCGATGCATTCGCGTCGGCGGCGGATGGCTTCCCCCTCTCGAGAAGAGCGGGAGTCGATCACCTTGTCATCCTGGCAACCGCATTTTGGGCAACGCATGACTCGTGGCGACCCTGCGAACACTGCTAATGGTGGCCGCAACTTCGTTAGCACGCTGGATATTGTGCGTCAAGGAATTGTAGTGTGTCACAGTTCGCTGCGCCGCTACTTCGCAGGTCGCGGTGCTTTTGGAGTGCGGCGACTTGTCGCCGCTTTTCTCGCTGGGCGACTTGTCGGCCAGTAGGGCGCGTCCAGTGCCCGCATCTCGGTCGTGGCGAGCGTTTTGGCATCGACGGCGAAATGTCGCCTGCGTAAAGCGGTGACAAGTCGCCGGACTCCAAACGCTTCGCGGCCTCGGCGATCACCGGTGGATTGCCTTTCATCTCAAAATCCGTAGCGTCGCGCCGTGTCGGACGGGTCCACCATATTATTTGCGGCGCTCGGCGTGCTTTTCATCGGCTTATCCAAAGCCGGTTTCGGAGGCGGTTTGGGAATGTTGACCACTCCACTTTGCGTGCTGGCATTCACCGCGGATGGCCAATCCCCTACCTTCGCCATCGGTGTCCTGCTGCCTTTGCTCTGCGCCGGCGATGCCTTCTCGCTCTACTATTATTGGCGAAAATGGGAGCTTAAAAACCTTAAATACCTGCTGCCCGGAGTGGTCGTCGGGGTGGTGATCGGGGCGAATTTGATTGGCCATTTCTCCGAGCGCAATTTGAACATCACGATCGGATTGCTGGCGGTGCTGTTTGTGGTCTTCCAGTTCGTGAAGGAAAAGATCTGGCGCGCGGAGGGAGTGTTCGAGCCCAACCATCTCGTCGGCGTCCCTTCTGGAATAGGCGCGGGAGTCACTTCCACCTTCGCGCACGGAGCCGGGCCGGTGGTGAGCCTGTTCCTCATTCCCCAACGGATGCCGAAGGAGATTTACGTCGGCACCACCGTCCTGATTTTCACCTGGATCAACTGGATCAAACTGCCCTTCTTTTTTCATCAGAGCATCATCACGCGCGAAACATTGTTGACCGGCCTCCGGTATCTGCCGCTGATCCCGGTCGGGGTCTGGCTCGGGGTCTGGCTCAATCGGAAAATTCATGATCGAATTTTCCTGCAAGTCGTTTACGTAATGACCTTCCTGACCGGCCTTCAGCTTATTTTTAACTTCAACCTGGCCGCGCTGCTCCGCTAGCCGCACCGGGGACGGCACTTGCGAATTGAATGCGAACTGACGTGGCATTAGCCTCGTCGCCGTGCAACCGCTTCATACTTTACGCGCCGGCGTCATCGGCACCGGTTTTATCGGGCCTGTCCACATCGAAGCCTTGAAACGACTGGGCGTGCGCGTCACCGCGATTTGTGGTTCCACGAAGAATGCGCGGGACATGGCCGACAGGTGGGGAATCCCGGAGGTCTACGGCGATTATGATCACGCGGGAATGTTCGCGTCGCCGAATGTCGACGTGGTTCACATCACCTCGCCCAATAAGGTGCATGTTGCCCAATCCCTCGCCGCGCTGGCCGCCGGCAAGCATGTCGTGTGCGAAAAACCCCTCGGCATGTCCAGTTCGGACACCGCGAAGGTCGTGGCCGCGGCGGGGCGGAAGCGCGCGCCCGTCTTTGCCGTCAATTACATGTGCCGGTTTTTTCCAGCAATACTCCAGATGCGCGCGATGGTTCACCGCGGTGACCTCGGCCGGATTATCCATGTCCAGGGCCATTTTTTTCAGGACTGGCTCCTTCACGAGACGGATTACAACTGGCGCCTCATCGCCAGCGAAGGTGGCAAGCTTCGCGCCGTGGGAGATATCGGGACGCATTGGATCGATGCGGTCTCCTTCATCCTCGGCGCAAAAGCCGAAAGCACCTTCGCGCATCTCGAGACCTTTCATAAAACGCGGCGGCGCCCGAAGGGTGAAGTGCAGACGTTTTCACGCCCGGATCCGAAATTCATGGTTCCGTACAAGGTGGACACCGAGGATTTCGGGAGCGTCCTGCTCAAGTTCGGGAAAGCGAAACACGGCTTTGTGAAAGGCACCCACGCCAACGCCTCAATTTCACAGGTGGCCGCCGGGTGGAAATGCAGCCTTACGATCGGAATCTACGGGACGACCGGCAGCGTTCGCTGGGACCTTCAGCAACCCAATGAAATTCTCGTCGGAAGGCGCGATGATCCCAATCAAATTCTCCAGCGCGCGACACCGGGTTTCGACAAGGATGTTGCCGGCTTCACCGATTATCCCGGCGGCCATCCAGAGGGGTTTGCCGACAGCCACAAGATGCAGTATCGCGCTGTTTACCAGCACATCGCCAGCGGCAGGCGGACTCCCGTTCTTTTCGCAACGGCTGAGGATGGGCATCATGAAGTGCGATTGTGCGAAGCGGTGTTGAAAAGCAGCCGCGCGAAACGGTGGCTGACTATCTGACCGGTTGGACTCAGCGGAATGGCGGCCGGATGGCGTTCCGGATCGAACGCGCGGTTCCATTGGCATTGCGTTGCTCCCGCACTTTTGACTATGAACAGCCCCGCATGAAGCTGCACGTGGGATCGAGGGTCGCAGGTTGGATCGGCTGTTTCGTTTTCTGTTCGACGGCGCTGGCCGACCCGGTGGATCGCTGGACCACCCGGACCTCAGGTGGAACGAATGATCTTGGAGGTGTCACCTTCGCGAACGGACTCTTCGTTGCCGTCGGATCGGTGGGCACGATTTTAACATCGACCAATGGCTCGAATTGGACGAAGCGGACCTCGGGCACCACGCGGTACCTGGATGAAGTCGCGTTCGGCAACAATATCTGGGTGGCCGTCGGCGCCCAAGGCGCGGTCGTCACCTCGGTAAACGGAACCAATGGTTGGACAACCCGCATGTCAGGCACCGCCGGTTATATTGCGGATATCGCTTTTGGAAACGGTGTATTCGCAGCAGTTGTCCAGGATGGACCAATCCTCGTTTCTGCGGATGGCATCAACTGGACCAACCGGGGTTTCAGCGGACAAATCGTGAATGACCTCGCGTTCGCCAATGGCACATTTCTGGGCGGCGGCATTGCCGGGGTGCTGGCTTCCACAAACGGCCTCACTTGGACCAACTATCCACTCCCCTTCCCGGGTCAAATCGCCGCGTTCGCTTTCGGCAACGGGAAATACGCCGGGCCGGGATTCACCTTCAGCGGTGGCGTTATGCCAATCATCGCCAACTCCGCTGCTGGCACCAACTGGGCCGTTGCCGCTTCGGGGCTTCCGCTCGTGACTTATCGGGCCGCGTTTGGAAACGGTTACTTCATCACGGCGGGCGACCCGGGTGGATTTCTCGCGTCACACGACGGCCAGAATTGGGTGATGCACGGGATTACCAATCGCGCTTTTTTCGACGGCATGACATTTGGCAGGAACACCTTTGTCGCCGTGGGTTCCGGCGGGACGATTGTGCAATCGGATGACCTTTCAGGACCGGCCCTGACCGGGAGCAAGGTGACAAACGGCTTCCAGGTGGTCATCGCGGGAGCGCTCGGCCAGCGCT
>JBEEGQ010000047.1:0-7575 GCA_041166945.1 Verrucomicrobiota bacterium
ATCTTTATGATTTCGATCCGGGCCTTCATGCCGTCCGTGATGAAAATCTGACGGGTCTGGATCGCTGGATTCTCGGGGAGTTTGCCAGGCTCGAAGCGGCTGTCCTGGCGGCTTACGAGGCGTATGAGTTTCACGTCGTGTACCAGAAGGTCAGCCAGTTTGCCGCCGTCGAGTTGTCGGCCCTTTACCACGACGCCGTCAAGGACAGGCTCTACACCGATGCCGCAAATTCATCCCGGCGGCGTTCGACCCAGACCGCGCTGCATAGAATGGTGATGCAACTTTGCCAGATGCTTTCGCCGATCCTTGCCTTCACAGCTGACGAAGCCTGGGAATTTGTTCCCGGTCACCCCCCGAATGCGCCCCATGTGCACCTGGCAAAATGGACAGCGTCCACGCTGGCCGGGTCCGAGTCCGAACAACTCGTCTGGCAGCGATTATTCGAGATTCGTGAACAGGTGCTGCCTTCGCTTGAAAAGGAACGCCAGGCAAAGACCATTGGCAAGTCGCTCGACGCGAAGGTGACTCTGACGGGGTCGAGTCCCCTGTTGCGGGCCGGCGAGGCGCATGCGGATGCGCTGCGCGAATTGCTCAATGTGTCGCAGTTGGAAGTTCAAATGGCGCCCGGCGGCGCGGAATCGGCGATCGAAATAACAGTCGCGAAAGCCGCAGGCCAAAAGTGCGAGCGCTGCTGGCATTGGGAGGTGGATGTCGGCCGGGTCGCTGCGCATCCGACGATCTGCGGGCGATGTGCGGAAGCGGTGCAGGCGATTGGCGGTTGAGTGTCGGGAACTTGTCCACAGCCCCCTCCGTGTCGAATCTGGCGCGGTGAATAACAGTGAAACAGCAACCCGGATCAGCCCGGTATCATTGGTTTTCGCAAGGGTGATCCATCCTTCGACGTCCCGCCGATGGTGAATAACGCGGTGGATAAGGTTCCATTGTCGGCCGCGGGATTTCTGGTAATCTCATCACAGTTCATTGAAAGCACTGAAACAGGTCGGACACGGACATTGTTTGGGTCCGGCGGTTTCAAAGATAATCCCAGGCAACTGGGGAACGGTTGAGTCAGGCTGGCTGGCTTAACCTCTCTGAAAGCGCGTCGCGAGACGTGAGTGAGGAGGCAGGATTCACCGGTTCTTCCGGCGGCGTTCGCGCGCTGCCGGCAACGCGAAAAAGGAACCGCGCGGCCAGGAACGATGAGAAGCCGTTCCGAGCCGGATAAAGTAACACGGGCTGGTTTCGGGCCCGGGTGAATCGCAGTCACTCGAAAGAGTGCATGGTTGCTACTGTGTGCCAGCACGGAGCGGGGCGCTCTGGCGGCCGTTGTGAATCAACGACCCGCCAAACCCAAAGTCGCCGAAAGGCGGACAAAGAGAGCCTCCGAATCCGGGAAGGATCCGAGTCGCGGCCCGATTCGACGAAACTTCCAAAACGCCGGCGATGTGTGAAACGACGCACCGCTGGCTCGTGAACCAAAGGCAACCTGAGAGGTCAGAGGTCAGACCCGTGGCACGGGGCCAACGCACCGCCAAAAGCGGTGGCCGACCCCGCGCAGGTGGTTGAGACGCGGAAACGAAATTACGAACGTGTCTCAACCTGGTCCGCAGGCCGGTGGCGCAACCATCAGCCGAAGCGGGCCAAGAGGCCTCACTCGAATTCCAGCGCGCGCGAGCCGCTGGACGGCCCTGCTACGAGGCCGAATGAACTCCGCTGGCCGTGGAGAATAGCGTCGGGAAGCCGGCAGCCAATTGGCGCCTAATGTCGGCCCGGGAAAGAGAGCATGGCGAACTCCCACCCCCGCTTTGGCCCCTGTCCGATCGCAAGATTGGGCAGGGGCTTCTGCTTTGGTAAAGACCATCGATTGTCCAAACGCAGCCCATTTAGGGAGTGTAGCGCAGGCGTCCACGCCTGCGGGTTTTGGCGGCGTCCCCGCCGCCAGCGGCTTACGCGGAGGCACCGTTGGCTCGGGAATCCGGGCACCGGGACGGTGCCGGAACTCGCAGCCGGGGACGGGCTGCGCTACACCTATTATTTTCCCGCAAACTCCGGCGACGGGACCTCTCCCGGCTCGTCCTCGACATTGCGATGCAAAAACCGGAAGAACCGGCTGCGGCCAAAGTCGTCGAGAATCGAATAACTCACCGGTGTCACCAGCAGCGTGAGCAGCAAACAGAGCATCTGGCCGCCAATGACCACGATGGCTGTGGCGCGCCGTTCCTCGGCACCGGGCCCCGTGCCCAGGGCGAGAGGAATCATCCCCGCGATCAGCGTCAGGGTCGTCATCAAAATTGGGCGCAACCGATCACGGTTGCCTTGAAGGATCGCGGCGGCGCGCTCCATCCCCTGGTTCCTCAGATTGTTCATGTGATCGATTTGAAGAATCGCGTTTTTTTTCACCACCCCGAACAGCACCAGGATTCCCAGCGCGGAATAAAGATTGATGGTCTGGCCTGACAGCCAGAGCGACAACAGCGCGAACGGCACCGAGAGCGGCAGCGACAGCAGGATCGTAAAGGGATGAATGAGGCTCTCAAACTGGGACGCCAGGATGATGTACATCAGGATGACCGACAGGAGAAAGGCCCACAGAAACTCCGTGAAAGTGGTCTCCAGCTCGCGCGCACGGCCGGAGACACGGGTGGAATACGCCGGCGGCAGGTTCATCGATGCCACTTCCGCGCGGAGGGCGGCGATGCGATCCGCCTGGGCAAAACCGGGTGCGACAGCGGCGCGCAATCGCACCTGGCGCTGGCGATCAAGCCTGTCGATGCGCGAGACGGTTTGGCCGGGAACGAGCCGCACGACGTTGTCAAGGCGCACGAGTCCGCCGCCCTGGCGCGGCACGAACAGGCGCGCGATCGCCGCCGGGGTGTTGCGGTCGTTTTCACTGAGCCGCAACTGCACATCATAATCCTCGTTGATCGAGTCATCTCGAAACCGGGAAACCCGCAGGTCGCCACCGACCATGATCCGCAGGGCGTTGGCGATGTCCTCGGTATCCACACCCAGTTTCGCCGCGCGAACGCGATCGATTTCCACCCGCAGCTCAGGCTTGTCGAGTTTGAGCGTCGTGTCGGCATCGAGAAGGCCCAACTGCGGCGCTTTCTGGCGCAGATGCTCGGAGTAGGCCGCCAGCGAATCGAGATCCGGGCCCAGCAAAGCAAAATCGATGTCGAAATTTGGCCCTCCGAGACTGAAGGTCTGCGGATTGCGGATCGAGGCGCGGATGTCAGGAATTTTTTTGAGACGCCGCCGCACTTCCTGGATCACATCGCGCTGTGAATAGTTGCCCTGCCACGCGCGCCAGGGTTTCCATTGAAACAACCGGTTCCAGGCGAACACACGTTCGTTGTGGGGCGCCAGGCGCACATAAAAGCGCGCCTGGTTTACGGCCCCGAGGAAGCCATTGCCACCGACGGATGCGAGAACCAGCCGCACGCCATTCACGGCCTGCAATTCGGTTTCGACGCGCTGCGCGACTTCGTTCATGGAGGCCAGGCTCGCGCCCTCCGGTGCATTCACGTTGATGTCGAACTCCCCTTCGTCGCTGTTGCTGGGCACATATTCCTGCCTAACCATTTTATAAAGCGGAATGGACGACGCCACGATCAGCAAGGCGACGCCGGCGACCCACCACCGATGGCGCATGGACCATCCCAGGACCGACGCGTAGGTGCGGTCGATTTTTCCATAGAAACCGGCCCGCGACCGGGCTTCGTCCGTCGAGCGACTGGGCACGGGTTTGATTCCTGTTGAAGGTGAGAGCAACGGGGCGTCGTCGTTTTCGTTGCGGCGGTTCGCCCGCAGAAGACGCGCGCTCATCATGGGGGTGAGCGTGAAGGACACGAGAAGGCTGACCAGGACAGCCACCGCGGCGGTAATTCCGAACTGGAACAAAAACCGGCCCGAAATGCTCGACATGAACGAGACGGGAACGAAGATCACGACGAGGCTGAACGTCGTCGCCATGACCGCCAGGGCGATTTCCGCGGTGCCCTGCCGCGCCGCCTCGAAAGGCTTCATCTTTTTCTCCTCAACGAATCGGAAGATGTTTTCCAGAACAACGATGGCGTCATCGATGACGATGCCCACCATGAGGACCAGTGCCAGCATCGTCACGCTGTTGAGTGTGAAATTGAGGGCTTTCATCATGCCGAACGTGGCCACGACGGAGGTCGGGATGGCGACGGCGGCAATGATGGTGGCGCGCCAGTTGCGCATGAAGGCGAAGACCACGAGGCAGGCCAGGATGCTGCCCAGGACCAGATGCCGGTTGATCTCGTGGAGCGCTTCGTAGATGTAACGCGATTGATCCCGGATGACATCCATCTGGACGTCGGCCGGGAGTTGAGCGCGGACGGACGCCAGTTTGGCTTTTACCCCTTCGATGACGGCGACGGTGTTGGCGCCTGACTGCCGGCGCACATCGAGGCTGACGGTGGGCACACCGTTGAGCCGGGACAGGGTGCGTTGTTCCTTGGTGCCGTCCTCGGCCGAGCCGACGTCGCGGACGCGGACGGGCGCGCCGGCGCGGGTCGCCACGACCAATTCGTTGAAAGCAGCGGCGTTGGGGAGCCTGCCCACGGTCCGCAGTGTTTGTTCGCGAAGACTCGTGGTGATGTTGCCGCCCGGAATATTGGCGTTTTGCCGCTCGATCGCGTCGCGCACCGCGGTGATCGGAATTTGATAGGCGGCGAGACGATCGGCATCGACCCAAACGCTCATGGCGCGATCGAGGCCGCCGAAGATTTCGATCTCGCCGACGCCGGCGGAACGTTCGAGCTGCACCTTGACGATTTTATCCGCCAATTCAGTCAATTCGCGCTGGGAGCGGGGGCCTGAAAGCGCGATGGACAGGACGGGCGAGATGTCATTGTCAGATTTGGAAAGCACGGGCGGATCGGCGTCACGCGGAAGATCGCGCTGGGCGCGGCTGACGCGATCCCGCACGTCCTGGGCGGCGGCCTCGATGTCCCGATTCAACTCGAACGTCACATTGATGAACGAGCTTCCCTGCGCGCTGACGGATTGCAGTTCCTTGATGCCTTCCACCGTGTTGATCGCCTCCTCCAAAGGCTGCGAAATCTGGGACTCGACCTCCATCGGCGACGCGCCCGGCAACCGCGTCGTGACGCGCACGGTGGGCAAATCGACGGCGGGAAACCGAACAACGCCGAGCTTGAAGTAGCCGGCCAGGCCGACCACCACCAGCGAGAAGATGATCATCGCTGCGAAGACCGGCCGCCGGATGCAAATTTCAGCGAGCTTGCGCATGGACGGGCGTCGTCGTCAGGTCCGCGCGATTGCGAACCGGGGAGCGTTGCGAAGCTGGGTGGTGTGCATGCTACGGCCCTGAGGTCTCCGGCTTGGGAATTGCAACCGGGCGCTCCTCGTGGATGCTGACCGGCTGGCCGGTCCTCAGGTTGCCTGGGTCGATGATGACGATTTCCCCGGCGTTCATGCCCGAGGTAAGTTCTATCCAATCCCCGGCCCGCCTTCCTGTGGAAACCGTTTTTTCCAATGCCCTGCCTTCGCGGACCGTGACCACTTTTTCGAGCCCGGCGAAAATGAGAAGGGCTGCTGCGGGAACGGCGAGGCCGCTCTCTTTTTCGTTTGTGACGATTTCGGCGCGCACGAACAGGCCGGGCCGCAGCGCGCCCTCATTTGGAATGTCGGCTTCGCTGATGAGCATGCGGCTGGTTTCGGTGATTGCCGGGCTGATGCGCGCCAGGGTGCCGGTGACGACATTGGTCAAGCCCTCGACCCGCACGCGAACGGTTTGTCCGGCGCGCACGCCCGCGGAGTCGCGCTCGGGCACCTCGAGGCGCAAACGAAGCGGATCGGCGCGCACGAGGGTGACGACCGGCGTGCCGGTTTGAAGAAATTCCCCGAGGTTGGCGAGGCGGGCCTGGATGGCGCCACCAAACGGCGCGCGCAAGGATGTGTCCTTGAGTTGCTTTTCCGCGATGTCGACCTCGGCGCGCCGTTGCGCCAGCGCGGCCTGCCGGGTGCGCGCCTCGTCGAGCGCCGACTCCACCTTGTTCAACGCGACAATGTACGTGGCCTCTGCGGTGTCGACTTCACTTTGGGGCGCCAGCCCGGTTTTGCCCAGGCTCTGGACGCGCTCGCGATTTTTCGCCGCTTCATCGAGGACTGCTTTGGCCTGTCGTACGAGGCTGGTTTTTTCGACGTCAACCGTATCGTTGCCGCCGTCCAGCGGCAGGCCCAGCGCGGCCCGCGCCTGCGCCAGCGCAGCGACTGCCTGGCGCACCCGCAGATCGTAATCCTGCGGGTCCACTTGCGCGATGAGATCGCCCTTCTTGACCACGCTGCCGAGATCCACCGCCAGCGTGAGGAGACGTCCGGGCACTTTGATGCTCAAGGTTCCCTGTTCCTGCGCGGCGAGGGTGCCGGTCGCGGCGACCGTGCGTTCCATGGAACGGATCTCGGCGGCGGCGACGCGAATGGCGCGGGTTTTTTCCGGCAACCCGGCGCGCTGGGGGCCGCCCGATTTCGAGCAGGAACCAACGAGAGCGGCAAATATCGCCACAACCACGGCGGTGCGGCTTGGAGGGAACTGCATGGGAGGAAGTCTACTGCCGGCCCTGGCGACTGGCGACAGGAAAGCATGCCGGCGCGGATGCGCCATGCCTGTCAGGCACGCCGTCCCACGGCGCCATCCAGGTAGAGTTGCACCATGATTTTGGCGTGGCGCCGCGTCAATTTGCGACGTGGATCGACCAGATGCTGCATCACCTTGAGGGTCATCATGCCGTAAATGCCCGTCGTCAAATCGCGCGTCGAGAATGCGCCATTCAGCTCGCGGGCGGCGACGCCGGCGCGCACGAGGGAATGGATGAATTCGAAGTTGCGGGCGGCCTTGGGGAGATAATTGATTTCCTTTGGAATCTCGCCCCTGGCTGCGAATGCGGTGGAAAAGGCCAGGCGCATCAGTTCGCGATGAGCATTAATGAAGGCGAACAGCGCCGCCAGGATTTCGATCAGCTGTGCAGCCAGTCCGGAGGCGCGCGCCGTCGCCTCCTTCATCAACCGATAACGCTCATCGTGCGCCTGGTCGATGAGCGCCTGATACAGCCCCGCCTTGCTGCCGAAATAATAATAAAGCGAAGGCTTGGTGACGCGCGCTTCGTTGACAATTGTCTGCACGGAAGTGCCGGCATAGCCGAACTCCGCAAACAATCGTAATCCGCAGCGAAGAATCCGACGTCGTGTGGGGGAGTCGTTCCGGTCAACTCTCACTTATCCCACATTAAAAAGCCGCGTTCGACCCGTCAATGCCGCATTCCTGCCCAACGTTGTTTGATGTTGAAGTCTCTTCATCCCTGCCCCGTGAGCGCTGAACAGAGACGCCTCCTCTCCCGTCTCCTCCATTTCAGAAATGGAGGAGAAGAGATTTTCCCGACTTCTGTGCGCGCATTGCGCCCCTTAACCCAAGTTCGTCAGTTTTCGGAATGTTTTTTTTGGAACTCAACGACTTGCGTCGTTTAGAGGCCATTTTTCTCCACTACATTTTGCACAGTTTTTGGGGCCGTGGGCAGATCCAACCCCAGG
>JBEEGQ010000048.1:0-3267 GCA_041166945.1 Verrucomicrobiota bacterium
CCGCGCCCCAACGAACCGCGCGCCCAACGCCATTTACGTTTACCCTACCCACCATTAGTCGGAACCCGCGCTCAGGCACGTCGCAACCTCAAAAAATATGCCTCGAAATCCTAGTGGCATTGGCCGAGGACGTCCGCGCTCCGCGAGAGCCGGCGTGAGAGACGGACGTTGGACCGGCGTAGCGCCGACTGGCAGTCGGCTGTTTCGCCGGTTGGCAACCGGCAGGGGAACGAATTAACACACCCCGGGGGGAGGCATGCGATTTTGTCGTCGAGCGTGATAGAGTTCGGCGTTTGCGGAGTGCCACTCCGCGAAACAGCCGATTGCCAATCGGCGCTACCTGCGCTTGCCTGAAACGATTTTTCACCGGCCGGTTGGAAACCGGCGATACAGCAGACTGGAAGTCCGCGCTACGATCGGAGAACATTCTGGCGTCCGGATGTTTCTGCGCCCGTTCACATCTTGAACCGCCGCCGCCCCCGTTCCATGATCCGGTCATGCGCAGATTGTTTTGTCTCCTGATGGCGGCTGGCATGGCGTGCTCCGCCGGGGCGGCTGAAGCCACCAATCGATATGAAATTCGTCGCGTTCATGATCGCGACGGCATCGGCAAATTTTACATGGGCCGCGAAATCGCCCATGTGATGGGCCACCTGGCCGCCGACTGGCTGGAACGCACGAATCGTGATGAGGAGGAGCACACGGGAAAACTGGTGGACCAACTCCGGCTCAAAGCCGGCGACGTTGTGGCGGACATCGGCTGCGGCACGGGTTACTTCAGCGGGCGTCTCGCCCGCAAAATTCTGCCCGGCGGTCGTGTGTTGGGAGTGGACATCCAGCCGGAGATGCTGCAACTCCTGACCAACAAGATGGCGGAGGGCGGACTGACAAATGTGGTTCCCATTCTGGGCTCGATCACGGACCCGCATCTGCCCGCCCAGTCAGTGGATATGGTGCTGATGGTCGACGTCTATCACGAATTCGATTATCCGTTCGAGATGATGGAGGCGACACTTCGAGGCGTGAAGCCGGGCGGCCGCATTGTCTTTGTGGAGTTCCGCGCCGAAGATCCAAGCGTGCCGATCAGACCGGTCCACAAGATGAGCGAGGCGCAGGTAAAAAAAGAGATGAGCGTGTTTCCGCTGGACTGGGTGGAGACCATCGGGACACTCCCGCGGCAGCACCTGATCGTATTTCGCAAGCGCCATCCATCCAGGGTACTTTAACGTCCTTCGTGGGTGCTCAGGTGACGAGCCAAAGATTTCAGACAGGCCTTGAAAGATTATCGAGTGGGGGAAGCCCGCGACGGTCGTTCGACAACGAGGGCCGGGCTGGAGTTGCCGCAGCGATCGATGGCCGTGAGCGCTACGACATCCGCGTCGGCGCACGCGAAGTATGTTTGCGTGGGAGGCAGCAGCTCGGAACGCCACGAGCCGCCGGAACGCGATTGCAAAAGCCAGAAGCCGGCTGCCTTGCCGGGACCGGCGATCCAGGACGCGCGCGCTCCAGCACGGCCGTCCGACTCGACCTTGAGCCGCGGGGCGGCGGGAGGGATGGAATCGAGCCACGGAAAAGCCGGGGGCAACGCCGGTTGCGAATAGGGGCCTGCGAGGAGGGCATCGCCGACGCCATGCTGATTGTTCAGCAGCGCCTTGATGCTCCAGTGGATTTGGCCGGTGGCGAGGGATTCCTTTCGGGCGGATTGAATTTGTTGAATGACTTCAGCGGTGCCATTGCGATGAGCGATGCCAGGCCAAAGATGGCGGTGCAGGAGGTTTTGTTCCGACCACCATTTCAGGAGGACCGGAAAGCTTTGTTCCGGCGCGCTGGTCGCCCAATAGAGTTGCGGGGCGAGGTAATCGACCCAGCCTTCGGAGAACCATCGGCGCGAATCTGCGAACAACTTGTCGTAGGCGTCGAGCCCTTTGATCGAGGCGGGATGGCCAGGACGCCAGATTCCGAAAGGGCTGACTCCAAATTTGACCCAGGGTTTCAGGCTGTGAACACTGGTTTGAACATGTTGAATGAAGCCATTCACGTTGCCTCGCCGCCAGTCCTCCCTGCCGAGTTTGCCGCCAGACGACTCATAATTTTTCCAACTGGATTCGTCCGGAAAGGGTATCGCGCGGCCTTTGGCGTCCTTTTCGTCATAGGGATAAAAGTAATCATCGAAATGCAGCCCATCGATATCGTAACGGCGGACGACGTCGAGAATGACCCTGAGGGAATAATCCCGGACGGCTTGTTGGCCGGGATCGAGCCAGAGGCTCTTACCGTAACTTTTGACCAGGGCGGGCTGGGTGTGGCTGATGTGGGTGCGCGCGACGGCTCCGGTCGCGGTGGAGTGCCGCGCGCGAAACGGATTCATCCAGGCATGCAATTCGAGACCGCGCCGGTGGGCCTCGCGGACTGCGAAGGCAAGCGGATCGTAGCCCGGCGATCGGCCCATGGTGCCGGTGAGATATTCCGACCACGGTTCGAGAGCCGATTCATAAAGCGCGTCGCAGGCGGGACGCACTTGAAGAAAGATGGCGTTGAGATTCAGCCGCCTGGCGCGGTCGAGTATCCGGATTAGCTCCGCCTTCTGGTCCGGTGCGCCCAACCCGGGCCGTGAGGGCCAATCGATGTTCTTGACCGTCGCCACCCATGCGCCTCGAAGTTCGCGCGTGACAGCCGGTGGCCTGGCGGTGGACGCCACAAAAGCGACGCCGCCGCGGGCGGGGGCAGCCGTGGCGAGGAGGAAGAGGAGTGTCGCTCGCAGAATGAATTGGCCGGGCTTTGAATGATCGCGCAGCGTCATAGGATGGAGTGGGGGGGTGCCGAGATGACGGGGGGAGCGGCTATTGGCAGCGAGGCCGGCGGCAAGGCGGCATTCGACAACTGGCGGAGGTGCTCCGCGGTCAGCGGGCCTTGGGCGGTCTCGATGACGGGCCGGAGATGCGCCAGTAATTTTCGGATGCCACGCCAGCGATGGCTGGTCCCCAACCGGCGGGATTGCACGGCGGTATGAATTTCACAAACGAACGTGCTCCCGCGCGCGACGTTCGCCACGAGCAACACGAGGAAAAAACCGAGCGGGATGCTCCATCCAATCACGTCCCCGGTTGCCGACGACGCCGCGACACCGATCAACAACACAAAAACAATAAACCCGAGCCCCGCGTTCAGAACGGCGCCCGTCCAGGTCTTGCGCACCGTGATGGACTGGATGTCGCGAAAATAAAAGCGCCGGTACGTTTCCGTGAATCCCGTCGCTGTTGCCAGAAG
>JBEEGQ010000049.1:0-20951 GCA_041166945.1 Verrucomicrobiota bacterium
GGGGACATGTCCCCGCTTTTCCTGCGCCGTCATTGCGTGCAGCATGGTGGAAACGTGAAGCCAAAGCGGTGGCATGCCACCGCAGTCCAAGGTCCAAGGCCTTGCGAATCAATTTTTCGCCTGGGGCGGGGATGCAGCGTGCCAAAGTTTTCCCGCAGCTTTCCATTCCAGCAGAAGCTCCCGGAATCGTTGGACGGGCGGAGGGTCCTCGTCCTCCTGCCAGACAAACACCAGCGGCACCCGCTGAATCGGCTTCAGCAATCGAAAATGCAACGCGGGAGAGGGTGTCACGACCGATTCCGTGACGACCCCGATGCCGGCGCCTGCCTCGACGTAGCTCATGACGGTGCCGATGAGACTCGGGGTATGGGCGAGCCGGGGAGTGACCCCCGCGCGGCGGCATCCGGCCATCACGGCGTCGTGCAAGCCGACTCCTTCGCGGGGCGCGAGCACGATGAGCGGTTCGAGCGCCAGGGCGGACCACGGGACCGCGCGGCGTTTCGAGAGGGGATGATGGGCGGGCATGACGATGCCGAGCCGTTCCTCGCGAAGCACGACGGTGCGCAAGCCGAGCGCCTCGTGCGCCAGCACCGGGCGCGTGAGGGCGGCCGACAAGCGCCCTTTGGCCACCATCTCCCACACCCGCTCGGGAGTCCGCTCCTCGAGATGAATCGAAACGCGCGGATATCGCTTTCGATAATCATGGAGCAGGCGTCCCAGAAAAGGCTGGGTGGGAGGACCGATGTAGCCGAGCCGCAATTCCCCCTCTTCGCCGGCCGCGGTGCGGCGCACACGGCGCGTCAATTCCTCCAACTGTTGCAACAGCCGCGCGATCTCGCGCAGCAACATCGCGCCGGCGGGGGTCAAACGGACATGATGCCGCGATCGTTCCAGCACCTCCGCTCCGAGCGACTGTTCCAGCTGTTTGATGGCACGGCTCAATGCCGGTTGCGCCACGTGCAGCCGCCCCGCGGCGCGCGAAAAGCTCAATTCCTCCGCCACGGCCTGAAAATAACGAAGATGCCGCAATTCCATACAACGCGTGGTGATATCAGCACGGCATCACCCTGATAGCGAGGCGTTATTTCCGTTACAGCCAACAAAAGTGTAAAAACAGGGCGATGCACAATATCCGATGGATTCATGGCGCCGCCCTTCTGGGGCTGCTCGCGAGTGGCTGCGGTCGCAAATCCGAGTCCGGCGGCGCGGAGTCCAATAAAGTTCGTGTCGGGTATATCGGGCTGACCTGCGAGGCGCCGATATTTACGGCAAAGGAAAAAGGGTTTTTCAAGGAGGAGGGCCTCGACGTCAGGCTCATCAAATGTGACTGGAAAAATTACAAGGATGTTCTCGCGCTCGGAGGCTATGACATTACCCATCATCTGGTGATGTATTTCCTGAAACCGATTGAACAGGGGCTCGATGTAAAATTCACGGCCGGGATCCACAGGGGCTGCCTGCGTGTGCAGGCGGCGGTCTCGAGCAGCATCCACGGTCCAAAAGATCTGCGCGGCAAGCGCATCGGAGTTCCCGGGATGGGCACCCCGCCATTCATCTTCGCCAATCGCGTCCTGGGCGCCAACGGCATCGACGCCAGCAAGGATGTCACATGGGTGGTATTTCCCGCGGGTGAACTCGGGCTGGCGCTGGACAAAGGGGAGGTGGACGCGGTTGCGGATTCGGAACCGATCGGCAGCATGCTGCTGGCACAGGGAAAGGTGCGCAACATCGCCGACCAAGCTGCCGATCCGCATTACCGGGATGAATACTGTTGCGCGGTGCTCGTCAACGGAAAGTTCCTCGCGCGCAATCCAAAGGCCACCGCCTCCGCCACTCGCGCGCTGCTCAAGGCCGCCAAATGGGTCGAAGCCAATCCCGCCGCTGCCGCCAAATTATCCGTCGAGGCCAAATATCTCGCGTCCACAATCGACCAAAACACGGTCGCCATTTCCCACCTGCGCTACATCCCCAGTGTTTCCGGGGCTGAAACAGCGGTGCGGCTCGCGTCGGCCGAGATGAAAACCGCCGGGATGCTGAGTGCTTCCACGGACACCGAGGCCCTCGCCAAACGCGCCTTTGTGCATCTGGAGGGTGTTTCGGATGAATGGATCAATGCGTTGCAGGTGGAAAAAATTGCTGGGGCCCAGGTGACCCCGTCATGGGTTCGCCGCCAGTATGCCAGATACAATCCGGCCGAATTCTTTTGCGGGCCTTGTGCTTTGGAAGCCCCTCAATGAATACTTCGTCGGTGCCCATCAAACCCACCGCCTCCCTGCCCATGACGGCGGAGAACGCCGGACGCCCGGACGCGCTCCTGCCGGCGATGGACTTCAAATTGCGGATCCGGATCATGATCGCGGCGCCGATCGCGGCTTTGATCGCGCTGACGGTCCACCTGGTGGTTGCCAAGAATGAGCCGTCGGTGAATGCGCGGATCTATTCGATTTTCCTCGGGGTCGTTTTCGCGGCGTTCGCCGCGGCTTGCGGAGTGCAATTGGTTTGGCCGGGACTGCGGCGGTGGATGAGCCAGCTCTGTCCGATTTTCGCCGCGGCGCTCCTGTTGCTTTGCGGGTGGGAGATGGTCACGTCCGGCTTCCGCCTGCTGCCCCTGCCCTATTTTCCAAGTCCCGCGGGCGTGCTCCAAAGTTTGGTGGAGGACTGGAAGATACTTTTCGACAGCACCTGGCATTCGTTGCTTCTGTTGCTTTCGGGCTATGCGATCGGGGTGGTGATTGCGCTGATCACGGGGATCTGCATTGGCTGGTTTCCGTACGCGCGTTATTGGGGAATGCCGCTGCTCAAGGTGGTGGGGCCGATCCCTGCCACGGCGTGGGTGCCGTTGGCGATGGTTCTGTCGCCATCCGGCATCTTTTCAGCCGTCGGCCTGGTGGCGCTGGCGGTCTGGTTCCCGGTGACGATGCTGACGATTTCCGGCATCGCCAACACGCGCGCCTCCTACCTGGACGTCGCGCGTACGCTGGGCGCTGGGCAGAAATACCTGATCTTCCACGTCGCGATCCCTGCGGCCATGCCCAGCATTTTTATCGGCCTGTTCATGGGGCTCGGCACCTCGTTCCTCACACTGATTGTGGCGGAGACCGTGGGGGTCAAGTCAGGGCTCGGCTGGTACGTCAGCTGGGCTCAGGGGTGGGCCGAATACGGAAAAGTTTACGCCGCCCTCGTCATCATGGCCGCTTTCTTTTCCACGATCATGACGGTGCTTTTCAAGGTGCGCGATCGAGTGCTCGTCTGGCAAAAGGGAGTCATCAAATGGTAACCGCGCCTGCCGTGGCGGAAGGTTCCGCGCTTCGCGTTGTCGATGTCTCGAAACATTTTCCGACTCACGACGAATCAACGGAGAGCACCCATGCCCTGGATGAAATCTCGCTTTCGATCCGGGCCGGTGAACTTGTCTCCGTGGTCGGCCCGAGCGGCTGCGGAAAATCGACCCTGCTGCGGCTGATTGCGGGTCTGGCAGCGGCCGACTCGGGCGAGTTGTGGGTCGGCAATGAACTCATCACGGCCCCCAGCGCGGAGCGGGGATTGGTATTTCAGGATCCCAACCTCTTTCCCTGGCTGTCGGTGCGGGGCAACATCGAGGCGGGCCTTATCGCGCGCGGCGTGCTTCAGCAAAAACGGAGCGAAGTGGACGAATTCATGCGGCTGGTTGGATTGGAAACATTCGCCGCCGCTTTGCCGCATCATCTCTCGGGTGGAATGGCGCAGCGTGTCGCCCTGGCCCGCGCGCTCATCAATCATCCGAAGGTTCTACTCCTGGACGAACCGCTGGGGGCCCTCGACGCCTTCACGCGAATGCGCATGCAGGATGAAGTGTTGCGCCTTTGGGAAACACGCGGCACAACGATGCTCCTGGTCACCCACGACATTGACGAGGCCATTTACATGTGCGACCGCATCGTCCTCATGACGCCCCGACCGGGCCGCATCGAACGCATCATCGAAATAGAGCTCGCCCGCCCACGTCAGCGGAACAGTCCCCAATTTCTCAGCCTGCGGAGTCATATCCTGGAACTCCTCCATTTCGCCGGGGCCTCCCAGGCCATTCCCGCCGGCCAGCCAGGTTTGTAGCAACACGGGCTCGAAAACCTGAAAAAACCATGAGCGGTCAGGAATTTTTTTTGATCCGAGGCCCGCATTGCTCGAACAGAGGCCTCAGCTCTCCTCCTTCTCGAGGTGGTTTTCTATGGCGTCGACTGCGGCCAGCACCCGGCCCACCAATCTGTAGTGCAACGCAAACAGCCGATCCACGTGGGCGCTGCCATCGATGTAAGTCTGTTGCCAGAGGTGCTCGCTCGACTCGTCCGCGCGGGCATACTCCGCCACTGTCAGGCGCCCGCGCGCATGGGAAAATGGATACGTGAACTCCGTCAGCCGCTCCTGAATTCCTTTGATCGTCGGCACCAGTTCGGCGACGAACGCGTTCATCACTTCGTCCACTCGCGCCACTTCCGAATGGTTCCTGCGATTTTGCGCGAGCAACAGAAAAGCGTTGAGTCTCAATCCCATGTCCCGGGCGCGGGGAATCTCCGCCGCCACAGCGGCCAGCAAGCGTGAAAACTCGCTCGTTTCCTTCAAGTGCTCCGGCGTCAGCGCGCGGGAGTCGGACCCGGCGAGGGAAAGCGCCAGCGCCACACGATCGCGCAGCGCGGTATGGAAAGGTTCCAGCTTGGCCAGGCGAGTCGAAATAATCGCGCCCGCCTCCTCCAGTCCCATGCGCGCCGCCGACTCCTGCTCGACCGGCTGCGTGACGTGGGCGGGAAGCTCGAACTCCTTCGGATCGATTTGAAATCCCGCCTTTGCCAGGGTCCGTCCCGAAATCAGCGAACCCAGCCGACTCTGTTGTTCCGTCCACTGTCGCGAAAGAACCTCCGCATCCGCGCGCAACATTTCGACCGTGGCTTGAGCGGCACGCCAACGGGCGATGGCCTCGCCGCGGTTCTCCGTCAGCGACATCTCAGGTCTGACAATCAAGGAAGCGATCGAGATGTTCACGCTGCCGAAAAACTTTTGGATCATGGCGTCGGCTTCCGTGCTCGCCGCGCTCTCCCGCAGCATCTCCTCCGCGGACATCAGGTTTTCGTCGGTGAATTCCAGCTCGAGATGCTTTTCAAACTGATGCCGAGTCACCATCCGGCTCAGCGCCCCGAAATCAGCAAACAACCCCGCCGCGCTGTCCGCCACCCGGAATACGCCCGGCTCGCCCAGTCGACGCACGGCCCGGATCCGATCGGCATCGCAAGGGTGCGTGTCGAACCACCCGGTTTTTTCCGCGTGCGCCGAAGCGGACAGTTTCTGGTGAATGTCCGCCGGCAACGACACCGCCTTGTGGTTGATCAACAGCGGCAGGTTTTCCGGCAGGCGATGGCTGGCCCAGTTTTGGCGGACGTCTTCGTAGGCGAACTGCGTGGCGACATTGAGCACGCGCACCCGCGCGGTTGTGCTTTCAAAGGCATCGCTCCCCGCGATTTTTGCCTCGTAACTGTCGGCGTCAAATTCCATCTGTCGCAGCATGAAGCAGCTGATCCCGTTGCCGGCCTGCATCAAAACCCAAAGGATGCGCCGGGTCAGCCAGACGCAGCCGCGCGCGCTGTGAAGAACAATGCCAATCCTCCAGTCGATCCCTTTCGCAGTCCGCTCGAGTTTGACGTCCCACGCGTCGCGCTCGTAGACAACCCGCGCAAACCAAAAATTGATTTTGCGGATGACGTACGTGAGGCGCATGCCGGCGCCCTGCGCAAAATGGCCAAACTCATGCGCCAGCACGCCGGCAAATTCCCGCATCGCCAGTCCCGAAGCCAGCGGCAGTCCGATGGTGAGCACCAAATCCTTGCTCCAAAGGCCGCGGCTCAGGCTCGCCGAGGCGTTCACCTGGCAGTCGACATCGATCCGGCTCGGAGCAGGCGCTCCCACGAGCGTGCAGATCTTGTGCACGAAGGAAACCAGCAGCGGCTCCTTTTCCAGATCGAGAATGAGAGTGTCGGGCGCCGGGGATTTCGCGGCGAAAAAAGGTTTCACCATGAAGAAAATCAAAATCCCGCCCGCGACGGCCGGAGCCAGATACACCGTCAACTGAACGAGCGCCGCGCGGCCCGATGCGCCGCGCAGTATCCATGTATCGTTGGCGAGATGATAAAGAACACCCCAGGTGGCCAGCGCGATCAGGCCCAGGTAAATGAGCGGCAACAGCACCATCGCAAACGCCACCACGGCCAGCCCGGCCCGGTAGAGCGCGCCGGTTTTTGTCCGCACTATCCCTCCAGAAAAAGCGTCCACGGGAGAGACCGGCGGCATGGGCATCAGCGGATCGGATGGGGCGCTCATTGGGAATCGACAGTAGTCAATGAGTGGACAGGTTACCAGATTCGCGCGCGCAGCTCCGGGGGGCGATACATCGGCTTGCCGGGCTGGATGCCAAAGGCGTCGTAAAACTCCTGCACGTTCACATGCGGCCCGATGGCGCGAAACTGGCCGGGCGAATGGGGGTCGGTGGTGACCAGACGACGCGCCTCCTCGTCCCGCGTGTTGGTGCGCCAAAGCTGGGCCAACGAAATGAAAAAACGCTGCTCGGGGGTGAACCCGTCGATCAATTTACGCCGGGCCGGATCCTTCGCCAGCGCTCGCTGCAAGGCTTCGTAGGCGATGGTGACCCCGCCCAGGTCCGCGATGTTTTCCCCAAGCGTGAGCTTCCCATTGACCTTCAGGCCCGGAATGGGCTCGTAACTGTTGTATTGATCCACCAGTTTTTGCGCGCGGCCTTCGAACTCCTTGGCGTCCGCCGCCGTCCACCAATCCTTCAAATTTCCGTCGGCATCATATTGACGGCCCTTGTCGTCGTAGCCGTGCGTGATCTCGTGCCCGATCACCACACCGATCGCGCCGTAATTGACGGCGTCATCCATTTCCAGATCGAAGAAGGGCGGCTGAAGAATGCCCGCCGGAAAAACGATTTCGTTTTGCGACGCATTGAAATAAGCGTTCACGGTCTGCGGCGTCATATGCCATTCGAGGCGATCCACAGGCTTGCCGACGCGCGCGGCTTCCCGGCGGCTTTCCACCCGGGATGCCCGCTGGATATTGCCCAGGAGATCGTCGCGGCGGATGCTCACTTTCGAGTAATCGCGGAAATGCTCCGGGTGCCCAATCTTTTGCGTAAACCGGTCGAATTTCGCGAGGCCCTTCGCACGCGTCTCCGCGGACATCCATTCCAACCGTTTCAAGCGGTCGACAAAGACGGCACGCAGGTTGGCGACGAGCTCGATCATCCGCACACGGGCCGGCGGCGGAAAATATTTTTCCACATACAACCGTCCCAATGCCTCGCCGATGGTGCCGTCGATGGTCTTGGCAGCGCGCTGCCATCGTGGTTCGGGCTCGGGCTGGCCGCGCAGAATCCTGCCATGGAAGGCGAAACTTTCGTCCTCCACTTCGCGATGGAGATAGGGCGCCGCCGCGCGCAATACGTGCCACCGGAGATAAACCTTCCAGTCATCGAGAGGCCGCGCGCGCACCATCCTCTCGAGTTCAGCGAAGAACTCGGGCTGGCCGACAATGACATAGGAAACCCTGGAGAGCCCGGCTTCATCGAGATAGGCACGCCAGGCAAGCGCGGGATTTGTCGAAACCAGATCCGCTTTGGCAAACTTGTTGTAATTCTTCACCGGGTCACGAAGGTCCACGCGCGAGCGTCCGGCCTTGGCCAGGGCGGTTTCGATCTCGAGCACGATGGCGGCATCGACGGCGGCGGTGGCCGGTTGCTCACCGAGGAGGGTCAACATTTTCGTGACGTGGGCCAGGTAAGCCTCGCGTTGTTTGGCAAACTCGTCCTTCAAATAATAATCCCGATCCGGAAGGCTCAGCCCGCCTTGATGCAGGCCGAGGGCGTAGATCGAACTGTTTCGAGCATCCGGCGACACGCCGGCGCCGAACATCCCTCCAATGCCGCGTTCGTGAAAATCGGCCAGCAGCGTGAAGATGGCCTTCGTGGATTTAAGGGCTGCGATGCGGCGGAGGTCCGGTTCGATGGGCTGAAAACGCAGTTGCTCCAGCCGATTCGTGTCCATCGCTGCCGCAAAGAAATCCCCCACCTGGCGGCGGCTTTTATCACGGGGCATTTTGGGGTCCGTGCTCGTTTCAAGAATGTCCCGGAGCAGCTGCCAGTTGCGTTCCCGCAATTGCTCGAAACCGCTCCAGCGCGATTTATCCGGCGGCACCGGATTGTTCTTCAACCAGGACCCGGCGGCGAACCGGTAGAAGTCCACATCGGGCTCCACGGAACGATCCATATGGGCGATGGAGAAACGCGGAACAGCGGCCGGCGATTCCGCCGCGCGCAGGCCCAGGACGGGGAGGAGCACAACGGCCACAAGGCTGCCTGAGAGCACGCGGGAAATGTTCATGGCTGCGCAGTAGACCGGAACTGCCTTCGACCGACAAGCCCGGGAATTTCCACGGCACGGGACCTCGCGCATCCCGAAGTTGTTGGCGGCCGTCCGGTGCCGCGACGGATTCCGCCACCGTAGCGCAGACTGCCAGTCTGCTGTATCGCGGATTTCCAATCCGTACGCGTGAGGAGTTGCCTTTGCGCGAGAATTGTCAGGCGCCTGCCGACTGGAAGTCGGCGATACAGCAGACTGGAAGTCTGCGCTACGTGCGCAATGGCATCCCACCCACAACTTCGGGATGCACGGAACGGCACCTCGTGCATAGCCAACCGCCACTTCAGCGAGGCGGCGATTTTGCGTTCCGTGATTTGTCCCTGCGAAACAGTTTGAACTCGCCGACATCGAAGGAACCGGTTCCCTGCGCGCCACGGAATTCCGCCACCAGCTCGGTGTTGGCAATGCCATGCACGTCGAACTCATAACGCAATGGCGTCCACTGGGCGTTGGTCGAGAGACCCGCCGGCGATCGTTCGCCTGAGACACGGAGGATCACTCCCGTGTTTGTTGCGGACTGGAGGATCTCAACGGCGCGGCCGAGTCCTGCAAATTCGTAATGGCCTTCATCGAGCAACACAACGGTGCGCCAGGCGCCGCTGCTGGCGGGCCCGCGGCCCTGGATCTGGAGCAACTGTCGGCCATTCTCGGTCGCACGGCTGGGAAGTGCCGGCCGATCGTTGGGCCCCTTGTAACGCCATCCGGTCAGGCGCGCCACGCCTCCCGGATCGAACGCGAGCGCTGTTTCCGGCGCCTGCAACTGCCGGCCCACGCTCGCGACACGAACGGTGATCCGCGATTTCAGGCCAGCGACTGCCTCGTCGAACTGACGCCGCAACGCCGACTCCTCCAGGGATGCCCGGAGCGAACCCGCCATTCGGTCGACCTTTGCATGCAGGTTCGCCACCCGAAATTCGTTCGTCAGCAATAGCGCGATCCGCTCCAGATACCGCCGGCGCTCGTCCGGGATGCTGAATAGCCCCTTTGCCACGATCCCGTTGAAATTGGGGGTGATGCTGAAATCCGGCGAGCTGCTCACACCGAACAGCTGGTCCATCCCGTGCGGCATGAACACCATCTTGTCCCGCGACACATCATGGAAGACGCGATAATTATTGGGCGCGCCCGCGCAGTAGCCGTCCCAGTGTGCCACCAGGATTTCCATGGCGGCGAAATTTCGGAACCGCTCGATATCCAGGACGCGGGCCAATCTCACGAGGCGATTGCCGGGATCGATCACGCGCGCGGCGGCCACCAGGTTTGTCAGGTCGGCGTGATCCGCTGGCTTGTCGCCGCTATCCACCTCCAGCAACTTCGTCACATCGCCCCCCGAGCCGCCGTCGTAAAGGTTGCCTTTCACCGACTCGAAATGCCGGTGGAGAAACTGCTTGTTCCATCCCTCCATTAAAACGTAAAAGCCGGCGTCCCGGCCATTGATGCCGACGAACGCGTGGCCCGCGCGGGGAGCGGGCACGCCCAGGTCGCGGAACAATTCCCGCGCGAGCGCCTCGGACAGGTAGCTGGGATCCTGGACGGAATTGTTCAGGTGAATTTTTTGCAATCCATGAAAGCGCTGCCCCGGCGCCAGCTTGTCGAAGTTCAACGTCAACGACGGTTTTTGATCCACATCCTGGAACGTGTAGGAACCCTTGAGGTGCACGGACACATTCGTGTAAGTGCGGGACCCTTCGCGCACGCTGACCGACACATCCACCCGCGGCGGCCGCGCCTGCCGCCAAACTTGATGGTACTCCTGCAGCACCTTGAGGTTCTCCGGCGAGATCAGCAGTTCCAGTTTTGGGACTACACCGCCGTTGAAAAGTTCGTCTCCAGCGGTTTTGGAACGCGCCCCGGCTGCGGAAACGCCAGAGTGCCCGCCTCCCAAAACTAATAAAAACGCCAGCGCCGGTGCGCCCATCCAGCATTTGCCCGCCATCGTTGTCATCCTTGCTCAGACGTATGCAGGCATGGAATTACTCCAAAAAAAACCGGGCGTGACGCAGGCTCCGCGCCGGCGGGTTCTGGCAGCCGTCCCGCCGCCCGACTTGGAGGAAAGCGCATTCTGAACGGTTTTGGTTGGGCACCGACGACGTAGCGCCGATTGGCAATCGGCTGTATCGCGGAGTGGCACTCCGCAAGGGCGCCGGGCCTGGTGTGAGCGACGCAATGGGATGAACGACGCGCGAAGACTTCACCGGGGGGGCCGTTTGATTTGGAATCAGTGCACCGGGACGATGCTGGAACTTGCAGCCGGAGACAATTGCGCTACAACAGGCGCGGCGCGATGGCCACTAGGCAAATGCGTGGATATCGTTAAGATGTGGCCGCGCACGCGGGGATCTGCGGCCCGAAACAAGATTATGAACACCAACCTGGCGCCTGGAATTGTTGCGGCGCTGCTGACCTTGACCCTGGCAGGATGCGGGAGGGGCGGTTCAAAAGCGGCTCCGCCGGTGGTGCCTCCCGTGTCGGTGGCGCACCCGCTGCCGCGACAGGTGAACGAGTGGGATGAGTTCACGGGCCGCCTGGCATCGCCCGAGACCGTCGAGGTGCGCGCGCGCGTTTCCGGTTACATCGACCAGGTTCATTTCAAGGAGGGCAGCGACATCAAGCAGGGCGACCTGCTGTTCACGATTGATAAACGCCCCTACCAGGCGGTGGCCAACCGGCTCAAGGCGGAGCTCGGCGCCGCGCGCGCGCGCGGGGAACTGGCCAGCGGCGAGGCGAAGCGCGCTGAGGGCCTCGCCGCCACGAAGGCCATCTCCACCGACACCTTCGAGACACGGGTGAAGTCGGCGGCAGAGGCCGCCCAGGCGGTGCTCGCTGCCGACGCCGGGTTGCAGGCGGCTCAGCTGGATTTGGAGTTCACCGAGGTCCGCGCCTCCATCGCCGGCCGCATCAGCAACGCCCGCGTCACGGCCGGCAATTTGATCACCGGCGGCAGCAGCGCCAACGCCACTCTGTTGACAACGATCGTCTCGTTTGATCCCATTTATTGCTACCTCGACGCCGATGAGGCCTCCGTGCTCCGTTACCGGCAGCTTTACCGGGAAGGCAAACGCGTCAGCGCGATGTTTGCCTCCATCCCGGCCGAAATGGCCCTCGGCAATGAGCAGGGCTTTCCCCACAAGGGCCGCATTGATTTCGTTGACAACCAGCTGAATCCGGCCACCGGCACGATACGCGCCCGCGGTGTTTTTTCGAATGCGGACAAGCTGATGTCGCCAGGTTTTTTCGCGCGCGTTCGCATTCCGGGCAATGGCGAATATCCCGCCGTGCTCGTTCGCGACAGCGCAATCGGCAGCGACCAGGGCCGCGCGTTTGTGTTGACGGTGGACGACGCCAACATGGCGACGTACCGGTCCATTAAACCCGGCCCGATCGTCGATGGATTGCGCGTTGTGCGCGAAGGCCTGGTGGAAACCGATCGCGTGTTGATCAGCGGCTTGATGACCGCCAGGCCCGGGCTTCGGGTGCAGCCCCAACTCGTTGCCATGGCCACCAATAGCGCCGCCGTCCCGGATTCAGCGTCGGGCCATCCATGAACGTTCCGCGTTTTTTCGTGGATCGGCCGATCTTCGCCGCGGTCCTCAGCATCGTCATCACGCTGCTCGGGGCCCTCGCTTACTTCGGATTGCCGATCGCCCAATATCCCGACGTCGCGCCTCCCACGGTCATCGTTTCCGCCACCTACCCCGGCGCCGACGCCCAGACGCTGGCCGAGACGGTCTCGACGCCTCTCGAGCAGGAAATCAATGGCGTCGAGCGGATGCTCTACATGTCGTCGTCGAGCACCAGCGATGGCAAGGTGCAAATCACAATCACCTTCGAGCTCGGCATCGATCTCGATGCGGCACAGGTCCTGGTTCAGAACCGCGTGAACAGCGCCGCGCCGCGGCTGCCGGAGGACGTTCGCCGGCTTGGAATTGTCGCCCGCAAGCAATCCCCCGATCTGACGCTCGCGGCCCAGTTCTTCAGCCCGGACGGCTCGCGCGATGTCGCGTA
Organism: Verrucomicrobiota bacterium; assembly: GCA_041166945.1. GTDB lineage: Bacteria > Verrucomicrobiota > Verrucomicrobiia > Limisphaerales > JADJPG01 > DASTLJ01. The sequence continues at coordinate 12,462 of JBEEGQ010000049.1, forward strand.
CCTCGCCAATTACGTCACGCTCCAGGTCCGCGATCGCATCGCGCGAATCAAGGGCGTCGCCGATGCCAACTCGCTCGGAGGACAGGACCTGACGATGCGCGTATGGCTCGACCCCGACAAATTGGCGGCGCGCAACCTGACGGCCGGCGATCTGACGCGGGCATTGCGCGAACAAAACCTGCAAATCGCGGCAGGCGCCCTCGGACAGCCCCCGGTTCCCGCCGGCACCGATTTTCAATACACACTCGTCACACAGGGACGCCTGCTGACCACTGAACAGTTTGGCGACGTGGTGGTCAAGACGGGCACCGACGGCGATGTGACGCGGGTCCGCGATGTCGCGCGGGTGGAGCTGGGCGCGCGCGATTATTCCACGAAGACCTACATGGACGGTTACAACGCCGTTTCATTGCGCGTGTTTCAGCTGCCAGGCAGCAACGCCCTCGAGACCGCTGATGAAATCTATCGCGTGCTGCTGGAGTTAAGGAAAAGTTTTCCGCCGGGGATGGACTATCGGATCAACTACGATCCGACGCAGTTCATTCGCGCGTCGGTTCACGCCGTCTTGCACACGCTCATTGAAGCCATCCTGCTGGTGGTGATTGTGGTGGTGATTTTTCTTCAAACATGGCGGGCATCGGTCATCCCGCTGCTCGCCGTGCCGGTCTCGCTGATCGGAACGCTGGCAGTGATGAAACTGTTCGGCTTCTCGCTGAACAACCTCTCCCTTTTCGGCATCGTGCTGGCCATCGGGATTGTCGTGGATGATGCCATCGTCGTCGTGGAAAACGTCGAGCGCTTTATCACGTCGGGACTGAAGCCGAGGGAGGCGACGCTGAAGGCGATGAGCGAAGTCACAGGCCCGGTGGTCGCGGTCGCCCTCGTGCTGTGCGCGGTGTTCGTCCCCACGGCGTTTATCAGCGGCATCACCGGCCAATTCTACAAGCAGTTTGCGCTGACGATCGCGGTCTCGACGGTGATCTCGGCCTTCAATTCGCTGACGTTGAGCCCGGCGTTGTGCGCATTGCTGCTGCCGGAACACGGCGCGCCCAAGGACCGGTTCACGCGGGTGCTCGATGGGCTGTTGGGATGGTTTTTCCGCGCGTTCAACCAGCTCTTCCGACGCGCGGGAGATTCGTATGCGGGAGTGGTGCGGCGCTTGTTGCGCGTGGCGGCGCTGGTCTTGTTGGGTTACGTCGGCCTCGTGGGGCTCGGATTGTTCATCTTTGCAAAAGTGCCCGTCGGTTTCATCCCGTCGCAGGACATGGGCTATTTCATCGTGGTGGTTCAATTGCCCGACGCATCGTCCTTCGAAAGAACGGACGCGGTGGTGCGGCACGTGGACGAGATCGGCAGGAGCATACCGGGGGTGGCGCACACATTCGCCATTTCGGGTTATTCATCGGTATTGCAGGCCAATCAACCCAACGTGGGCGCGGCGTTCCTGGTGCTGGACTCGTTCGAGAATCGCCGCGACCCGGCCCTGCGCGGCGAGCGGCTGCTGGCGACGATCCGCCAGAAATTTTCGGTGATCCAGCAGGGCCGTGTCCTGGTGCTGCCCCCACCCGCGCTGCGCGGCCTCGGCAATGCCGGTGGTTTCAAGCTGCAGGTCCAGGACTTGAACAACGCCGGGCTCGTCCCGCTGGAAGGTGCGACCCGGGCGCTGCTCGACGCTGCACAGCGCGATCCGGATTTCGTTTCGATCCTTTCGGGTTACCGCGCCAACGTGCCCCAATATCGGCTCCAGATCGATCGCACCAAAGCCAAGAGCATGGGAGTCAGCATGGCCGATATCGGTGAGACCCTGCAGACCTGCCTGGGATCGGTATATGTCAATGACTTCAACCTGTTCGGACGAACGTGGCAGGTCTATGCGCAGGCCGAGCCGCAGTTCCGGATCAATCCCAACAGCGTCAACCAGCTTCGAACCCGCAACAGCCGCGGCGACATGGTCCCGCTGGGCGCTCTCGCGAAAGTCGAGAAAACCGGCGGCGCCGACCGCCTCCAGCGCTACAATCTTTTTTACTCGGCGGACATCAGCGGCAGCACTGTCCCCGGCGTGAGCTCCGGACAGATGATCCATAAGATGGAACAATTGGCGCGCGAACATCTGCCCGAGGGTTTTACGATCGAGTGGACGGATCTGACGTATCAACAGATACGCGCGGGCAATACCATCATGCTCATTTTTCCGCTTTGCGTGGTGTTCGTTTTTCTCGTGCTCGCCGCGCAATACGAAAGCTGGGGACTCCCGCTGGCGGTGATTCTCATCGTGCCGATGTGTCTTCTCAGCGCCATCGGCGGCGTCTGGCTCAGCGGCCGTGACAACGATATTTTCACCCAGATCGGACTCGTAGTGCTCGTGGGGTTGTCAGCCAAGAACGCGATCCTCATCGTTGAGTTTGCACGGCAGCGGGAGGAGGCCGGATTGGATCGGTTTGCCGCGGCGGTCGAGGCCTGCCGTCTGCGGTTGCGCCCGATTCTCATGACCAGCTTCGCCTTCATCCTGGGTGTGCTTCCGTTGCTGCGCGCCAGCGGGGCGGGTGCCGAAATGCGGCAGGCCCTCGGCACCGCCGTTTTTTATGGCATGCTCGGCGTCACCTGTTTCGGATTGCTCCTGACCCCGGTGTTTTATCTCGTCATTCGCGGCGTGTCGGCGCGGCTTCAGCATCATCGCCGCGCCCCCGCGTCCGAAGGGCATCCGTGATGAAATCCACGTTGTATGAAGGCACATGCAAAGCCGCGGCGCTCGCACTCACGCTGGTGCTCCTGCTAGGCGGCGGCTGCGCTGTGGGCCCGGATTATCATCGTCCGCCAACCCCCGAACCGGCCGCCTTCATCCATGCGTCGGCATTCAGCACGGGCACCGTGGACACGGCATGGTGGCGCGCATTCAACGATCCCATCCTCGAACGCCTGGTGGAAATGGCGTCCACCAACAATTATGATTTTTTACGGGCCCAGGCGCGACTGCGGGAGGCGCGCGCGCTCTGGATCGAGGCCCGGTACGATTTCGCGCCGACCGTTCGAAGCGAGAATTCCTACAAAAATTCCTTGGCGAGCAAAGGCGCGCAACCCCGTTTGCAACGCGAGGAACGACACACCGAATTGTATCGCGCAGGATTCGATGCCACCTGGGAGCTGGACTTGTGGGGACGGGTGCGTCGAAACGTGGAAGCGGCGCGCGCCACGATCGAATCGGTCGAGGCTTCGCGCGACGATGTGCTGGTCAGCGTGCGCGCCGAAGTGGCCGCCAATTATCTCGAGCTGCGGGGCCTCCAGGCGCAGCTCGGAGTCGCCCGCCGAAATGCCACCAACCAGGCGGATACCTTGAAACTGGCCGAGGCATTGCGCGACGGCGGCCAGGGCACCCAGCTCGACGTGGCGCGATCCCGATCCTTGTTGAACGCAACGCTGGCCACAGTCCCACCGCTCGAATCCAATTTTCAGAAGGCAGCCTACCGCATCGCCGTCCTGTGCGGACGCTCACCCGACAAACTTCCCGAGGAACTCAACACACCCGCTCCGCTCCCGGCCGGACCCGACCGGCTCGACGTGGGCAATCCCGGTGACTTGTTGCGACGCCGACCGGATGTCCGCGCCGCGGAACGTTCGCTGGTTGCACTCACTGCGCGGATCGGCGTCGAAGTGGCCGACCTTTTTCCCAAGGTCACCTTCGCCGGCACGATTGGCCTCGAAGCCACGAAGCTGTCGGGATTGGCGGCCGCCGGAGGCGACACGTGGGGGTTTGGTCCGCATCTGTCGTGGGCTGCCTTCGATCTCGGCCGCGTTCGGCAGCGCATCCGGGCCGCGGACGCGCGCGCCGAGGGCGCCCTGGCGCTCTACGAACAGACCGTGTTGCTCGCGCTCGAGGAAACTGAAAACAGCCTGGTCACATTGGGACGCGAACGGGCGCGCGCCGGTTATCTCCGCGAATCCGAACGCGCAGGGACGGAGGCATTGGAACTCGCCCGCCAGAGATACCGGGACGGCATTGCGGATTTCCTCAGCGTTCTCGATGCCGAACGCACATTGCTCAGCCTGCAGGAGCAGCTGGTTACCAGCGAAACCCGCACCGTCACGAGCCTCGTTGCGCTTTACAAGGCCCTGGGAGGCGGAGTCGCTGCACCTCCCGTTAAATAATTCCGTGCGCCGATCGCATCACCAAAGTCTTGACGGAGGCCGCCGGTTGGTTCGTCCTAGGAAAAACAGGCGCCATCAAGGCCGGGGCGCTGCGGACATTGGATTAGCTGCCCATGTCCGCGTCGTGCGCAGCAATGAGCCACTGGCGGATTACCGCGTGAAATCAACATCAAATTCATGAGCAGAGTAAGAGTATTGGTCGGGACAAAGAAGGGCGCGTTCATCCTGGAATCGGACGGCGCCCGTCAGAACTGGCAGGTCAGCGGACCTCACTTCGGCGGGTGGTCGATCTATCATCTGAAGGGGTCGCCCGTGAATCCCAACCGGCTCTACGCGTCGCAGTGCAGCGATTGGTTTGGACAGGTGATCCAGCGATCGGACGACGCCGGCCTGACCTGGGAGGCGGTCGGCAACAAATTTGCCTACGATGGCAACCCGGGAGCGCATCTCTGGTACGACGGCACGCCGCATCCGTGGGAGTTCAAACGGATCTGGCACCTTGAACCATCCCTCACCGATCCCGAAACGGTTTATGCAGGCGCCGAGGACGCGGCCCTGTTTCGTACCACGGACGGCGGGCAAAACTGGCAGGAATTTCCCGCGTTGCGCAGCCAGCAGGGATCCAAATGGCAGCCCGGCGCCGGGGGAATGGGCCTCCACACCATCATCCTGGATCCGATTCATCCCGGTCGCATCTATGTCGCCATCTCAGCCGCGGGCGCGTTTCGGACCGAGGACGGCGGGCAGACCTGGAAGCCGATCAACCGCGGTCTGAAATCTCAATATCTTCCGGACCCCAATGTCGAAGTCGGTTTCTGTGTTCATCACATGGCGATACATCCATCGCGGCCCGATGTGTTGTTCATGCAGTTGCACTGGGACATCATGCGGAGCGACAACGCGGGAGATTCGTGGCGGGAAGTCAGCGGGAACCTCCCGACCGACTTCGGATTTCCCATCGAGGTCCACTCCCACGAACCTGAAACGATCTACGTCGTTCCCATCAAGAGCGACTCGGAACATTATCCGCCGGACGCGAGGCTGCGCGTCTATCGAAGCCGGACCGGCGGTGGCGAATGGGAAGCGCTGACCAACGGCCTTCCACAATCCGACTGTTACGTCAATATTTTGCGCGATGCGATGGCCGTGGATTCGCTCGATCCATGCGGGGTCTATTTCGGCACCACCGGCGGCCAGGTTTACGCCTCGGCGAATGGCGGTGACAGCTGGAACGCCATCGTTCGCGATCTCCCGGCCGTGCTGTCCGTCGAGGTGCAGACTCTGAAATGATCCGGGTCATCCTGCCGTTTCATTTACGAACGCTGGCCCGCGTCGAGGGCGAGGTGGAACTCGACATCCCGATGCCCATCACTCAACGAGCCGTTTTGGATGCCCTCGAAGCGCGGCATCCCGTGTTGTGCGGAACCATTCGCGATCAGTTCACTGGAAAGCGCCGGCCGTTCGTCCGTTTTTTTGCATGTGAACAGGATCTTTCCCACGACCCACCCGACTCCCCCCTGCCCTCGCCCGTTGCATCCGGCGCCGAACCATTTTTCATCGTAGGCGCAATCGCCGGAGGATGACGCCCTAAGGTGAAGGCTCCGGCGGAGTGAGAGTGCGCAGGATGGCGCCGGTCGCAGTGGAAATTAAGTGAACGGTCCCAAAGGTCGATGCGAACGCGAGTGTCTGGCCGTCGGGACTAAAAGCCACGACCGAAACCGCCATCCTAACTGGCGCCGGCGATGTGGTCGCTTCGCCCTGAAGCTTGAAGGTCCTCATGTTTTGTCCCGTCGTCACGTCCCAAATCCGGGCGGTTTGATCTCCCGCCGACGCCAGTCGTTTGCCGCCGGGCGCAAAGGCGACGCTATAAACACGGTAAGTGTGGCCCGTGAAGACCATCCCCGGCATTCCTGTCCTCGCATCCCAAAGTCGAATCGTTTGATCGTAGCCGCCCGAAGCGAGGAATTTGCCATCGGGAGAAAATTTGACGCTCATGACGTCGCCCGTGTGCCCGCGAAGAATGCCAGCTTCGTTGCCGGTCGCGGCATCCCATAAACGCACCGTGCCGTCACGACTCCCGCTCGCGATGCGGGCCCCATCAGGGCTCAGGGCAATGGAAGGAATTTGTTTCTCATGACCCGTCAACGTGCGCAGCAGTTGAGAATTCGCGACATCCCAGATGCGCACAGTTCGATCGTCACCAGCCGAAACCAGCGTTGTTCCATTTGCGGTGATGGCGATCGAATGAACGTCGTTTGAATGTCCCGCCAGCGTCGTGACAACGCGTTCGGGATGTAACGCCTCGTGTGTGCGAATCAGGCGATCTTTTCCTGCGGTCACAAAATGCCGGCCATCGGCAAACCAGGCGATGCTGAAGATCCAGCCGTTTTGATCCCGAACCGTCGACTGCAATTCGCCCTTCGCGACATTCCAAAGGCGCAGGTTTCCATTTCCATCTCCCGTTGCCAGCGTGCGTCCATCCGGGCTGAACGCCATGGATTCGATGGAAAAGGAATAAATCGGATAGGGCATCAGAGCCGTCGCGCCGGCATCAGGTGTAGTTCCGATGACGGACGGCGGCTTGACGGGGACCGCAATTTCGTCGGCGCGGCTCGTTGTGAAACCGAATCCGAGCGCGAGCACAACGAGTCGCAATAGCGTCTGGATTATTTTCATAAGTTGAGACGATTGAATCATCGAACAAGACGAAGGTGTGTAATTAATTTGTAAAAACGCGAATCCGAGTCCGACTTTGAAAGAGAGCGACTGCGGATCGCCATCAGTGTCTGCCTCTTGCATCATGGTTTCGAATCCTGCGGCGGCACGGAGTTTGTTCGTGCGGGAATATCCTCGTCGGAATGCACGCGGTTGCCAGCAGGGTCGACGATGGTGGACGTGATGAAAACGAGCAAGCGCATCTGCTTTGCCACAGTGGCTTCCTTTCGAAAGAGCCTGCCCATTTCAGGTAGATCACCAAGCATCGGCACCTTGTCTTGTCCCTTGGTGATCCCGTCGGCGATGAGGCCACCGAGAACCACGGTTTGTCCGTCCCGGACGACGGCGCTGGTAACGAACTGGCGCAAGCGAAAGATGGGTGTGGGCGGGGATTGTTCAGCAGGCATCCGCCTGGGCGCAGGATTGGCGCCGGGAGATTCCACGTAATCCCAAATGTCTTTCGAGTAGCGAGAATCCAAGTCGTAGCCAACGAATTCCTTTACGGTGGGGACGATCGTCATCTGAATCGTGAAGCCATCGGCGGCGACATAAGGCACGACATCTATCGCGGGACCGATTTCGTGCTGTTTGGGAATAGGCTGAATCTTCGAGCGGTCGCTGGGGTTGTCGCCGGGCGTGGCTTGGTCGAGATTGAGGTCGAGAACGATTTTTCGCACTTCGCTCGTCTTGAGGTGAGCCTGGCGACCACTGAGCGTGAGAACGCTTAAGGTTGAGAAGAGCTTCGTGCCTTCCCTCTGCTGCAGAGCATGCAAAACGACGGCATACTGTTGCGGCGTGAGGACGCTGTTCGTGTTGACATGCGAGGCGTCGGTGGCCGCACTGGGTTGGTGATTCGTCACGGACCCTGTCAGCCAGTCGAATCCCGACGCTTTAATAGACTCGTCGGACACTTCGCAGAACTCCACCTTTATCCACACCTGCGGCGGCGCCATGTTCAGACGGTGCACGGCCTTTTCGACTATCTCCAAATCGGGCAGCGTGGCCCGCACCATCAACATGCCGAGGCGGTCATTTAAAATAACGCTTTTAGGAGGCGTCGTCAGGTCCACGCCCAGGGTCTGGAAATAATTCTGGAACATCTTGATGTCGAGATCCTGCGAGGTTTGCACTGACGTGAAATCGATCTCGCTGTGGTCCCCATTGATACCACCGCGATCCAGCCCGCGTATTTCGCCAAGCGGAGTTGGCATGGCATGATTCGTGGACTTGGTGGATTTTATGCCGTTGGACTCCAACGCGTGCATGAACGTCCCGGGATCGATCTTGTACCAGCGCGTGTGGAGGGTGGGTGTTTCCTCGTCGCGCCGCGTCATCACCACTCCGAAATGAGTGATGACATATTTAATCGGCCGGTCGGCGACCAGAACCAGGATGTCGAGCAACTGGCGAAGCGTGATGTTCTTTTGTGCGGGAGTGATCCGGATGCTGATTGCTCCCATGTCCGCATCCGCACGTTCCACAGGCGCCCAGGCAAGAGGGTCAAGAATTTCCGGGGTGGAGAGGCGGAAGTTGATCCCCTTCTTTTCTGGATCGCGATTGCGGGCCTCCTGGTTGATGGTCTTAATCACCTCGCTGAGTGGAAGGTCGTCGTAGGCCACGGAGTCGATCCGA
>JBEEGQ010000050.1:0-20288 GCA_041166945.1 Verrucomicrobiota bacterium
TCACCTCCACAGGAAATGGTCACTGGCATCTGAGTTGGAGCGCAACTTTCGCCGATTGGATCCTGGAATCCAGCCAGATGGTGAAGTCCATGTCCTGGACCAACCGTGGTGTCGTGCCCGTCGTTTCCGGCAGCACAGCCAGCGTCGACATCACGGATTCAGCGCCCTACACATTTTATCGTCTCCGGAAACCGTGACCCGTCGCCGCTGAACCGCTTTCACGGATTTTTTCACTCGCGGATTTCTCAGTCATTCGGTCCTTGCTCGATCTGAGGACGGTCGCTTTTCGCTTGGCGCCCGGAGCGTTCCCCGGCCAGGTTCCCCCGTAACCTTCGCGGTTTTTTTCTTCTGTAGCGGGTACAGAGCCTAACCGCTGAAATTATGAACACTCCTCGAATTTGCGAACGTTGCCGGGAGGCGCTCGCCACGGATGCGCCCCAAGGGATCTGTCCGAAATGTCTTCTCCAGATCGCGCTTGTGGATCCGTCCGAGGCGCCTACCCGGGCCAGCACTGGTGGTTTTGAATCTGAGACCCCTCGAGCCGAAGGCCCTCGCTCCCCGCGGCCTGGCGAAGATTTTGGTCCCTATCACGTCGTGCGATTATTGGGACGCGGAGGCATGGGCGAAGTTTTTGAAGCTGACCACCGGACCTCCGGGCGGCGCGTTGCATTAAAGGTGATGAACCACGCGCTCGCGTCACCGGAAGATCGCAAGCGTTTCATTCGCGAGGGCCGGCTGGCCGCCAGCGTCAGCCATCTCAACGCAGTTTATATTTATGGCAGCGAGGAGATTTACGGGACTCCCGTCATTGCCATGGAGCTGGTGGCAGGAGGCACACTCAAGGATCGCATCAAAAGAAGCGGACCGCTGCCCGTCACCGAAGCCGTCGAGGCGGCGCTGCAGATCATCGACGGCCTCGAAGCCGCCCACGCCGCCGGTGTGTTGCATCGGGACATCAAGCCCGCCAACTGCTTTGTCACCGCGGAGGGCGCGGTAAAAATAGGCGATTTTGGCCTGAGCATTTCGACGCTCGCGCGGGGTGAGTCCCTCCTGACCGCCAGCGGGTCTGTCCTCGGCACCCCGGCGTACGCGTCGCCCGAACAGTTGCGCGGCGAAGATCTCGATGTGGTATCGGATATTTATTCCGTGGGCGCCACGCTGTACCATCTCCTCACGGGCCGCCCACCTTACGAGGCCACCGATTTCGTCAAGCTCATCACCGAGGTGCTCGACAAGACGCCGCCGTCGCCGGATAAGCTGCGTCCGGAAATTCCCCCGGGGCTGTCCAAGGTCGTTGTGCGGAGCCTGGCCAAGAATCGCGGCGCGCGCTTCGCTGATTACGCTGCCTTTCGCAATGCGCTTTTGCCCTTTATTTCAGCTCCGGCGGCGCCCGCGGTGCTCGGATTGCGATTCATCGCGGGTGTAGTCGATGAGCTCGCGGCCTGGCTGCCATCGGTCATCTGGCTGGTTGTCACGGGCACCGACAGCTTTGACTCGGTGATCATCGACCGCACCGTGGCGTCGGTTTGGATCGCGGGCAGTTTTTATCTGTTCGCGCTGCTTTACTACGCGATCCCGGAAGGGCTTTGGGGCGCGTCGCTCGGGAAGGCATTGTGCGGTCTCCGCGTCGTGGGAACGAATCGCGTCGCGCCGGGAATCTGGCGCGCATTTTTGAGGGTGCTGATCTTCAGCGCCCCAGCGGTGATCGGGGTTCTGGGATCCTTGCTGGTTCATTCGAAGGACGACTTCGTCGCACGCCAGGAATCGAGCGGAATGACTGCCTATTTTCCTTTTTGGAGTCTCTCCACCATCGCCCTCTGGATCACCATTCGAAGGCGCAATGGATTCGCCGGGTTGCAGGATCTGTTCACCCGAACGCGCGTTGTCATCCGGCACGCCGCCCATGAACGGCCCCTTTTGAAATCGACCCGCGCCGAGCGCGATTCGTCGGGGGCCACTGGCGAAAAACTGGGCCCGTACGAGGTCATCCATTCCGTCGGCGCGACGGACGGCGGCGAGTTGCTGCTTGCCCGGGATCCAGCGTTGCGGCGCATTGTCTGGATCTTCCGGACGCGGCCCGGAACCGCTCCGGTCCCGGCGCGGCGGCGGGATTTGAATCGCCCCGGACGCCTTCGATGGCTGAATGGTCATCGCGATGAGTCGGCGGCATGGGATGCCTACGAGTGCCCGGACGGCGTTTCATTTTCAACTCTCCACGGCCAGCCGCAGCCCTGGTCCGCCATCCGTTTTTGGCTGCACGATCTGGCGGAGGAAATCGCCGTTGGCAACCGTTCCGGGAACCCCGCGCCGCCATTGGCCGCGAATCGAATCTGGATCACCGCCGCCGGCCGGGCGGTGCTCCTCGACTTTCCCTATCCGGCGCCGGCCGGTCCATCCCCCATCCTCAGGGAAGTCGATCCAACAAACTTTTCGGCCGCACAACGCTTTCTCCATAGCTTTGGCACGGATGCCTTGGGCGGTCCTGCGGATGAACTCCCGACAGCACTGCTGCCGTCGCACGCGGTGCCGCTGCTCCGGAGCCTCGGCGAGGCCCGTTTTGAATCCCCGGAATTTCTCCTCGGCAATCTCGGGTCGGTCCTGGACAAGCAACCGGTCATCAGCCGTCAACGCCGGGCGGCGGCATTGGTCTTTGGACCTGCTTTCGCATTGTTGGTGAGTGTCATCATGGGCGGGCTGCTTCATTTCGCGCACACCCGATCCACGCGGGACTGGCCCGAGGCCCGATTTCCCGGGAGCGCCGAATTGCGTGCCGAGTTGCGCATTCTCGATTGGCTAATCCTCGACGACGACACCCGGCGCGCCTTCTGCATAAACATCGCCGCGCAACATGGGGACATTGTCCTGAATCCCGAATTCTGGGCTCATCCAAAGGTCAAGGAGAGCGTCAGCCGGGACAGCCGCCTCCTGGCGGAGGAAGCAGTGCGGGACTATTCCGATGCCACTCGAAAACGCCGCGCGGAGGCCGAGCGACAAATGGCCGCCTCCAGTCGTTCGGTGGCAAGGACGGAACGGCTCGTGAGTTATTATGTGGGCTTCAGCCTTTTTTGGATCATGCTGACTGTGGTGGCCATCGTGGACCTCGGCTGCTGCCTTGTCCTGGGACGCGATTTGTTCCTGCACCTGTTTGGCATCGCCACCGTTCGCAGGCGGGGCGGGACCGCCGGCCGACTTGTATTGTTCGGGAGAAACTTCGTGGCGTGGGCGTTCTGCTATACGGCCCTTCCAGCGTTCGTCATCTGGTGGAGTTTGCTCGCGGCAACGCCTCCCTCGACCACGATGATTGTCATTGGAGGTTTGTTAATGCCGGCGATCGTAGTGGCCGCGTCCGCGTCCGCGCTGGTGCGGCCCTCGCGCGGCTTTCAGGACGTCGTCGCTGGCACGCGCCTCGTGCCGCGGTGAACGCGTGGGTGAGTTCCGCCGAGTAGCAGGCGAGGTGACGAGACTCATACTGCTCGTTCCATCCCACGGGTCCAATTCATGGTGAGCCTCCTGACGTCGGCCGCGACCTGATGGGGAAGTACCAACAACTGCGTGACGGCGTTGAAATCGCGGGCTCCCGCAGGTGGGACGCCGCCGAATAATTTGTCAATAATGAGAGACCCCTTCGCTCGTTTTCGTTTGGTGTCCACGCTTTAGCGTGCTTTTCCTGTTGGGGTCCCGACACCCTAAAGGGTGGACACCGAACGACCGCGACCCGCCTGGCGTCCGCGCTTTTTTTCGAGTTCTTTCACCAACGCTTTCAGGGGCAGCGTGTTGATCACGTCCCCTTTTTCCAGCCAGCCTTTCCGCGCGACTCCCGCCCCCAGACGGAGGTATCCGAAATCTCCCACATGATGGGCATCCGGATTGATGACGCATTTGACGCCTTTGCTTCGAGCGTATTGCCAATGCCGCCAATCCATGTCGAAACGCCACGGGTTGCAATTCAGCTCAATCCAGGTGCCATTGGCCGCGCAGGCGTCGATCACCGCCTGGGCATTCACGGGATACGCATCGCGCTCGAGCAAAAGCCGTCCCGACATGTGGCCAAGGATATGCACATGCGGATTGGCGGCGGCCTCGATCAGGCGCCTCGTCATTTCCGATTCATCCTTCGAGAACCCGGAATGGACGCTGGCCACGACGACATCCAGTTCCGAAAGCAGCTCGTCGTCAAAATCGAGCCGGCCCCCCGAGAGAATGTCGACCTCGCTGCCGGTCAAAATCCGGAATTCATTTCCATTGTCAGCGAGTTGTTGGTTGAGCGCGGCAATCGCCTTGATCTGGGTGCGCAGGCGTATCGGGTCGAGCCCATGAGCCTGGACGCTCGATTTGCTGTGATCGGTCACCGCCCAATATTCGAGGCCGAGCGCCTGCGCGCTGGCGGCGATTTCCTCAAGCGTCTGGTGGCCGTCGCTCCAGGTCGAATGGTTGTGAAGCGCCCCGCGCAGGTCGGTCCATTCCACCAATTTCGGCAGCGTCCCCTGCTCTGCCGCCGCAAATTCCCCATGATCCTCGCGCAGCTCGGGAGGCACATAGGCCAGTCCCAACTCGACAAAAATCTCCTCCTCGGTCTGGCACGGCAGACGCAGCGCCGGGTCGCGGGTCTCTTCCTTCGATCGAAATAATCCATACTCGTTCAGGCGCAATCCGCGGCTGATGGCCCGCTGCCGCATGACGATGTTGTGCTCCTTGCTGCCCGTAAAATAGGCCAGCGCGAACGGATATTCCGCGTCGCTCACCACGCGCAAATCGGCCTGGAGCCCTCCCGGGAGTATCACGCTGGTTTTTGTCTCGCCCCGGGCGCTGACGCTGACAACCTCCGGCTGGGTGGCAAATGATTCGATGACGCGCGCCGGGTTGTTGGACGATGCGAGGAAATCGATGTCACCAATGGTCTCGCGCCAGCGACGAAGGCTTCCGCCGGTGCTGCACCGGATGACATCCGGCATCGCTCTCAGAGTCTCGAGCAAAGGTTCCGCCACCGCGAGCGCGTCATGCAAATGATGCCGGGAGGCAAAGGTGCGTTTGAACTGAATTCCCTGAAGGATTTTGGTCTGCGTCTTTTCCCCAAACCCATCGAGTCCGGCGATCTGGCCGGCCTGACAGGCGGCTTCCAATTGATCAATGGATGCCAGCCCGAGCTTGTCATGAAGCGCCTTGATTTTTTTTGGGCCCATGCCCGGAATCCCGAGCATTTCGACCAGTCCCGGGGCGATGGAAGCCTTCAGTTCCTCGTAATATTTCAAACTCCCTGTGGTGACCAGCTCGGTCACCTTTTTTTCAATGGCCGCGCCGATTCCAGGAAGCGCGCCCAGCCTCTGCTCCGTCACCACCAACTGCAGGGATTCGGTCAACGACTCGAGGGCCCGCGCGGCGTTCGTATATGCGCGGGTCTTGAATGGGTTCTCGCCTTGCAGCTCGAGCAGGACTCCGATTTCAACCAGGATTTCCGCGACTTTGCCTTTGTCCATGCCTCCATGGTACGCGGCCGGACGCCGGAGCAAAGCGGAAATTTACCTGCGCGGAAACACGAATCATTTCCCCGCGGGAACCGGCGGGGGAGGGGTCGGCCACGGGCGGACGATTAGCGAATCGGCGGGAGGCGGCGTCACAGTGACCGCGTCGCCGGTTCGAGACATATCGTTGGGTTTGGTGCCGGGCGGCCTCAGTGGGGGTGCGGAGTCCATCTGGCCCGGCGTCGAGCGGATCACAAGGCTGGGAACGCTGGTGTCAGAAACGGGATCCGGCGGCGGCCCCTTCACGTTGCGGGACAAAACCAGGGCGTAAGCCAGCAGGCCGCAGACGGTGACCCCGAGGATACAGACGATGACCGGCTTGCGATCGAAGTCGAGGCCGAGGCGCTGCCAGAAGGTCGGCGGAGGAAGCGGCTCGGGATGTTGAAGGCGATCGATGACCGCGGTGGAGAGGCCCTTGAAAAATCGTTTTGGCGGCTGCTCATGGCGCTTCAACGCCAGCATGCGTTGCAGCTCCTCCTGGTCGGTGATTTCCGGTTTCATAAACGTCACTTCAAATAATCCGACAAATACGCCTGCAACTGTTGTCGCGCGTAAAACAGCCGCGAACGAACGGTGCCGATGTTGCAATCCATAATCGTGGCAATCTCCTCGTGAGGCAATCCCTGCACATCATGCAACGTCACGACAAGCCGGTGGACCGGCGACAGTTTTTGCATGGCCTCGCCGAGCTTGTCGTGCAGCTCGCTCAAGCCGGCTTCGCGTCTCGGTGTCCGGTCCGACACCAGCTGGACCATGTCCGGATCGTTCTCGGCGTTGAAATCCATGTCGTTCAAACTCAGATGCGACCGGTTTTTCCGCAGCTTTCGAAAATTGATCGTCTTGTTGACCGCGATTCGATAAACCCAGGTGTAAAAACTCGAGTCCCCTTTGAAGGTCTTGAGCGCCGTGAAGGCCTTGATGAAAGTTTCCTGCGCCAGATCATTCGCGTCATCATGATTGCCGGTCATGTGATAAATGGTCGCGTAGATGCGTTCCTGATAGCGGCGGATGAGCTCATCGTAAGCGGGCAAATCCCCTTGTTGTGTGCGTTGCACCAGGACGAGGTCCACGGCCGATTCGTGGGGCGGCATGTCGGAGAGAGCGGGCAGCGGCGCGGCCTGCGGATCCGCGGCGGCATCCGGGGATGATTCCGGTTCCTGAATTCGGGCGGGTTCGCTCATCGGATTTTCCTTCAAGCGTTGGTCCCGAGCGCTTCCGTTTGACGGGCCAGATAAGCCGCGAGCCCTGCGAGGCCGGCGCGGCTGGCCGATTCCGGCAGCGCCGCCAGGGTGTTCAGGGCGGCATCGAGATGTTGCTGGACGGCCTCGCAGGAATCCTCGAGGGCGCGCCGCGTGTTGAGCATCCCCAACAATTCGGGAAAACGGCTCGGCTGCCAGTCGCGCAACATTTCCATCAGGTCCTCACGATCCGCTCCCGATGTTCGTTCCAAAGCCAGCAGCAGCGGAAGAGTCAACTTGCCCTTGGCGACATCGGTGCCGAGCGATTTCCCCGCCACCGCCTCCGACCCGAACAAATCCAGGCAGTCGTCATACACCTGGTACGCGGTGCCGATGGCCATTCCATAATGGCGCAGAGCCGACCGGGGCGCGGTCCCGGCGCCGCTGAGATAAGCGCCGAGGTCGCACGACAGCGCGAACAATTCGCCGGTTTTCATCTGAATCACTTTAAAATAATCCGCGCGCGAAAGGTCGAAGCTTTTCCGGCGCTGGGTCTGCAATATCTCCCCCGAACAGACCGTGTTCGTGGCCGCCGCGACCGCCCGGCATATCTCCGTTGTCGGAAATCCAGCCGCAAGCTTGAGCGCATGCGCAAAAAGACAATCGCCGAGCAGCACCGAAATCTCCGTTCCCCACTCCGCCGCCAGCGTGGGACGCCCCCTCCGAATCGAGGCGCCATCCATGACATCATCATGCACCAGGGTGGCGAGGTGAACCATCTCGATGATGACAGCCGCGAGCACATGCTGGTCATTGACCTTGCCGGCGGCGCCACCACTCAACGCCACCAAGGCGGGGCGCAATTGCTTGCCCTGGTTGGTCAGCGCGTATTCCGCGTAGGTGGCGATGTCCCTCTCGAAGGCGTCGATTTGCTCCCGCAGACGTCCGGCCACCGCCTCGAGAAATGGCTCAACCGGAGCAACAATTTGTTTCCAGGCAGGGTGTGGAGACGGGGCGACCGAACGGGCAACCGCATTGGATTCCGTGGCCAGCATGTGCTCGAAATCTAATTTTATACGGGTGCCAAGTCAAACCGTTAACACAGAGCCCGATGCCCGCGGCAACGTTTCATAAAAGGACGATTTGTGCTTCCGCCGCTGGCCGCAGTTTGTTAAGCCATGGGGGAACGCTGGGTTCGCAACAAACCAAATCGATCATGAAACGCCAAATCACGCTCCTGCTTTTTCTCTGCGGGCTAGTTCTCGCAGCACCCGCGGCCCCGGTGCCGCCTCCGGAAAAACTGCTGCCGCGCGACACATTATTTGTCTTCACGATCCCCGAGTATGCCAAAGCCAGCATGCTGTGGGACAAATGGCCCTCCTCGCTGTTTTGGAATGACGTCGCGATGAAACCATTCCGGGACAAGTTCGTGAACAAGTTCAAAACGGAGATCATCGCGCCGTTCGAAAAGGAGCTTGGATTCAAGTTCGCCGACTATTCCGGGCTGGCCCGGGGGCAGGTCACATTCGCGATCATGATGCCGGCGTTCGATGACAAGGAGGACAAGACGCCCGCGTTTTTCCTGCTCGTGGATAGCCGCGACAAGAGTGACGCGCTGAAGACCAACCTCGTTGCGCTCAAGAAAAAATGGGTGGAGGGAGGCCGGCAGACACGCATCCAGAAAATTCGCGATGTCGATTTTTCGACCCTCGTCTTCAAGTCGGATGAACTCGGCAAGATTTTTGACAAAATGTTCCCGGATCCCAACTCCGGCAATGAAACCCTGGACGCGCCGAAACCCAAAAAGCCGGTCACCAACATCGAGTTGCTCGTCGGCCAATCCGACTCCCTCTTCGTGCTCGGCAATTCCGTGAAGGACGTCGAAAAGGTCCTCGCTGCCCAATCGGGCGCGACGCCGCCGACCCTGCTGGAAAATCCCGCCTTCGCCAAATCGCACAACACCCTCTTTCGCGATTCACTTGGATACGGCTGGCTGCACCTGAAGCCGTTGATTGAGGGGATCTCGAAGGCGTTGTCGAAACCTGAAAAGGAGGGTGCCGCGCCTCCCGGCGCGTTTCCCAAGATGGACACCGTCATTTCCGTGCTGGGCCTGAACGGGTTGGAGGACCTGGCTTTCAATCTTCGCGATACGGGTGACGGCGCGCTGATGAATTTCGATCTTCACGTGCCCGCCAGTGCGCGCAAGGGGTTGGTGAAAGTGTTCACCTTCGACACCAAGGATGCCAACCCGCCGCCTTTTGTTCCGGCGGATGCGGTCAAGTTTTCCCGCTTTCGCCTCGATCTGAGCCGCGCGTGGAACACACTTGAGCAGACTCTCGTCGAAGCAGTTCCCCAGCTCGCGAACGTCATCAAGATGGTGGTCGACGTTGCCGGGAAGGACAAGGATCCGAACTTCGACATTCGGAAGCAGCTGTTCGCGAACCTGGGCGACGACCTCATTTCCTATCAACGAGCCCCGCGGAAACAGACTCTCGCGGATCTGCAAAGCCCTCCGTCGATCACGCTCATCAGTTCTCCGAAACCGGAACAACTGGCCGGCGCTGTGAAGGCACTGACCTCTCTGCTGCCCACGGGCGGTGGCAAAGTAAAGGAACGGGAATTTTTGGGGCGCAAGGTTTACTCGATGACCATTCCCCAGCCGGGAGCAGGCGGCAAGATGAACGAACGCACCCTGAGCTACGCGGCCAGCGGCGGTTACCTGGCGCTCTCGACAGACACGGCCACCCTCGAAGAGTTCATGCGCGCGGGCGATGGCCCGTCAAAAACTCTCCGAGATCTTCCGGGCCTCGCCGATGCCGCGCAGAAAGTGGGCGGCATGGGCACAGGCATGTTCGGCTACGAAAATGTCGCTGAAACCTGGAAATCCCTCATGGAAATCATGAAGAAAGATTCCGGCACATTGGCGAACTTGTTCGCGGGCTCCCCCATAGCCGGCCGGCTTGGTATGGAAGATGACGCCAAAAAGTTCAAGGACTGGCTCGACTTCTCGCTGCTGCCCGGCTTCGACAAGGTTTCCAAGTATTTTTATATCACGGTCTATTCGGGCTCGGTGAATGCCGACGGGTTCAGCCTCAAAGCCTACGTCCCCACTCCGCCGGGCATAAAAACGGGCAGTCGATAATCCCGGCGCGTGAGGCACCAGCGTGGGGCTTGAGATCGCGGGGGACGGCCCGAAGTTTTTGAAGTGGCTCCTCATGGCGATCCGAGCTCCCCTTGGGTCGCTCCCGAAGCGGCATGAATGCCGCGGTCCGCTTCCTGCCCAAGGCGCGCGGCATTTATGCCGCTTCACGGTGGATTGCGGGTGACGCCCCCGAGTTTTTGAAGTGCCAGCTCATGCGGATCGGAGAGCTCACCTGGGTCGCTACCGCGCTACCAAGGTACCCGCGAGGTTACTTACTCAACACCGTCACGTAGCGCTGAACGCGGCGGGCTTCGTCCGGCTGCTCGAGATGCGCGTAGGAATTGACCAGTTGCTGGCAAAAACGCAGCAGAATGCGGCGCCCGCTCAGCGGGGCCAGGTGCTTCTCGCCACTCACGAAACTGGTGTGAAGCAGCATCCGGATGCACTCAGCCTTTTTTAGGAAACGGCCCTGGGCAAATGGATCGATATACAACTCTCCCCGGCTGTCCTGGTGCCGGCAGATAAAATGGCCGGGCAACCCAATGCCCGTTATCGGGAGCCGCAATCGGCGTGTCACCAACAGATAAATCGCCCCCAGCCCTATTGGATTGCCGGTGCGCCTGTCCACAATGCAATTCACATAACCGGTATCGGGATCAAACGTATGGTCCTCGCTCCCTGAAAATCCGAGCTCGACGAACAGAAAACGGTGGACGACGCCCAGGATGCGTTCGGGCGCCGCCGCCGGATCGATGCGCGTCCGGAGTTCGTTGGCCCAGGCGTCAAAAAGGGCCCGGTAGGCGCCCAGGTGCGCATCGGGGTAATGCGTCTGAGCCAGCATGCCCGCGCCCTCCTCCAGGTCGAGCTCCTCGCCGTGGCTTCGGCAAAAATCAAGAAACCGGCCATCGGCGACCCGACGCGCCTGGTGCCGAACGATTTCCACCGCCCGCCTGCGCAACGTCGGATCACTGCTCAACGTATGGGGTCGCAACCATTGGCTGGCGGCGGGGCCGAATCCCAGCAACTTCGCGCGGACCGCCGAGTAAACCACGGGGTCTTCATCGGCCAGCAAACTAATAAGCGCTTCCCGCTGCCGCTCGGGCAACGTACCGGGAATCTGGATGGGATCGAGCGCCTGCATGCTCCAAATGACCGCGAAAGCGTCGCAAAAATTCGATTGAATTTCAATGCGAATCTGCGTTTCGAGCGATCTTCACCGCTGGGGCGTGATGCCGCGAAGGTGCCGATCGAACCAATCCGCAAAAAGTTCCATATCTGGCGCCATGCCCGCACCCCATCCGTGATCGGCCCCCGCCCTGACCACCAATTGAAACGGCGCGCCTTGTTCCCGGCATTTTGTCTCGAAGCTGCGAGCCTGAAAAATCGGCACCAGCTTGTCGGCGTCCCCATGAATCACCAGCGTCGGCGGCATGTTCGAGGTGACAAACCGGATGGGCGAGATGGCCCTGCCCAATTCCTGGCGGCCCTCGGCCGAATCCGCTTTCGAGCCGAAGGCCGGCTTGAACTGCGCGGTCGGACCGTAACCCACTCCGTCCTCCCCCTTTTCCCCCCAGTTCAGAAAATCGGTGGGCGGAAAAAAGCATGCGACCGCCTGGACGGCGCTGCTCCGACGATCAATCGGATCCTTGGCGTCGGGTTTTCCGGGATGCCCCTGGGTTCCCATGGTGAGGGAGAGATGCCCGCCCGCGCTGGCGCCCGTGATGCCGAATTTATCCGGATTCAATTGCCAGCGGTCCGCATGATGCCGGACATAACGCACCGCGCGATGAATGTCCTCGACGATTTCGGGGATCTGAAATTTCGGCTGCGACCCATGAACGATGGCGAAGACCGTGTAACCGCGATTCAGAAAAGGTTCGTACGATTTTGGATTGATGGCCTCGTGACTGGAGAAAAATCCGCCGCTCACCATGAACAGGATCGCACACCCGTTTTTCGAGCGCGGCTCAAAGACATCCAGCGTCAGGGCCGTGCCAAACTTGCGGCCATAAATGACGTCTTCGGTCCGGACAACTTTCGCATTGGAAGCCGGCGCGGGCTTCCCGACCTGCGCGATGCCGCTTCCACTCAGGACGAAAACGGCGGAGAGAACCCAGAGAATCATTTTCATAAAAATGGCGGTGCGATGCGAGACCCGGAGGGTCGCACACGCGACTGGTTGCCGACAAGCCCGCCGAGATGCGGTTGCATCCTTGAAAAGATCGATCCACCTGGGGAGCTGGATGGGGCGACTGAGAAAGGCCTGTTAAATGGCCTTGACGCCCTGCGCGAGGGGCGTATGACTGGCACATGCCCTGAGAAGTTGTCACGCGAAAGGAACCCCATCATGAATCCATCACGCAATCGCCGGGAATTTCTTGCCGATGTCGGCCGCGGCATGCTGGTCGCCACAGTGGGCTGCGAAGTCGCGCACGGTTTGGGACTCGCCAATGCGGCCGCCGCGGAAACGACCGACGCCCTCACCTTCGGCTCGCTCGAGCCCATGGTGGTGTTGATGCAGGAGACGCCGGCGAATCGACTTCTGCCCATCCTCGTTGAGAAGTTGCGAGCCGGCGCCGAACTGAAACAATTCGTCGCGGCAGCCGCGCTCGCCAACGCACGGACATTTGGAGGCGAAGACTACGTTGGGTTTCACACCATGATGGCCCTCGGGCCGGCGTTTCATATGACCGCCGAGCTGCCCAAGGAGCTGCAACCCCTGCCAGTCTTCAAGGTACTCTATCGAAACACCAACCGGATTCAGGAAAAAGGGGGGCGCAAGGACGAGGTCCTGCATGTGGTCCAACCCGGGAGCGTGTCGGAAATTCGGCCGCGGGGGGAAGTTTTGCGGGACGCCGTCCGGCGCGAGGATGTGACGGAGGCCGAGAAAATCTTTGCCCGCCTGGCCCAGGGGACAGCGCAGGACGCTTTCAACGATCTTCTATATGCGGTGCAGGACAACACCGAGGTGCATCGTGTCGTATTGCCCTACCGGGCGTGGGACATGATCGGTCTGATAGGCACGGAGCAGGCCCACACATTGCTGCGACAGTCCGTCCGTTATTGCGTCAAGGCGGAGTCCTGGCCGCGCAGCGTCAAGAACGACGAACCGCGGGTCGTGCTGCCGAAACTGTTGGACGAACACAAGTTGATTGGAAAACCGCCGGGCGATCGTCAACCGGACGACGCCTGGATCGATCAATTCAGCCAGACCATTTTTAAGTCCACTCCCGAACAGGCCGCTGGGGCCGCCGCCGGCGCGCTGGCCGAAGGAATCTCGCCCGCCGCCATCGGCGAGGCCCTCACTCTCGCCGCAAATCAACTGCTACTTCGGGACCAGGGCCGGACTCCCCGCGAAGAGATTGCCGGAAAGCCGTTGGGAAGTGTTCATGGCGACTCCATCGGTGTGCACGCCTGCGATTCCGCCAATGCCTGGCGCAACATGGCCCGCGTCAGCAACACCCGAAACACCTATGCCAGCCTGATTCTGGGCGCATATCAGGTTGCCCTCGATCGCACCAACCGCGGGGGTGATTTTCTGAATTGGAAAGCCTTGCCGCTCGAACAGCATTTGGAATCCATCCGGGCGACTGAACCGGAGTTGCTTGTGCGGGAACTCGACGAAGCCATTCGCGGAAACCTCCAGGCGCGCGCCAGCGCCGTGGTGCATCGCTACGGCCTGCTCGGCCATCCCCCGCGCCAGATTTTCGACCTGCTGCTGCGCCACGCGATCAGTGAGGACGGCGCGCTGCATGCGGAAAAATTCTATCGAACGGCCTCGGAGGAATTTGCCTCGACACGCCCCGCGTTTCGCTGGCGTCACCTCACTGCCCTGGCGCGCGTCACGGCAAGCGAATTCGGCCGGCCAGCTGCCGGCATGGCGCAGGCCCGTGAACTCCTCAAAGTCTGACGGAGAAAACCGTGCATTCCGAACGATCGCCAACTTCCCAGTCGGCAGGGGCTTGATAATCCTGACGCACAAGGCCACTCCCAGCGCGTGCGGATTGGAAATCCACGATACAGCAGACTGGAAGTCTACGCTACAACGGCGCGGCAGTCACGGCTCGGACGGCTGCGCACAACTTCGGGATGCACCACTGGCCAGGTTGCATCATAACGGCGACCAACCGCGCCGGTTCCGAATCAATCCACCTGGAAGACCTTGTAGAATCGCTGGGGACTGGGCCCGATGTTATCGTCGATGGTCAGATTCGCGCCGGTGGCCTGGACGGGTGCGCTCAGGGGAAGCCATGTCGCGTCGTCAATGTGCGCCTTGTAATAGAGGCGATAGCTGCGACCGGCGATCGTGTCGAAGCCGACGGTGACCGTCGCGCCGCCATTGCCCGTAATCATGGCAACAGGAGGAGGCAGGACCGTGACAGTGAACGTCGCGGAATCCGTGAGGGCTCCGGCGCCATTGTCGGCGACCACCACAGTGAAGGTGTTGGTGCTGGGCGTCTGAGCGGGACTGGGGGTCCAACTAAACTGCCCGGCCGCGTTCATGAATGCGCCCAGGGGCACCTGTCCGCTGAGCGAGAAACTCAGGGTCTGCCCCGCCTCGGCGTCAGTGGCCGTCGCGGTGAAAGCGAGCGTTTGTCCAAGGCGCAGGGTGTGATCCGCGATGGGACCGAGCACCGGCGGCGTATTGCCGCCGACGATCGCGTTGGCGGCGCGGGGCGTTGGAACCGTCATGAAATAACGGCTCGCAGCGCCATCCGCATACCGGCCTTCACTGATGTTGTTGGTCTGCCGTCCGAAGATGACCGTGTCGATGGGTGTGAATCCATCCGGAGCATAAAGCCCGATCGCTTCGCCCGGATCGGCCGAGAGCGAAAAGTTCACATGCAGGTCAGCCTGGTTGGTGGAATTGTCGGCGGAATCGTTGTCAGCCCAAACGAGGAGGTAGCCGCCGGCGGGAATCACGTAACGACCATTGTTGGGAATATGGAACTTGGTGGGCTGGCTGAGGTTGGCGGTAAGATAATAATTACCCAGGTCCACGGCGGTTTCCCCCGCGTTATACAATTCAAACCAGTCGTCGTACTGGCCATCGGTCGGGTCCGCCAGGAATGTGAAATTGGCCGCCATCCACTCGTTGACGAACACATTGATATCCCGGCTGCTGTTGGTGGCGCCGCCGCTGGGCGTTTGGAAGATTCGACGGCTGAACGGTTGGCCGTCCGGAAAGTCCCCGTAGGAGAGGCTCGCGCGAAGATTTGTGTAGGTGAGATAATCAGTGATCTGCGGCTGGCCATTGACGAGGCGGCTTAACGCGACGGTGCCGTTGCCGATCGGCAGGCGGAAGCTGGTGTGCGCCTGGGTGCCCGACGTCTCGCCGGGTTCGCCATCCGCCCAAACCACCCTGAATTCCCCGGGCGCCAGGGTAAAGCCGGCGGGGAACTGCCATTGGGTAAGGTTCGACGCATAATTGTTCGCCAGGTAATAGCCGCTCATGTCGACCGGGTTGGGGCCGGCATTGTAAAGTTCAACCCACGGTTCGTGTTCGCCCATGTTATCCGTGATGCCCAGCGGATTCTCAGCTTGAAGTTCATTGAGCCAGACCGGGTCATACGGCGGGCGGGTTGAGACGAATTGATTCGCGGTGCCCGGGCTGTTGGGGTTGACCCGCGGTTGAATGTTGAAGAACGGCGCCGGCGGATTAAAGCTGCTGCCGGGGGTGGTTCGCGCTGTCAATGCGGTCCCGTTGGTGGCCGGGAGGAACCAGAAACTCAGCGTGCAAACCGTGTTGGTGACAAATCCCGGCAATATCTGGCGGATCGCGGAGGAAGCTCCCCCGACCCCCGTCGCAATCACGTGCAGGCTGTTCGAGCCGGAATGCGCCACCGCCGAGCTGCTCACGGAAGTGGAATGGTTGCCCAACGGCGTCCAGGTTCCCGACAGCGGCGCTTCAAATCCGCCGTTTACCAGCACGTTGGGACCGACTTCAGGAACGTTGTTCGTCACGAGCACCAAGTCGTCGATGTAAACATCGCCGGCCGTCGGCATGTAGACCAGGAAGGTGGTGCCGTTGCTCTGGATGGTGCCGGTGTAGGTGACATAGGACCAAAGGCTGCGATTGACTCCCCAATTGCTGACACGCGAATTGTCCTGTTGCGCATCGATCAACTGGAGCGAGATGTCGCTGCCCGCCTGTGTCACCGGCCAGGGCGCTTGGTTCTCGTAGCGAATCCTGTCGACCACCAATTCAGGAGAGTTGGTCGTGGCGGGCTTGATCAAGCTGATCGTTTCGCCATCGGGATCAAAATTGCCGCCGAATTCGCCCACCGGCACGATGGTAAAACCAAATGCAAACGCAAACGCCGGCATGCTCTTTGCCACAACCAGGTATTGGCGGGGAGCGATGACCGTTCCACCCGGGAACTCGTAATCCAGTCCATTGATGCGCCAGCCCCCGATGTCATACGCGGTGTTGGTCGAGACATTGAACAATTCCACGAACGAGGAGTCGGGAGTGAGCGGCTGATAGAGGAATTCATTGAAGATCACATTCCCGACAGGCCCGGCGACCAGCGCGGTATTGGTGATGACAATTGTCCGCGCGGTATTGGTCGGCGTTCCGTGCAGCGTATAAGGCTGCAGTGTCAGGTTGTTGACGCCGTTGCTCAGGGCGACGCGGATCGACCAGTTCAACACACTCGTCCAGGTTACAGGAACCGCGATGCCATTGATGTAGATGTCCTTCGCGCTGACCGGCGCACTGCCGGTAATCGTCACCATGTTCGCGTTGGTGGCGAAGCTGGTTTGGCCGCCCACTGTCGCGGTGAACAGGTTGCCCACCATCCCGGACAGCGGTGTGCCCACGATGTAATTGCGACGCCCGGTCACGTAGCTTTTGATGGTGGCGACGGTCCCGGGAAGATAGTTCACGTTGTTCGCGGCCATCGCTGCGGCTTTGGCATCGAGAATCGGATCCATGTAGCTGTTGTTCAAAGGTCCGTTGACCATGTCCTCAAAGGCGCGGAGATAGGCGCGCCGGATGGCGGGCGTGTTCCACATTGCGCCAATCCGCTCATCCCCGTCAGGACTTCCACCGCCGTTGTCAAAAACGTCCTGGCCCGTTCCATCACCACCGACGCCCATCGTAAAGTCGATGTCCCATGTCCAGAGCTGGAACAGGCCGTGTTGCGGTTTATAGGTGTAACAATTCTTGCCGCGCCGATAGCCATAGGAATCCCAATTGCCGGCGGTGTGCTGGCAGGCGAGAATCCGCATCCATTGCTCGATGTCCATGATGGCATTGAGCTGGGCGAGCTGGTTGGTGAGCGGATCGTTGGCGCCCGAACCGGACGGGCTCACAATGTTGAGCAGGTTCACCAGGTTCGTGTAATCATTTGCCGATTCACCGGTGCCGCGGGCGCGATTCCGATACATGAACCGGGCGGCGGCGATGTTGATGTTGGTCGTGCCGGAAATATTGCGGCGCGTCAGGTCCGAGTCGTTGTTGTTGCTGAAGTCATCGCCATTGTCCGGGAATTCAAACCAGTCCTCGATCTTGAATAGCTGACCCGCCGTGTCGTTGGCGGACCATTCCCCAATGACGTCGCTGTTGGCCTGTTGGGAATCTTCGAAGATGAAGTTGCCGGTGCGATCCGACGTGGTGCTCCGCTGGGTGCCGTTCACGAAAAGATGCATGTAACGCCGGTAGTTATAGTGAACGCCCATTTCCCGAAAAAGAATATAGGTCGCCTGTTCCGCCTGTGCGCTCGTATCTGACGTGGTGGTGCCGCTCGGATTTCCCGGGTTGTTCCACACCGCCGACGAAGCGCCCAGGAACTGATCGTCGTCGGGATAGTTCATCGTGAAATCCACGCGCAAGCTCCCGTCCGGCCCGGTCAACATGGCGCCGCGATGCCAGGGGCTGCCCGCGTAGAGGGGAGTCAAATTGTAAATGACGCGGGAGTTGTTATAGACAAAGGTGCCGTCGAGCGGGGTGTTGTTCAGCACCGGCCGCCGCGTATTCCAGCGGGCTGTGTTGGCGGCGGTCAACCAGACGTGATAGGTCGAAAAACTTCCCAGCATGTTCGTATCGCCCCAGCGCACCACGCATTCGCGGGTCAACGCGTCGAACGGAAACAGCCGCGTCAATGGACTGACCGGGAAAATATCGGTCGGGAATGTATTCGTTCCACCCGAGCCATCTGCAGCCTCAATATAGAAAGGCACCGTGCCCCCGCTGCCCTGGCCGGGAATGCGCGCGCTGTAAACACCGTCGCCCGCGATGGCATCGCCATTGACCCCGTTGGTTCCATCGTCCGTCATGGTGACGACGGCATAGGTGGCCGAGGGATCGATTCGGTATTTGAGGCGCAGCACAACCGACGCATCGGGATCAATCGCGCGGGCGGTCACCGTGATGGCCTCGCTGGCCGCGGGCAGAATGGGGCTGTGAATCACGTCATATACCGCGGGTCCGAGATTGGCGATGAGCCGGCTGTTGGCGAGCCCGGGCGTGCCGAGGTTCGGTTGCATGGGAAGCCGGCCGCCGACCTCAGCGCCGCCGCCGTGAAGCCGGAGCAGAATTTCGGGCCAGCCTCGCACCCATTTGGCGCGGGCGCGCAGCACCACAGTGCCGCTGGCAGCCAGGGCTGGCGAACGAAGCCGGTTGCCGCCGTTGTCGCCGCGGGAGCCCGCGCGCAAATGAAGGCTGCGACTGCCCGTGAACCCTATGTTTTCAAAACTGGATTGATCGTGGGAACCTTGCGCCGTCCAGCCTCCCAGGTCTGTTCCAACCGCCACCGGCGTTGCCGTGCCGGTTTCGAATCCGGGATTGTTCAGGAGATTCGCCCCCGCGACCCCATTTCGAACTTCGACATCGTCGAGGAGGCATTCTCCAACGCCGAGCTGAAAAATCAGGAGGTTGTCATTGATCGTTCCCCCCAGCGTCTCGCTGATCGCATTGGTGATTTCGATCGTGGTCCAGATGCCCTTGGCGGATTCATCGCTGTCGGCCCAGTTGGCAGCCAGCCGGTTGTCGCTACGGGGATCGCGCAATTCGAGACTGGAACCGCCGCCATGTGACCAGATGCCCCATCGGCCTCCTCCCACATAAGTCACCTCGTTTACGGTCACATAAATGATGTTGGTCGAGTAAACGGTGTTGGTGACGGCCATTCCGCCGTTGGTGGTGACAGTGACGTTTGCGCTGGTGTTGGTGTCCGGCATGGCAAGAGCGATGCGATCACCGCTGTTTCCGAGCGTGCCGTTGTAGTCGCCGCGCGTGTTGCTCGCATTCAGATTGGCGTATTTTGCAAACAGGTTCGTAACATTGCGGCCCACCACCAGGTAACCGTTCGCTGGAATAACGGTGCCGGCGGGGATGTGATAGCTGATGCCATCCACGAAACGCCAGTTGCTGACGTCCACCGCCGAACCGCTCCGGTTGTAAAGCTCGACATACTCATCATCCGACAGGCCGCTAATCGGTTCGATCATGAGTTCGTTGATGACCACGGGAGAATAGCGCTGGGCGCTGTTGGCGGCGCCTGGTGTTCGCGAAGCCATCCGATACCAGGAGGCGCCACCGTCGGGAGAGCGTCCCATCGAGACTCCATTTCCCTGGGAGTCATACTTGACGGCATCCAATACGCGCGTTTGGTTTGAATTCACCAGGTAAAGGCGCTCCCCCGATGCACTCAGGGAAAAGCCCAGGACCGCCTGGTTGAATGAGATGAAACCGCGTGGGGGCAGGACGGTGCCGTTCGGGATCCGATAAAAATGGTTGGTGACGGCCGGATTCTGAATGAAGTCCGGATCGTCAGCGAGATAAGCACCGGAAAGGTCCGCCGACCCGTTGCTATGATTATAGAGCTCGATGAAATCCAGAATGTTGGTGTCCTCCGTATGAGCGAGGAATTCGTTGATGCGCACGGATGCGAGGCGGTCTGAGTTAAACGGGTCATCCGCGCCCGGTGATCCATCCACCACGTCGCTGATGGCCCACGCGCGCGCGTCGCCTTCCCCGTAGGAAGCACGGGCCAGCACGAGCGAATGGCCTGCTCCATCGGCGGCAACTGGATACGGCGCGCTGCCGGTGTAGTTCACTTCGAGCAGAATGGCGTCCGCAGGACTCCGCAGCCGCAGGGTTGCCGAGCCTCCTGGAAGCCCGTTGGTGCTTATGCCCGAGAGATTGGTTCCACTCCAGGGGCCCAGCACGTTGCTCAATCCGTATCGACTTTGAATAAACCCGGGGTCGCGTGCCACAACGAGGAAACCTCCGCCGGGTATCGATGTGTTTGCAGGAAAGGTGTAATCGATCGCGCCCGACAAACGGTGGTTGCTGATGTTTTCCGGGAATGGGTTGGAATTGTAGATCTCGACAAACTCCAGGCTTCTATTCGTAAACCCGGGAACAACACGCGGGTGATACATGATTTCCGTGATGGCAAAGCTGGTCTTCCGGCTGGAGGGCCCAAGAGGTTCGCGGGATAA
>JBEEGQ010000051.1:0-24796 GCA_041166945.1 Verrucomicrobiota bacterium
GCAGGAGGCAACTCTTGCGAGTGGATTCACGTATCTCAGCATTGATAACCGCAGGAACAAAAGCGTTCCTGCCTCTGACTCAGCAAGGCCGCGGTGTCGCAAACCGAAATGAATTTAACTTTCTCGGAAAGCAGAACTGTTGCTTGCTTGACAATTTAAAGCCATATCAACGACCCAAGCTCAGCGACGGCGGGGCCAATGGGCCAGAGCACGCTGGAGAGGTCGAACCCGCCGTTCGCTGGAGCGCTTGGTTAGGCGGCGCGGTCGTAATCACTGTGACACCTTTTCCATCGAGTTGCGTGGCGACTGCGACTCATGAATAAGCATCGACCGAGATCTGCTGCTGTGGATTGCTGCCCGCAACAGGTCATCCTGCTGCATCTCATATAGGACGATCCTCGCCAAGTCAGCGCCGGAAAGTCCTGCGAACTTATCGGTACGCAACGAGGCCGTCCCAAAGTTGTAGGTGGCGCGACCAAGTGCCTGGTGGGATGACTCCAACTGAGCCAGGCGCGACTCTAGTATGGAGATGCGGGTGGTAGTCCAGCCACAGTACCCGAAAAGTAGGAGCGCGACCGAACCCACAATCAAGCGTTTGGATTTGTTCATGGTTTAAGTAGGTGTGATGTGTAGTGTCGCCTAACGACTCAAGCTCAGCGACCCGGCGCATGGGATCTGAGCACGACGGAAATCGCATCGCCGGGTTCGCTGCAGCGTCTTGTTAGGCCGCGTGGTCATTGGTGCAAATATTCGAGTTCACTCCAAACCCTCCGACATCCGGAAACGTTCAACGCGAGAACAGCACAAATAAGAACGTAAACCACAACGGATGTCCATCGTCGCCCGGCGAGAGTCGCCCAGGCAAATAGTCCGATGTAAACTATGTATCCGATGATGAGTTCACCGGCATCCGCGTTCCTGCCAAAGAACGTCCACAAGCCCATCGGGAAAGCCCACAAATAAGAAGCATACCCAATCCACTCGGCACGGGGCGGAAATGGAAGACAAGCGACGAGTGCAACCGCATAAATGCTCGCAACGAGGAGCAAGCGGCGTTTTGTTTTGGGTGTCGTTGGCATTCCAAGCGGCGAGCGGCCTAACGACAAAAGCTCAGCGACCGGCGTGAAATGAGCAAACGGTCCGACAAGCGAATAACGGTCGAAACCGAAACGGCTGCGCCGGTTCGCTGCAGCGTCTTGTTAGGCGGCGTGTGTCTCAACTCTTCCATGATCGTTTGTAGCTCCACCGAAAAATACCAAACGCGCCGACAAAGAATAACGTGCAGAAGACCGCCAACTCCGGCGAAAAAAGCCTCTGCGCGATCTGGACGCCGGTGAGAGACAGTCCAATCGTAAAGGCTGGCAACGCACACAAAAAGACGATCCACGAGTACCGCAGACGCGTGAAGGATAGGACCACCGATGCTGCGCCTGCCGCGCAGACCCCAATCGAAAACAATTGGATGAGGAACATAGTGCGAAGCCGCCTAACGACACGAGCTCAGCGACTGCGGGCCAAAAATCGCACAGCACGAATGAGAAGCCGCCCCCGCCGTTCGCTGGAGCGTATGGTTAGGCGGCGTGGCTCGCATCTTATCCTTTCTTTCTCTCGGCGGGAAATCGCATGCGCCACCTCCTCGGAACGTGCTGAACCTCGAACCAAGCGGAATCCTTGTGCGGCAAGAACACCCGAAAAGCTGCATCGGGCTTGCCCTCATCGAAAAACAAGACCCACTCCTTTTTGGTGTCGTCGTACTTGACCGACCGTAGAGGGAAGTCGGTGCTACAGCCGTGACGCTGCATAAGAGGTAACGCCGCCTCAATGACATCTCGCTCGGCCTTTGTCGGCATGCGGCCGAGGCTCTGCAAATGAAAGGCCAGCGAGTTGGTCGGTAGCGGACGCAGCGCC
This sequence comes from Verrucomicrobiota bacterium, assembly GCA_041166945.1. Lineage (GTDB taxonomy): Bacteria > Verrucomicrobiota > Verrucomicrobiia > Limisphaerales > JADJPG01 > DASTLJ01. The sequence goes on from JBEEGQ010000051.1 coordinate 1,909, forward strand.
TGCGCCTGAGCACGCACGGCAAACAACGCAAGGAGCGCAATGGCAAGAATGCGAAGTTGTGTATGCATGGTGTGATGCCGCCTAGTCAGTATGGCTGGCGATGAAAGCAAAAGCGGTGTCTGTTCCCCGTGATAAGCGTGGGTTGCCAGTCGTGATGCGGCCGGCCTTTCCACATGTTGTGGAACTCACGTCCCAAACAACACAGAAACGAAAAACAGACACCATGAAAGATTACATACTCCGCACCGATGCAGCCGTCGAGCCGCAAATGACCTCAACCTCGCAACGCCCCGACACGCAACGGGTATTGACGACAAGCGTTGAAGAAAACCAACCCCACGCCTCCTCGTGGCGCCTTCCAAAATCCCCGCAAACACGGCGACCGCGTCAAGACAGACCGCCGCGACGCAGACCAGCTTGGAGCGTCTGGCTCACGCGATCACCTGGAAAGCTGCGTCGCACGAAGCTCGATTCGGGTAGAGCCGTGTTCCTCGGGAATGCTGAACGCCTCAGGTCGGGCAGCCTGGTGGATGACTAGCCGACGGGACAATACTTCCTCGCGCGCCGGGGAACTGCCTGTGGCTTCCCGATGTCGCGTGATAGTCGCATCAACGCGAATTTCTGGTGGCCGGTGGTCGAGACCGGTCAGGAAGGCGCGCACGATGCCCGCCTGGGAATGGGTCGAATTCAGTGCGACCGTGTTGCGCTTCTCGTCCACCTGTGAGACCGCCTCCGCTGCGTTTGTTCCGAGTTTTTGCTGAATGGCGGTGAAAGCATCGGCGGCTGTGACGAAGCACAGAGCAACAACAGGAGAGTTAGTGGTTGGTTCGGCAGCGTACGCATCAAGGACAGTGGCCGCGCAAGAAAGGAAAAGCAGAAGCTGTGTTTTCATATTCAGGTTACAGTTGGTTTCGGTTTGTTGTCTTGTTGATGGTTCAAACTCCAGTGCTGCGATTTCGTTTCGGCCATATCAACGACCCAGTGACCCGGCCAGCGGGACGCGCGAATTGGAAACCGTGACGCCCCCGCCGGGTTGGATGGCAGCGCATGGTTAGCCGCGTGGTCATTTGCTCACTGTGAATCGCTCTTTCAATCGCAAATCCACTTTCTTCACGTTGTCTTTGACCGTCACCTCGACCGTGTAGGTTCCTGCTGGGTCATGCGGCTCAATGCGAACTACCAACCTGTCTCGTGCAAGCTGAAGCATCGTAGGTGACAGCGTCTGGCGGCCCCGCGTGGCAACCAGTCCCTTCTGCGCCCCATAAACAGAACCGTCCGGCTTGCGGATCGTGACATCACAAGTGACGTGAACCTCGCCATCTGCATTACGACCCGCACCTGCAAAAATGACTGTAGTGTGGACAGGCAATATCCGCGTTGCGTTTGTGATGGTCCTCAATCGCGGCGGGTCGGGCTTCTTCCAGTCATCGAAGAACTTTTTGTCGTCGATGAGCAGGAGAAGCGCGCCAAAGCCGTCGCGGGTCTTCTGACTGTCGGTATCCGCAATTGGCTTGCCGTCCTTGCGCCAAACGAAGTCCTCGGCGTGGCCGGCTAGGCAAACCATCAGAATTGCGACAGTGATTATACGGTGAAGTATGTCCACGGCAAAGGGGAGCAAGGACCGTTACCACGCCCGTTCGATGCTGCGGCGCTTCCAGAGAAACTCGAACATGTTGCCCTCGTGAGGTTGATCCCACGAGATATTCATCGTGGACACCGGCCCGATGTTGAGCCGCTCGATATGCGGGAACTCCTGGATCTGCTGGATAAACGCGCTGTCCTTCGTGATGGCCGTCACGGCGAGTGAATAGCCAATCTGTTCCAGCATGCCGGCCTGCGGCACCGTCACGACACTGGCATACGGACAAAGAAATTCCCGGTTCGCGAGCGGATGTTGAAAGTGGTCACAACGTACGATGGTGGGACGCAGGTAAACGCCGCCTTCGAACGTGACCTTTCTCGGGCCAGTGCGATACGCCGCCGTCACTTCAACCGCGCCGGGCGTTTTGAGCCCCTCCTCAATGGAGCTGTCCACGAACCCGGCCATCTTTGGATTTGCGAAGCCGGCGAGACGGGCGGCCGGATCCTCGGGCGCGGTGGGCTGGATCGGCCCAAGGCGACGGGCGAGTGCGTCCGCAATTTCCGCGGCGTATTTCGGAACGACCACCGCGCTGGCGTTGATGCACGAGCGGCCACCGTTGTCCGCGATGCTGGAAACCATCACGTCGAGGTAATCAGGCCATTGTTCGATGCAATCGTCGCCGATGAGGATTTTGCTCCAGCCGGGCCCATGGATTTGGATCGCTGGGTTGTTGGCATATTGGGCCGTCGTGCCTTTGTCGCCGAAAAGAAGGGCGCGTCCACAACTTTTTAAAATCTCGGCGGCGCCCTCGTGGTCGGTGGGATAAAACCCAAATGCCTCTGCGGGCACGCCGGCGGCGATGAAAGCCTGGATGAGCCGGTAGGGAGTCCATGGCTCCTCGCGGCCGGGTTTCAGGATCACGGGGGTCTTGAGGGCGATGGCGGGAAGCCACAGCGAATTGACCGCGGGCGAATTGCTCGGCATCACGAGCCCGAGGGCCTGTGTTGCGGGATACATACTGATCCGGGTGCCAGACTGTTCGCCATAACCCCGGTCAAGGATGGACATGTCGAGTCCGCGGGAGAGGCCATTGAGGATGGTCTTGATGTTGGTCAGCGCGGCGTGGATCCGCGCCAGGTTGCGCTGGACCATCACGAACGGCAGGCCGCTTGTGGAACTAAGAGTCTCGATGTATTGGGCGGGCGATTGAGAGTGGCCCTTGTCGCCGAGGGGAAGAGTCGCGTTGAGGAAGAGATCCCCGGCCTTTGCGGACAGATCCAGCAGTTGCGCAACCGGGAATTTCCTGAGCGCGTCCCGCGACGCTGCGAGGCGGTGGAGATCTTTTCGAACGATGCCTGCGTTGACGGTGCTGACGGTCGCCTTGAGTTCGCCGGTGCGATGGTCCTTGACCTCGATTTTGTCGAGGCTCTCGTAAGGGACGCCGCGTCGGAGGACGGGCAGGTGCGGGACGTTCATGGGTGGGGATCAGGCTTTGCGCGGGGCGGGCACGCGCCCGGGGGATCGATGCGAAACCGGCGGCGCGGTGGTGATGGCGTGGATCGACGAAAGATCGATCGCAAACAATCCCGCCTGGCCTTCCGGCGTGGCCGGATTGGAAAGCCGGTAGGTGCGATGAGATTTCATTCCGATGTCCAGGTAGGTGAGGAAATCCTTGAACAACTGATCGTCCTCGAGTCCAACATCGATGTAGCCGGTGTCAGTGTTGAGCTGTTTGAGATAGATCGTGTAGTAGATCATTGGGGGTGGGGGTTGTATTTGCGGCAGGAGATTGGGCACATCGAAGCCCGATCTTCAAGCCGAACCGGACGGGTTCGCCGGAACTGCCCAAAAAATGTTGCGCCCGGGTTCCCGGACGGCCCTGTCCCTCATCTGTCAATAGACGCCCTCGACGATGTTTTTTTCCATCGCACCGAACGGCCGGACCTCCGCCACGCCATCCCAGGCATACGGAGCGCGGGGCTCGCGGCGGATGGCCTCATCGCGTTCCAGGAAGCGCGGCATGAAGAATTCGCGGGTCAACGTCGTGAGTTCCACCCTGCCCCACTCGCCGTAACCCTTCGTGATGGAGGTATTCTGAGGATCGACAACCCGCAGCACGGCGCGCGGTTGCGGTGCGTAATACGTGACGGAAAATTTATCCTCGGGCCGGAACGGGACGCTCGCCGCCAGGCCCATGAGAGTATTTCCGTAAGTGGGATAGAATCCGATGCGACCCTCGAGGACCTCCTCGATGATGAACCGGACATATTGCGGGGCCATGGTGGTTCCGCCGCAAAAAACACCGCGTATTCCCGCGTCCCACAAGTCGATTTTCTCGGCCAGCGCCTCCAACAGCTTCGGCGTGGTGAAAAGTCCGGACACCCTGCGATGCTTGAGGATCGTGACGGCCTGGTCGACGACGTGATCCATGTAGGCGCGGGCGACGTCGAACTGTTTGTTCGTGATCACCTTTTTCACGAAGCGCGGGTCGAGGTCGATGAAATAGCAGGAGCTGCCCCGCACGTTGGCGAGATGCTCGATGGCGAGCCGGAGTCGGCGCGGACCGGTCGGTCCCATCATCAGCCAGAAATGGTTCCTCGGAAAATGGTCATCGGAGATCTTGTCCGAGAATTCCGAGTAATCGACTTTGTAATCATTCCACCCGATGCGTTGCTTGGGCATGCCGGTCGTGCCGCCGGTCTCGAATATATTGAACGGCTTTCCCTTGAATTGCGCCGGCACCCAGACTTCCGGCTGCAAATCCCGCAGCGATTCGTCCGCAAAATGCGGGAACTTCAACATGTCCGCGAAGCAGGAGATCTCCTTCCGCGGATCGAAGTTCTTCCCCGCCCAGTCCAGCCAGTACGGACAGCCGGTCTCCGGACTGAAATGCCACTGGAGAATGTCGCGCAGGTGGGCGTCCAACTGTGTCAGCGCGGTCTGAACGGTTTCGGGCGGAACGGAAGTCATGTTGAAATCAGGAATAAACCGGCGCGTTCGAGCCGGCGATCATTATTTGCCATCCAGCTTTGGTATTTCGTCCTTGGCGGTTTTATTGGGATCCGCAAATGCGTAAAGGTAGCTTTGATTCAGCACATAAAGGACACCGTTGGCAACCACCGGCGTGCCAAACATCGGATACCCGAGGTTCACTTCGTTGATGACCTTTTTCTCTTTGGCCGCCGCCAGCACGCAGAAATCGCCGTCCTGATCGCCGACATACACCTTGCCGTCCGCGACGAGGGTGCTGCCCCACATCTGGGCTTTCATGTCATGAATCCAGTTGAGCTTGCCCGTATTGGCATCCAGGCAATGCACGAAGCCTGAGAAATCCGAGATGAACAACAAATCCTGGGTTGGATCGATGCTCACCGTCGAGATGCTCCGCTTGATGCCTTTGTATTCCCAGACGGTCGCCGACTTGGTCACGTCGCCGGTTTTACCGGCGTCGATGCAGACCAAGTGACCGATTCCCTCGCCGTGCTCGGGGTCCTGCCCGATGGCGACGTAGACCCGGTTTTTGTAAAAGACCGGGGTGGAATTGATTTCGCTGGGGCCGTCAGCGGCGGGATATTTGATCGGTTTCCCATCCTTGATTTTGTATTCGGGCGGGACGCAGTCGTATTTCCAGACGGTGTGGAGGAAGTTGGTCTCGCCTGTCTTCACCGGTTTGGGATCGAACGCGTACAGAACCCCGTCGCCGCCGCCAAAGAAAATTTGCCACTGGCCGTTTACTTTTCCGGCGCTGGGCGAGGACCATTGGCCGTGGAAAATACGGGGACCGATCTGCGCGTCATCCTCGCCTTCCAGGACGCCGGTCTTTTTGTTGAGCGCCACGAGGCTGGGCGAATTGGGCGAGGGAACATTGACATGAGACCAATCCTGGCCGTTGGAAGTGCAGACATAGATCAGATCGCCGAGCAGGAGGATGTTGCAGTTCGAGGCGTTGTGGGGAAAAACGCCCAGCTCATCCATCATGTCGTAACGCCAGATGATGTCGGCGTCCTTGGGGCCCGGCTCGATCGGCGCTTTGCCGGTGTCGAGGGTGACATACTTGGCCTCGTCCTTGTAGGGCCCGTCGTTTCCGTCGGCCATGCCGTTGATGTCGAGACAGAGCACTTCGCACCGGCTTGTGACGAGGTAAAGATATTTGCCGTCACAAACCGGGGAGGAAAAGAGGCCCAGGTTCTCCCAGTCATTGACCTTTCCTGCTTTCAGCTTGGGTACCACGAGCTGCCACAAAAATTCGCCCGTCTTTTCGTCGAAACAAAGGAGGATGCTGCGGTCCCCGGTGTGTTTTGGATCGCGCGGCGTTTCGTTGTTGGTGCCGACAAAGACCTTTCCCTTGTAAATGGTGGGATTGCCGTAGCTCTGCGAACCCAGCTTGGCGACCCATTTCACATTCTTGGTGGTCTTGAGATCAATTTCGTCCGAACCGCTCTTCGGTTTGCCCGCGTCAAAAGTATCGGGCAGACCGGTCGCGCGGGCGTACATGTTGCGGCCCAGGTCGTGACCGCCCCACGCGGGCCAGTCTGCGCCGCCTGTTGAAAGAAGACCGCCGGCGATCAGCGCGGCCGTAACCAAAGGAAGTTTATTCATGGTGGCAATTTGAGGGTGCAGCGGAAAATTTAAAAATTTAATTTCCAGTCACGGTGATGTTATCGAGGCTGACGCGCTGATCCTGTGGGGCGAAGCCGAACAGGCCGGGCGAGCCGCTGGCGTGCGCGTGGCGGTGCGGCACTTCGATCGTCCAGGCCGCCGGCTCGGCGTCCCCTTTTTTCCACGCCTTGCCCCGGACGGTGCCCGATCCGTCAGCGGCGACGTCGACGCGCGCTTTGAGATGGTACCACGTGTTGGGGGCCCATTTGAACGGCACCGCGACCTTCAACCGCTCCTGGTTTGAATTGACCTCCAACTCCTGCGAGTTGCCTTTCAGCATGATGATGTAGCGCTGGTTGATGACACCCACCTCGGACATCTTGCGGCGGTTGCCGTCGCTGAGAACGTCCGCCTCGACCGTGTAATTCTGCATATCGGGAAACCCGATGAAGATTTGCGCGCGCTGGAACAGTTTGTTTTCGATGGTCTTTGTCAGGGCCCTGGTTTTTTGCCCATCGACTTCGCGCTCGCGGACCTCGAAGCGGAACCTGGCGCTGTTCCAGGGGAGCGGCGGAAACGCAAATGCCGTTGGCGGCTCGACCGTGTTCGTCGTCATGTTGCTGAGCTCGAAGGTCTCGAAATCCTGCTTGAGCGGCGCGCCGGGAAGGACGCGTCCTTTCACGTATCCTTTCAAGTCGCCGAGGGTCGCCTGGAATTGTCCAGCGCTGCCGACGGGAATTTTATCGGCGACCAGCACGCCCTCCGGATCGAAGTTGCCCTTGATGGCGGCGCGCACCAGAGCGCCGGGTGGAACGTAGGGCTCCCACTTGAGCGATTTCACATCGACGCTTTCCTGAACGACAAAACCGTTGGCATCGATGGACCGGGCGCGAAACGACTGCCGTTGTTCCGGCCGAAGCAGGACTTCGTACGGGATGATTTGCAGTGATTTCGCGGGACCCGCTGTGGGCCACGCTTTTTCCACGGGGGCGGGAGGCAGGCCGGGGTTGTTGCCGCGGCGGCCGAAGCAGTAGAGCTTTTTGTCGGTCTGCACGTAGAGCTTGCCATTATAGGCGAGCGGTGTTCCGTAACAACGGCCATTGAGCAGGGTCTGGCTCAGGATCTCGCAGCCGGTCGCGCCCGGTTTGATCACGAACAACTCGCCGTTCCCTCCCGATTCGCCGCCGCCCGCCGCCTGCTCCGCCCCCTGGTTTGAAATATAAATCGCGGCGTAAATTTTGCCGTCGCCATGAATGGGCGAGCTTTGCCGCTGTTCGATCCCGAGTTTGTGCCGCCACAAAACCTTGCCGGAATTGGCGTCGATGGCGCAGAGATCGCCGGTGCCGTTGACCTCGTAAATGAGGTCGCCGACCAGGACCGGCGAGCTGGCCAATGACCCGACGTCATTGCGCCACGCCTCGATTTCCTTCAGCGTCAAGATGTGGGGCACCAGGGGATTGGTCTTCGTGATGCTGTCCGGGATGCGCACGGCGGCCATGCGCCCGATTTCGGAGGAGTCCAGGTTCTCGGATTCATGGATAACGACGAGATTGTTCTTGTGGCGAAAGACGGCGGCGTTGATGCCGCCCTTGGCGCCCGCCTTGGCGACCAGCGTGCGCCACAGCGGCTCGCCGGTGCGCGCGTTGATGGCCAGCAGCGTGCAATCGCCGCCCGCAGAATAAAGCACCCGACGGCCATTCCAAAAATCGAGATACGGATTTGAAAAAGTATTGTCCTGGGGACGATCGCCCGGCGCACTCGACCAGACGAGTTCGCCGGTCTTTTTGTCGAACGCGTAGAAGCGATCCCCCGCGGGCCCATGAGCGCCCCAGGCGCTGGTGATGCCCCGGGTGATGACCAGATCTTGATCGACAAGGGGCGACGCGGTCCGCGCATTCGGAAAGGTCAGCCGGCCGAACTCTTCCATCATCGAATGTTTCCAAAGGAGCTTTCCGCCTGCCGTGAAACACATCAACAACCCCTGCGTCCCCTGCACATAGACGTTGCCGGTCTCGCCATCGACCGTCGGCGAGGAGGTCGCATAGCGCAGATAAATCGTGTCGCTGAGAAAATCATTCTCCCGATGCTCCCATTGTTTGGCGCCGGTTTCGGCATCGAAGCACGCCACGACCTCCTGCAGATCGGTGCCTTCCCCGAGAAACCCATTGATGTAAAGATGGCCGTCGGCGATGACCGGGGACGATTGGCCGGGAAAATCGGCGACCCACAACGGGCTTTTTGCGTCCACCTTTTCGGGAAGGCCGGTTTCGCGGGTCGATCCGTTCTGGTCGGGGCCGCGCCAGTCGAGCCAGCCCCGGACGGCGCCGTGGAGCGGCACGGAGACGAGGAGTGAAAAGGCCAGGGAAAAGCCTGCCAGGCGGGCGAAGGTCGAAGGTTTCATCGATTGAGGCGGATGACGTTTAGAATGGCTGGACGCGGCGGCGGCTGCAAACCGGGGGCGACTATGGCAATCCGGAAAAAGTTTGCAACGCAATAATACCTATACGTATTATCGGCTTGTCCGATTCAAATTTTTACATGCCCGCCCCGAAATCCCGCCCGACCAGCGCCCTCTCGATCGACGCGCCCATGCGCCGGCGCCTGCCCCCGCTGTTGCGCCGCGCTTGGTACAGCCTGAACCAGGCGTTTCGCCGGCGCATTGCCCACCTCGGCATCACCCCGGACCAATTCACGGTCATGCGCACCCTCCTCGAGGGCGATCCGGCCGGCATGTCTCAGCGCGAATTGACCACCGCGATGAGCAGCGATCCCAACACCGTGGCCTCAATCCTTCATCGCATGGAAGAGGCGAATCTCCTCGTCCGCACCGCCCACGAAGCGGACCGCCGTGTCAATCGCATCCAACTCCGCAAAACGGGCCGCGCCAAATACGAGGCCGCCCGGGCCATCGCCATCGCGTTGCAAACAGAGGTCCTTGCCCTGCTGCCCGCCACCCAACGCGAAGGTTTTCTCCGCAACCTCACCACGGTCGCCGCCGCATGCCGCGACGCGGCAGCCCGCTCCGCCGCTCGTGAACCGTGAGGTGGCGCGGAACCGCGACAGGCGCAGGATGGCGCGCGGCATTTATGCCGCCTCAAGGTGGATAACAATCAGGCCATCCAGTTTCTTCGGGCGGTGGGCACGATCTTGACGCGGTGCGGGGGACTCTTCGACACTGCGTTTGCGATGCATGGGGTTGCCTTCTTGCAGGATTTGGCGGTGGTGATGATTGTGGCGGGGTTGGTCACGGTGGTTTTTCACCGTTTCAAACAGCCGGTCGTTCTCGGTTACATTCTTGCCGGGCTCATCATCGGCCCGCATACACCCCCCTTTCCACTCATCCAGAACGAGGATGCCATCAAGACGTTGTCGGAGCTCGGCGTCATCCTGCTCATGTTTTCGCTCGGGCTCGAATTCAGCTTTCGCAAACTGCGGCAGGTCGGCGGCACGGCGCTCATCGCCGCGACACTCGAGATTCTGCTCATGGTCTGGGTGGGCTACGAGATTGGACGGTTGTTCGGGTGGAGCCGCATGGACAGCATCTTTCTGGGCGCGATGCTTTCGATTTCGTCCACCACCATCATCGTCAAGGCGCTGGCCGATTTGGGAAAGACGAAGGAGCGCTTTGCGCAGCTTATTTTCGGGGTTTTGATCATCGAGGACATCCTGGCCATCGTGATGATCGCGTTGCTGTCGGGCATTGCGATGACGGGCGCGCTGACGTTTGGACAGGTGGGATTGACGTTGGGCAAATTGGCGACCTTCCTGACGGTCGCCGTGGTGGCGGGGTTGATTGCGGTGCCGCGGCTGCTGGGTTATGTGGCCCGGTTCAAGAGCAACGAGATGCTGTTGATCACCGTCTTGAGCCTGTGTTTCGGATTTTCGCTGCTCGCGGCCAAGCTTGGATACAGCGTCGCGCTGGGCGCGTTCATCATCGGCGCGGTCGTAGCGGAGGCGCGGGAGATTGGGCGCATCGAGATCCTCACCGAACCGATTCGGGACATGTTCAGCGCGATCTTTTTCGTTTCGATCGGGCTGCTGATCGATCCGAAACTGCTCGCGGCCCACTGGCTGCCGGTGCTCGTCATCAGCCTCGCGGTGGTGGGCGGAAAGATTGTCACGTGCGCTTTTGGAGCATTTGTGGCGGGGAACGACACGCGAACCTCCCTGCGCGCCGGGATGGGGCTGGCGCAAATTGGCGAGTTCTCCTTCATCATCGCCGCATTGGGACTCACGCTGAATGTAACCAGCAAATTCCTTTACCCGATCGCGGTGGCCGTGTCGGTGATCACGACATTGCTCACGCCTTTCTTGATCCAGCGCGCGGATCACCTGGTGAACTGGTTTGATCGGCGCGCGGCGCCGGCACTGGTGGCGAACCTCGAGCTCTACACGCGTTGGGTCGGCCAGCTGGGGAGCGGGAAGGAAGCCAGTTTTGCCGCCAAACTGATGCGGCGCTGGTTTGCGCAGATCGCGCTGAACATCGTCCTGATGGCCGGGATCTTTGCCGTCGCGGTCTTTATCTCGCAGCGCCCCCCGGAATGGCTGGTGCACTGGGGCGAAACGACCGCCAACGCCGCGCTTTGGCTGGGAGCGATGGTCCTGTCGCTGCCGCTGTTGATCGCGACGTTTCGCAAGCTCCAGGCGGTGGGGCTTCTGGTGGCCGAGACCAGCGTCAGTGAAGCGGCGGCCGGCGAGCGCACCGCGGCCATTCGCACGATCGTCGCGCACGTGATTCCATTTTCGGGGATCGCCGCGCTGGGTCTCCTGGTGCTCATCCTGAGTTCCACGCTCCTGCCGCCGCTGAAGGTGCTGTTCGTTTTGCTGATCGTGGTGGGATTGATCGCCTGGTTGTTGTGGCGCTGGTTTATCCGCGTCTACTCCAAAGCCCAGATCGCGCTGCAGGAAACCTTGGCGCAACCGCCTCCGCCGCGTGTGCCTCCCGCGCCCGCGTCGCTCCCCACGATGTTGCGGGACGCGGATCTGGAGACCGTGACCCTGGAGCGCGGCTCGGTCGGCGTGGGAAAACTCATCCGGGAGCTGCAACTGCGCACACGCACCGGCGCGAGCATCGTGGGCATCGAACGCGACGGGGCCAGCCTGATTAATCCGAGCCCGGACGAAGAGCTTCAGGAAGGAGACCAGGTCGTCATCCTCGGCAGCCGCAGTCAATTGGACGCCGCCAAAGCCGCGCTTTGATCCCGCCGCTCGCCGCCGCGCAGGGCTTTCATGGCTTTTTTAGCGAAGCCAGGAATTCCAGGAGATCCACAAATTCCTGGAGGGTCATGGTCTGTTGCAAACCGGCGGGCATAATTGAGAGCTTCGATGGCTGGCGTGACGCGATGTCCCCTTTCTTGAATTTCGTGACAATCCCGCCCACGGCTTTGAGGGAAAGTTCGTCCGCCGTTTCACTGGCGATCAGGCCGTAGGCCTCGTCACCATTCTTGAGCACGATGTTGAACGCTTCGAATCCGAACGAGATGCCGGCGCTGGGATCCAGGATGGCTTCGATGAGCGCATCCTTGCCGAGCTTGCCGCCGATCTCCGAGAGGTTGGGACCAAAGTCAGTTCCAGCTCCGTGGACGACGTGACAGGTGATGCATCCCGGACTTTGGCGGGCGTAAACCTTGGCGCCCCGGGCGGGATCGCCGGCCATTTTCACGAGCTCGGCGATTGGGGGCAACGGCGAGGCATTCTGTCCCGGCGGCAATGGCAACACCTTGGCCGCCTCGGCTTGAATGCCCGGCCATCTCGATGCGTTCAATTCCATGCTCGTCACAAAGGTGACATCGCCCCCCAGTTTTCCTGCCCGGGCCAGCGCGAGCAATTCCTTCGCGCCATCGGACGTGCGCGCGAGCGAACGCACGGCCTGCCGACGCAGCAGAGTGGAACGGGCCGGATCCGTTACGATCGGAAGGAGCAATTTCGTCACCTCCTTTTGCCCGGTGTTGCCGAGGACTTCGGCGGCTTTCAGGGCGACGATTGCATTGGTGCCTTCCAGCGCCAACTGCGCCAGGGCAGCGCCATTGTCGGCGAGAATCATGCGCATCGCTTCCACTCCGCTTTCTCCGGACGGCTGCTGGATCGCAACCTCGAGCAGTCCGGGATTCTGATCGCGCAGCTTGAAATGCTGGACGAGCCTCACGAAGTTCGCTGAGCCGCGGGTTTTTTCGAGAACCTTCAGCACACGTCCCTTCATCACGGGATTGGCCTCGAGATCCAATCCTTCCAGTCGTGTCAAGGCATCGACGGCCAGCGCGATGCGATCCGCATCGGCGTCCGCCGCCAGCGACGCGCGCGCGATGAACACCATGAAAATCCAGGTGAGCGCGGCGAGTGGACGGAGAATGGTCATGGAGGCGGCGGCGGGCAATCCGTCACAGACGACGAAGCCGAAATGAATTCTTATCGAACCAGACCTCGCCGGTGGTGCCGTAGAAATCGCATACGATCTCAACGTCCAATCCGGCATCGATGACTTCGAAGTTGTGACCCAGTTGCCGCCACGGGGAGGAACCGCTCACACCTTCTGTCCGCCGCCCGCCCGAAATCCTTAGGCCCGCGCTGCCGCCTATGAGGCCCTGGGCGGCCGCCATCGCCTCGACGCGATAGCGTCCGCGCACAAGATAAACCTGGGTCCGCCACGAAGCGCGGCTGCGGATGCCTTCCGTGCGAATGTGGAGCGTCGCGCGTCCATCGTGCTCCGGCTGATCCATGGAGGGTTCGCCCCGATCACTTTCATCCCGCCAGTCTGTGAGAGGCGCCGAATTATGGTCATCGAATTTTGGCGGTGCCGGCTCGATACCCGCCAGTTGCTCGGCGACACGCTGGCCGCGCAAGACGATGCGATCGCGCAGGATTGCGGCGTTTCGTTCGATCTTGGCCAGCGTGCTGGCATCCAATCCGGCGCCGCGGATTCGATCGAGGGCGCCGTTCAGCCGGTTGGTGATGATTTTTACATCAAAGATTTTCGTGTAGAGCGACGCGAACCGTTCGCGAAACATCGTCGCGCCGGGTTCAGTCTCGAGAACCGCCCGGCCCACGATGCTTTTCAACGGCGGTTGGATCGAGAGATTCGGCCGTCGAAATGCCCAGTCCAGGCCGTGGGTGATGAAGATCATACGGTCGGCGCCGGGATCGTGATAGAGCCGGAAATTATTGGTGTGATTCGCATAGCCGTCCCAGTGGCCAGTCAGGATTTCCATGGCGACAAAGGAAACAAACTTGTCCACGTCGAGCAGCGTGCTGATTTTTTTGAATCGGGCGGCAGGATCCGGAATGCGGCACGCCTCGAGCAACCGGCGCACATCGGCCTGGTCCATCGTGTCGCCATTATCCTGATCGAGGACCGTGTCGATATCCTGCAAATAACCCTCGTAAAGATTTCCTTTCGCGCTGTGAAAATACTGCTTGAGAAATCGTTTGTTCATTCCCTCGATGAGCACATAGAGCCCGAGGTCGCGTCCGTTGAGCCGGAGGCGGGCATGTGTGACGCGCGCCGCGGGCAAGCCGGCGTCGCGAAAAAGTCCGGTGGCGAGCAACTCGGCAACATACGTGGGATCCTGCACCGAATTGTTCAACATCAGTTTGCTGAGCCCGTGAAAGTCCTGGCCCGGGACAAACTCGTCAAATTTCAATGCGAAGCTCGCCTTCTCATCCACCGATCGGAAACTGCCATTCCCTTTAAGATGGATGGCGACATTCGTGAAGAGTTGGTTGCCGACGCGAACGGTTCCGCGGACGTTGGTGCGCGGAGCCCGCGCCAGGGAACGGACGTCGTCCGCAGGGATGTCGATCTGAAATTCAGCCACCTTCGGGTCCGAGAAAAGATCGGTGCCGGGCTGGGTCCCGGGCCCGGTGGATTTTTTCGCAGGAGCGGCGGAAAGCGGTTGGGCAAGGAGCAGCCCGATGAAAGCCGCCAGCAGGATCGACATGCCCGCCATCGCAGGAAGGGGTCGCGTGAGTTTCAGCGGTTCCAGTTCCATGTGCGGGATTCGCGATGTGCCCGGAGGGCTCATTGCATGGGCAGTTCCATTTCAAGGCGTTTGCCGCCGCGCAGGATGACGGCAGGCACATGGTCGCCCGGCATCCGTTTTTGGAGCAGATGCGCGATGAGTTGGCTTTCGGACATCCGGCCTTCGAGCTTGTCACACTCGACCAACACGTCGTTCTTGAGAAAGCCGGCGCGTTTGCCGGCCGCATGATCGTTGTATTGCCCGACGAAATCGACCCTCAATCCCAAGGCGGTCTCTCCCAATCCCGCGACGCGCCGTTCCTCCGTTGTCAGATCCTTGAAGACAAGCCCGCCCGTGGCCATGCGCCGCAAATCCCATGTGCTGACGCGCCAGGAAATATCGCTGTGCCGGCGCCACTCCTTCTCCAGGTTCATCTCCAGCTTTTGGGTCCCGCCGCTGCGTTGGACGACGGCGTTCAACGAGGCGGGGGCTGATGCATGGTGAAGAATCCATTGGGCATCGGCGATCGAGAGCAACGGCTGGTTTTCCAGCGAAACAATTTCATCGCCTGTCCTGAAGCCGGCGCGGGCGGCGGCGGATCCGGGCGCGACCTGGCTGACCGTGGCCCGCGTTTTAGGATCGAGAAACAGTCCCACAACCTCGGGCATCGGCCACGGATGCAGCGACTCGTCAGGAATCGGTTGACGCTCCGCGCGGAACAGCTTGCGTTGGGCCTCGCCGAGTTGATGACAATGAATGCAGCTGGCCGCGACCTTGCCCGTCGTGTAATCCAGCGTCGCGGAATATTTCACCGCCAGGGCCGGGTATTGTTCGGGCGTCCGAATTTTCACAGGCAACGGTTGCTTGCCACGGAGGCTCTCCTGGTTGGTGGGATAACCCTGATGGAGTTTCAGCGCGCCCGCGAGCGCGGCACGGAATCCTTCCATCGTGATATCCTTTTCCGCCTGCTGCCGGTCGGATCGCGTCCCGTAACGGCCATAAACCGTCCGATTCGCATTCAGGAAAAAAGCCGCGAAGGAGACATCGGTGTCAAACTGGAAGAGTGAAAGGTCCAGCGCATTGGCCTGCACGATTCGCACCCGGACAAATTTTTCCATGAGCTTTTGCAACTCCTCGTCATAGCGCAAAACCTGTCCGTCGAAGGCGGCGCACGCCACGCAGGGGACGCACCGCAACACCACGAGCAACGGTTTTCCGTCGCGCCCGGCTTCCTCGAGGCCTTTCTTCAGATCGTTATAAATCCAGCGTCCACCGCCTAACACGTCATCCCGGTCGGAGAGCACCATTTGATCGCGCGTCTGCGCCGCGGACGCGGAACGGGCCGCAATGGAAATGGAAAGGATTAACAGCAGGCGAAGGATCATGGAGGGCTGACGGCATCACAATCCGGCTTATTCGAGCCAGCCATGTCCTGGGTCCGTGCAATGCCAGTTGTTCGGCGGAGATCGCAAGCCGTGTTTCTGCATTTGGCAGCGTTTTTATCAACGCTTGCCTGAAGCGATTTTTCACCGGCCGGTTGGAAACCGGCGATACAGCAGACTGGAAGTCCGCGCTACGATCGGGGAATGACCCCTGCGCCTGAATTTGCGACGGCCCATGCCTCCCGATCCGGCGTTACGGGGAGCAATGCGCACATCGGCTGGGGGCAATCTCTCCTCCATTTCGGAAAGGGAGGATAGGGTGCCTGAAGGACGGGAGAGAACTCCTGCGCGTGGTGTTTGGGGATCACCCCGACACCCTAAAGGGTGGACACCGAGCGCGCGCGGACGCTGCCAGCGACGGAACGGGGCGGCCGGCGCGCGGAGGGGCAAAGGCTTGAATTCAATGCAGTGGATGGGCACGCTCCCGCTCCAATGACGTATGCCGTGCATCTGGCCCTGATTTTTGGCGCGCTCGTTTCCGCGAGGGCGCAGGCGCCGATGAGCCGCCTGGATCGGCCGTTTATGTTCGGGGCGGAATATGTCCGGCTCGAGGATTGGGCTCGCGCCAATGGCGGTTCCCACAAATGGACTGTGCCCAAGCACCAGGCCCAGGCCGTCGTGCCGGGGGGCACGCTGCTCGTTGAAATCGATTCCCGCAAAGTCTCCGTCAAGGGAATCCATGTCTGGCTTTCCGTGCCCGTCGTGATGCGTGGAAATTCGGCCTATTTGGCTGCCGCGGATTTCATCGGGACCATTCAACCCCTTTTGTTCCCCGCGAAAGCCGCAACGGGACGGCCCATCAAAACCATCGTCCTCGACCCCGGGCATGGCGGCAAGGATCCCGGCAACATCGAAGGGAAAAAACAGGAGAAACTTTACACGCTCCAGCTGGCCCGGGACGTTCGCGCGCTGCTGACCAAGGCGGGCTTCAAGGTGCACCTGACGCGCGATTCCGATTCACTTCTCGACCTGGAGACCCGTCCCACCATCGCCCAGCAGCGCACCGCCGATGTATTTGTCAGTTTGCATTTTAATTCCGCAGATGGCCCCGGGGCGGCATCGGTGAAAGGATCCGAAGTTTATTGCCTGACGCCCGCACATGCCCATTCCACGAATGACCGTGGAGAGCGCGGACGAACAACCACCCTTGCTGGAAATCGCTGCGACACCCGCAATGTGCAGCTCGCCTATTTGATGCAGAAATCGATCGTCGATACTGCGGGCTCCGACGATCGCGGCGTCAAACGCGCCCGTTTCGTGGTCCTCAAAAATGCGGAGATGCCGGCGGTGCTCATAGAAGCCGCGTTCATGACCAACGCGGGCGATGCGCGGCGGATCTACAATCCGGTCGAACGCCGTTCGCTGGCGCGCGCGGTGGCCGACGGCATCACGGCTTACAAGCGCCTGGTCGAGCGCTGACCGGGATCCCCGCGCGCCGCCGCCTTTCCGAAATCTGCATCGATCATTTCCCGCATGGGCCAGCCTCTCCCTTCCTCGAGCCACCGCGCCCGGCCCATTGGGATATTCGACAGCGGCGTTGGCGGTCTGACCGTCGTGCGCCAGGTTCATCTCGCGCTTCCCGCCGAGGACATCATTTATCTGGGCGACACCGCGCGGGTTCCGTATGGCACCAAGTCGCCGCGCACCATCGTCCGGTTCGCGTGCGAAGACGCGGCCTTTCTGATTCAAAAAAACGTGAAGGCCCTCATCGTGGCGTGCAACAGCGCGTCGGCCTCCGCATTGCCCGCGCTGGAAAAACATTTTCAAGTGCCGATCTTTGGCGTCATTCAACCGGGCATCGCTGCGGCCCTCGAACTGACGCGCAGCCATCGCATCGGGGTCATCGCGACTGCGGCGACGATCCGGAGCGGGGCTTACGAGCGCGGGTTGCGCGCCCGATGCCGCAGCGCGCGAGTGTTCGGACGGGCCTGTCCCTTGCTGGTGCCGCTCGTCGAGGAGGGATGGACAGATCATCGCGTGACGCGCGAGGTGCTCCGTGAATATCTCGCGCCGTTGCGGCGCGAACGAATCGATACCCTGATTCTGGGCTGCACACATTATCCGCTCCTGAAATCGGCGATCCGCGCGTTGCTGGGCGATGGGGTGGCCCTTGTCGATTCGGCGGCGACGTGCGCCCGGTTTGTCCGGGATCACCTCGGCCAATCGAATCTGCTGTGTGAGAACCGCCGGCGCGCCGGCGTTATTCGTCCCTTTGTCACGGACGAACCGCATCGGTTCGGGGAGCTGGCGCGGCGTTTCCTGGCTATGCCCTGCCAGCCGGCGCGCAAAGTGGATCTGGCCGCCTTCTGAAAACTTCCGGCGATCCCGGTTCCCGTTAAAAAATTCGGGCCAGCCGGAACAGCACTTCGCCCGAGTCATGCAGCCACCAGGCCATGGCTGTGAAAAACTGGACCCGCGCCGTCAGGAGCGGGAGCGCCACGAGGAGCACGGTGATGTTGCCCAAAAAAATGATGACCGCGGAAAAAAGCCAGCCCTGGCTGGTGATGTCGGTCTGGCGCGTCTGGAGAATGTGGCATGTCAGCGTGAGATGAAACGCATAGGCGGCGCCGAGCAGGAGATGAAACCAAACCAAATGGCGTCCGCCGCCCACGACAAATTGGAACAGGGCGAACGCCGCCACCACAAGGACGGCATACAGCGGGAAAAAATAGGGGGCGAGGACGATGAGAAAATTGCTTTTGGACACCACGACCTGTCCGCCGCGAGCGCTCGCCTTGAATTTCTTCACACGCCCGCCGAACATCCATGTCCACAGCGCGTGGGTCAATTCATGGCCAAAGACGTAAATGAGCATGGGCCGGGGCAGGAGCAAAAAGACGACGAGCCAGCATGCCGCTCCGCCGATGAAGACCACCCAGAAATGGTCCGCCGCGCTGGTCGCCCTCACAACGCGCGCCAATGCGCACGCGGCCCCGATGCACAATGGCAGCAGCAGCAGCGCGATGATGAACTTCACCCATTTCGGCACGCGCGCTGTTCTATCGGGCCACCGTCACGGTGTCAGCACCGGTGTGAGCTGTTTTTTTTGGAGAATGGAATTCGGGATTGGCGGGCGCGCGGGCGATCCGATATCGTGGCCGGGAACGTTTTTTCATGAAGACTCCGCTTCATGTCCTCATCATCGAAGACTCCGAGTTCGACGCGCAGATGATGGTCAGCCATCTTCGCAAGGCTGGATACGATGTCCTTTCGCGTCGTGTCGAGACAGCCCTGGCGATGCGCGAAGCGCTCAAGGCCGAATGCTGGCAGCTGGTGCTGGCGGACTACAACCTGCCGACGTTCAGCGCGCCTGACGCCCTCAAGCTGCTTCAATCCACCGGGCTCGATCTCCCTTTCATCATCGTCTCGGGGGGCATCGGCGAGGACATCGCGGTGGCGAGCATGAAAGCGGGAGCGCACGATTATTTGATGAAGGGCAGCCTGAGCCGGCTCGCTCCGGCGGTCGAACGCGAATTGCGCGAGGCCGCCAACCGGGCCGGCCAGCGGGAGTCCCGCCACGAAATGATTGAGAGCGAACGACGCTACAGGCTTCTTTGGGAAACCTGTCCAGATGCCGTCATCCTCATGAACACCGATGGGAAAATTCTTTTTGCGAATCCCGCGGTTTACGATGTTTTTGGCCACACCCCGGACGAGCTCACCGGCGAAAATCTCGACCTGCTCCAACCGGAGTCCCTGACCGGCCCGCACGCCGCCGGCCTGGAGGGCTGCCTGCGCTCGGGGCGTCGCCGGCCCGGCTCGGGGGCCATCGAGACCACCGGGCGCCGCCGGGATGGGGTGGAGTTTCCCATCGAAGTCTCCTTCTCCGACATGGAGCTGGATGGCCAGCGCCGGTTCGTCGGGTTCATTCGTGACATCACGGCACGCAAACGCGCCGAGCGCGAATTGCGCGACAACCAGGAACAATTTGCCGTCGCCCGCGAGATTCAACAGCGTCTCTTTCCCAAAGCCGCGCCCGCCTGCCCGGGATTCGATGTCGCCGGCGCCTCCTTCCCCGCGGAAGCCACCGGGGGCGATTATTTTGATTTTTTGCCCATGTTGCACGACCGCGTGGGCCTCGTGGTCAGCGATGTCGCCGGCCATGGCGTTGGCCCCGCGCTGCTGATGGCCGAGACGCGCGCCTACCTGCGGGTCCTTGCGGGACGCCGTGAAGATGTCGGGGAAATTCTGACGCGCGCCAACAGCATTTTGGCCGAGGACATGGGAGGGGAACGATACATCACGCTATTTTTGGGGCGCCTCGATTCATCATCGCGCGAGCTGGTATATGCCAGCGCGGGACATCCGCCCGGCTTCGTGCTTTCGGCCGATGGCTCCGTGAGGACCGAGCTGCGGCGCACCGGGATTCCCTTGGGAATGAGGGCCAGCACGAATTACTCGCCGGCCGAGCCAGTGATACTGGCGTCCGGTGAATTGCTGGTGCTGCTGACGGATGGGATCGAGGAGGCCTCATCTCCATCGGGCGATCTGTTTGGCACGGAACGGGCCCTGGATGTGGTGCGGATTCACCGTGAAAAACCGGCGCGAGCGATCGTGGAAGCGCTTTACAACGCGACGCGCGAATTTGCAAAGGGGGCCGCGCAGCTGGATGACATCACCGCCATCGTCGTCAAGACGCTCTGAATCGAATGGAAAACATCGCTGATTCCGGCGTGATGAGCCATCTCTGGTATTTTGTTTTTTCCTCGCCGATCACCATCGCGCTGCTGGTGTTTCAGGTGTGGATGATTGTTCACGCGATTCGGGGTCGGGAATGGATCTGGATCCTTTTCATGCTGGTAATGCCGGTGCTGGGGACGCTTTGGTATTATTTCACGGTGTATCGTGGAGCGGGCTCGACGACGCGCGGTTTTGAATTGCCCGGCGCGTCGAGCCGGCGGCGCATCAAGGAACTTCAAGCGCAGATCCATCATCTCGACAAACCCCATCATCATTCCGCGCTGGGCGATGTCTATTTCCAGCTGGGAAAACTCGCACAGGCCGAGGCGAGTTATCGCGCCGCGATGGAGCGGGATCCCCAGGACATCGACACCCGCGCCCATTTTGCGCAATGTTTGCTTCGTCAGAAAAAACCGAAGGAAGCCCTCCCCCTGCTCCAGGGTGTGGTGAATGAAAATCCGAAACATGACTACGGTTATTCCCTGATGGCCCTCGCGGAAACCCACATGGCCCTGGGCGAAATCGACACGTCGATAGCCTACTGGCAGCAGGTGACCGAGCGTCATAATTACGCCCGCGCGCGGGTTCAACTCGCCGAACTGCTGCACATGACCGGCAAAAAAGAAGCGGCCCTTGCCGAGGTGCGCGAGGTGTTGAACGACGAACCGCACGCGCCCACTTTTCAACGCAAACGCGATCGCGTCTGGATCCGGCGCGCCCGGAAACTGCTCCGCCAGCTCAAGTGAGGCGACGGTCAGGACGGCGACACCCCTCCGCTTCGGCACCGTCCTGGGGCGGGAACGCAGGTCACATATTGCACTGGCAAAAGCCGGCGGGCGGCGGGACGCCGCCCGAACTCGCTGGCGAGGACGCCTGCGCTACGGCCCCCTTTCGGCCGGTCGTGCGCGGCGGGAGTTACAAGGTTGCGAGCCACTTTCGCATCGACGAAGGATCTTCCTTGAACATGAGCGAGCCGGGGACGATGAAGTCCGCACCCGCGGTTTTGAGCAGCGGAACAGTTTCACGACGAATGCCGCCATCCGCTTCGATCTCCGTGGTCAATCCCCGGTCCCGGATGGTTTCCCGCGCATTTTTTATTTTGGCAGGGACCCCGGTGTCCATGCCGGCGCCCTTGATGCCCATCGCCGTGCCGACCACGCAAAGAACATCCAGGTCCTTCCAAAGCGACGTGATCAATTCGAGCGGCTCGGTGATGAGAAGGGAGACACCTGCTTTTTTTCCACGCGCACGGATCGACTGAAGCACCTCGACGGGATTCGGCGCGGCATCGAGGCAGAAGATGATGATATCCGCTCCGG
Organism: Verrucomicrobiota bacterium; assembly: GCA_041166945.1. GTDB lineage: Bacteria > Verrucomicrobiota > Verrucomicrobiia > Limisphaerales > JADJPG01 > DASTLJ01. The sequence goes on from JBEEGQ010000051.1 coordinate 23,486, forward strand.
CATCGATGAACGGTTCAACCCACGCGGCGGGATCGGTGACCATCAAGTGGACCTCGAAGGGCTTTTTCGAGTGTGGCCGGAGTTGCGCCACGAGATCCGGGAAGAACAAAAGGTTCCGGACGTAATGGCCATCGGCAACATCGAGGTGCCAGCGTTCCGTGAAGGGTTCCACCCGCTTCATGTCGGCGGCGAGGTTTGTGAGGTCGGCGGACCAGAGTGAGGTGGAACATTTCAGCATGGCGAGGGTTTAACCACGGATGTACCGGGATGAAAACGGATTTTTGTGAGGGCACGCCTTATCCGGCTGGTGCAGCCGGAAATTTGCGGCGGAGAAATTCCTCGATGGCTTGCTGCACATCGGCACCGTGCTGTTCGACGCTGACCGATTTCGAGGTGATCTCGCGCAGCTCCGCCCCCGGAATGGCGCGGGCCAGCTCTTCGGCGTACTCGAACGGATGAACCGGGTCGAGCCGATTGCCGAGGATCAAAACCGGAACGCGAAGGGTCGACCATAGATTGCGGTCGGGGTGGGGGGCATCCCGGATGATGCGTTCGAGTTTCGGCGCCGTCTCCTCGATGCGCGGATTTTGGAATTGAGACGCCAGGGAATTGGCGACATCCGGCCATTTCGCGAGCGCCTCGATGTATTCGGAGGATTTTTTGAATTCGACCAGACCTTGTCGTGCTCCGCGGGTGCGGACCAGATCCGAGATCCGGGTAAACATTTTCACGTTCCATGGGCAGGGGGCCTCGAGCCAGGCGGGTCGTGAAAGCACGACGGCTTTGACCCGTTCAGGCCAGCGGAGAACAAAGTTCAAGGCGAGTGCCGCGCCCATGGAAATCCCGCCGACGATGGCACGTTCGATTTGGAGATGATTCATGAGGGCGCGCAAATCCTGTCCGAAAACCTGGAAGCACAATTTGGCCTCGCTGCCGAGCGGCTGGGTGGCGCCATGACCGCGCGCATCGAAGGCGATGAGTCGGAAGCCGGCGGGCGGTTTAAAGAGGCTGAACGGCTGGGCGACATCGGCGCCGAGCCCGTGTTGAAAGAAAAACGGGAGGCCCGTTCCCTCGTCGCGATAATGAAATTGAATCCCGTCGTGCGTGAACAGCGGCACGCCGCAACGCTACCCGACCCGCCCAAAAGCAGCAACAACCCAGCCGTGCCCCCCCAAGGGGTCAGTCCCGAATGGCGCTTAGATAAGAGTCAAGATTTCCGGGGGTTGGCCTTCCAGTAGCGGGTGCGGTGGGGAATTTCTTTGAACTGGCGTCTGGGTTTGTTGAGTAGTGGGTAGGGTTTGGGGCGACGTT
>JBEEGQ010000052.1:0-35686 GCA_041166945.1 Verrucomicrobiota bacterium
ACAGCAACGGGCCCAATGATGAGGATGGCGTCACGTTTCTTTCGCCCGTGCTCGTCGGCCAAGTAGCGAGCATTTCGGTGATGGCATCCACCAACGGCGTTCTGAATGCCTGGCTCGACTTCAGCCGAAGCGGCGGATGGGCCGACGCCGGGGAGCAAATCTTCACCAACACTCCGCTCGTTGCCGGAACCAATATGCTGCGGTTCGTGGTTCCATTAACCGCCAACCCGGGCCAGACGTTCGCGCGATTTCGATTCAACACGATAGGAGCGCTCTCTTTTTTGGGGGAAGCCCTCGATGGCGAAGTTGAGGATTACCTCGTCCCGCTCGGTGCCGCGATCGATTTGATCACTTCCCTGTCGGGGCCGGCAACCCCGGTCATCGTCGGGAATAGTATTTCGTTCGCCGTTGGGATCTCGAATGCGGGACCCTCTTTGGCGACCGGCATTTCCGTGACCTACACGTCGCCGCCCGGCGTGATTTTCAATAGTGCCACCTCCAGCCAGGGAGTTTGTTCTGAATCCGGCGGGGTCGTCTCCTGCGCCCTCGGCAACCTTGCGTCGAACGGCAACGCCACCGTCAACCTCCATGTCACGCCCGGAATGGATGGCGCGCTGACAAATCTGGTCCAGATCGCCGCCGCGGAAACCGACGTCGCCGCATCGAACAACGCGGTATTCCTGGTCGTGAATGCGTTTGTCGTTCCCGTAATCAGCTCGCAGCCGGTCAGCCTGACGGTGACCAACGGCGATGCGGCAGCTTTTTCTGTCGCGGCGACAGGCACGGCGCTGGGCTACCAATGGCAGAAGGACGGCCTCGATCTTTTGGGCGCCACCAGTGCGACCGTGACCCTCGCTGCTGTCCAAACCAATCACGCCGGCATTTATCGCGTTCGTGTCAGCAATCCGGTGGGCGTGATCCTCAGCACTCCCGTTACATTGAGCGTGCTGGTGCCCGCGACGATCCTCGTTCAACCGCAAAACCTGGCACGCGTCACCGGCCAGAACGCGGCCTTCGTGGTATCGGCCAGCGGTTCCGAACCGCTCGTGTTCCAATGGGAGTTTGAGCTGGCCGATCTCGCGGGGGAAACCAATGCGGTCCTCGTTCTGACCAATGTTCAACCCGCCCAGGCGGGACTCTATCGGGTGCGCGTGGCCAACGCGGTTCGCTCCGTGACCAGCGATTCGGCGCGGCTGACAGTTATCGAGCCGCCGGCCTTCATCACGCAGCCGCAGGGACGCACCAATTTCGCCGGCAGCACCGCCACTCTCAATGCCTCCGCCACCGGCACCCTGCCCCTTCATTATCAATGGTTCTTCAATGGGACCACGCTGCTCGCGGGCGAAACGGCGCCGGTTCTGACTCTGTCGAATCTTCAACAATCCCAGACCGGCACCTACACCGTCGTCGTCACAAATTCCGGCGGCGCGGTCTCGAGTTCAGGCGCTCTCCTCACGGTGATCGAAGCAGATTTCGGTGACGCGCCCCAGGCCCTCGGATATCCGACCACCCTCGCGTTCCATGGAGCGTGGCATCGCATCCTGCCCGGAGTGCGCCTCGGCGGCGCGATCGACTTCGAGCCCGACGGCCAGCCGGATCCCGCTGCCAGCGGGGACGATCTTGCGACTGCGCACGACGAAGACGGCGTGGTTTTCAACAGCTCTTTGCTGCTCGCCCATTCCACTGCCGTTGCCATCACGGCATCGACAAACGGTTTCATCGACGCCTGGATCGATTTCGATGCCAATGGTTCCTGGATGGAATCCGGCGAACAAATTTTCGACAGCCGCCCCGTTATCGCCGGATTGAATGTCCTGAATTTCACGGTGCCCTCCGACGCCACGCTGGGCCCCACGTTCGCACGATTCCGTTTCAGCACCGCCGGGGGGTTGGCCTCCGATGGTCCCGCGGCCGATGGCGAGGTCGAGGATTATGCGGTCAGCATCCTTCCTTCATTTGACCTGGTCGTGACGTTGACGGAAAACCCCAATCCCGTCCTGGTGACGAGCAACGTCACCTTCCTCGTGGCCGTCACGAATCGGGGCCCTTCGGTGGTGGCCGACGTGATGGTGACCAACACATTGCCTGCCGGCATGCTTTTCATTTCAGCGACGCCTTCGCAGGGTGCCTGTTCGATTCAATCCGGGCGCCTCGTTTGCGCGATCGGTTCCTTGGCGCCGAGCGCGGGAGCAGCCACATCTGTCAGGCTTCTCACGACGCGGCCGGGGGTCTTTGTCAGCTCAGCCGTGGCCTCGGCTCCGGGAAATGACACGGACCTGGCGAATAACATCGTCACACAAAGCACCGCCGTGGTGGTCGCTCCAGTCTCGTTTGCTTCACTGACGGCGATTCCCGTGACCGACGCGACGGGCGCCGGCGTCGGACTTGCTTCGCCTTACCCGTCCACCATCAGCGTCTCCGGCCTCACCGGCGTCGTATTTAAAATCACCGTCTCGCTCAATAATGTTTTTCACACCTTCCCCGGCGACCTCGACGTCCTCCTCGTCGGGCCGACGGGAGAAGGCGTCATGCTGATGTCGGATGCGGGCGGGAACATTGATATCCAGGATTCGACGGTGACCTTTGATGACGACGCGGAGGCGTTCCTGCCGAATTCGGGATTCATCAACACGTCCAGTTACCGGCCCACCAACCTGGGCAACGAGCCGGACATTTTCCCGCCGCCCGCCCCAGCGATCGCTTCCGCCGCGGCATTATCTGTTTTTCGCGGCACAGACCCGAACGGCGTTTGGTCCCTCTACGTCGTGGACGATGCCCCGAGCGACAGCGGATCGATCGGGAACGGATGGCGCATCGAGATCACCACGGCCGAGCCCATCGCGGATCTTGGCGTCACGATGCGCGCCACACCGGAACCCGCCGGCGTCTCGAGCAACCTGACTTACGCCATTACGATCACGAACCGCGGACAGGCGGCGGCCACCGGCGTGCGGTTGACCGATCCCATTCCCAATGGCGCCCTGTTCATGAGCGCCTCTGTTCCCGGGGGCTCGTGCGGCGTTGTGAATCAAGCCGTCCTTTGCGACATCGCCAACATCGATCCCGGCACGGCGGTCCTGGCGACAATCGTCGTGCAGGCGTCCGCGCCCGGCTCGCTGACGAACAAGGCATCGGTCACAGGCGCGCACGTCGATTTCGTCGCATCCAATAATTCCGCAACCGTCATCAGCACGGTCCTGCCGGTGAACAACCTCGTGCTCACCCTCAATGCGCAGACCAATCGGGTCGTGCTCGGTGGGCAGCTGAATTATTCGTTGACGGTTACCAACACTGGGCCCGCTGCCGCCGCTCACGTCGTCTTGGCCGATATCCTGCCCGACGGGGTTAATTTCATCAGCGTCTCCTCCGCTCTCGCGGCCTGTTCGCGATCGGGGTCGGTGATCACCTGCGATTTTGGAGCGCTCCCGTCCGGCGCGGGCGGTGTCGTTCAAATCATCACAGAACCGGCAGCTGCCGGCCTGCTGACTAACTTCGCCTCCGTCGTCAGCGATGAACTCGATTCTTTTCCCGGCGACAACAGTTCGCAAATCGTCACCCCGGTCAACCGCGTTGCCAATCTGGCGATTTCCGTCGCCACCACCCCCCGGCCCGTTGCAGCCACCAGCAACCTGCTTTCCACAATCACCGTCGCCAACTCCGGCCCCTCCCCGGCAGTCGGCGTGCGGCTGAAGTCCGTCCTGCCGGCCGGCGTCACATTTGTTTCAGCCACGGGCGCCTCGGGGGGCTGCACGAATGACGCCGGGACGCTTCGTTGCGCGCTCGGTACGATCGGCGTGGGCCAGCATGCGGACGTTCTCATCGTCGTTACCCCAATCGCGCCCGGACTGCTCACCCAGTTGTTTGAATTGGAGAGCGACTCGTTCGACTTTGCCAGCGATGACAACTCGACGCTGGCATCGACGCCTGTTGAGCAGGCGCCCATCATCAACGCGGGCCCCGCCAGCCAGATCGTTCTCAACGGCTCAACGGTCACTTTCTCGGTCGCCGCCATCGGGCTGAATCCGCTCGGATTTCAATGGCAGCATGACGGGCTCGATCTTCCGAATGCGACCAATACGAGCCTGATCCTGACAGCGGTATCGCCACTCGATCAGGGAATTTATCGCGCCCGCGTCGCCAATGCCGTGGGCAGCGTGTTGAGCACCGGCGCGGTTTTGCGCGTGCTCGTGCCCCCCCATATTTCGGACGTCGCGGATATCACGATTGATGAAGATACCGCCACGCCTGTGATGAATTTTAGCGTGGATGATCTCGAGACGCCTTCCACAGCGCTCGTGGTGACCGCCACCAGTTCCAACCCGCTGCTCGTGCCTCTCGCGAACATCCTGCTCGGCGGCGCCGCCGGAAATCGGACTGTTCAAGTGCTGCCCGCCACCAATCAATCCGGCTCGGCATTGATCACCCTGCGAGTCCGCGATGCCGACGATGCCATCGGGAGCGATACGTTCCTGGTCACCGTCCGTCCCGTAAATGATTTGCCCTTGCTCTCGGCCATCGGAGATCGCGTCACGTTGGAGGACACGGCGCTTAACATTCCTTTCACCATCGGCGATGCGGAAACCGCCGCCGACGCGCTGATCGTCACCGCTGGGGCCACGAATGGCAGCCTCCTGCCGTCCGGCACACTGTCGCTCACGGGCAGCGGATCCAATTACGTCCTCACCATCCTCCCGGCAACGAATCAGTTCGGTACCGCGTTAATCACCGTCACCGTGACCGACACCAACTCTGGCGCCACCACCAATTCCTTTACGCTCTCGGTCGTGCCGGTCAACGACATCCCCACCATCGGTCCCATTGCCGACGTCGATGTGGATGAGGATTCGGGCACGCGATTGATTTTGATCACCGGTCTCAGCGCGGGACCGGCGAACGAAATTCAGGCCCTTGCCGTTAGCGCCACGTCTGCCAACCCGGCGATTATCGGGCACCCCGTTGTTTTCTACACCAACGGCCTCGCCACCGCCTTGCTTGAATTCACACCGCAAACAAATCAGAGCGGTAACGTCCCCATCACCGTTCTGGTCAATGACGGCGGCGCTTCCAACAACATTACGACGCGGATTTTCGTCATCCATGTCCATGCCATCAACGATCCGCCGGCCATCTCGGATGTCCCCGCCCAATCTACGCCCGAGGACGTGGAACTCACCGTCAACCTCTCCATGGACGACTTGGAGACGGCGTCCTCGGATCTGACGCTCACCGTCACGCCATCAAACACGAACCTCGTGCCGCGGGCGAATCTGCGCTTCACCGGACAGGGCGCGACCCGGCAGTTGCACGTCCTTCCGGCGACGAACGAATTCGGAACCGTCACGCTTTCGGTCGTCGTGCGCGACGGGGACGATGCCACGGCGAGCACCTCGATTCAGTTGACAGTCACGCCGGTGAACGATCCGCCGACGCTGGCGCCTTTGACGAACATCGAGGTGATTGAAGGCGCTGGATTGCAATCCGTGGCATTGGCCGGAATCAGCGCCGGGCCGGCAAACGAAGCCGGTCCCGTCTCCGTCACGGCCACCTCCAGCAATCCGGCTTTTATCTCCCCTTCCGTCAATTACTCGGGCGGTTCTGTGGGCTCGCTGAACTTTACAGCGGCGGCGGGCGCGACCGGGTCGGTGACCATTATCGTCACGGTCAACGACGGCGCACCGCTCAACAACACCGTCAGCCGCAGCTTCGTCATCAACGTGATTGCTTTTGATCGTCCCCCGACACTTTCCGACGTCGCGGCGGTGATCACGCGCGAGGATGAACCAGCGTCGGTTTCGTTTGGCATCGGTGATCAGGAGACACCGCTGAACGCGTTGCTGATCGCCGTGAGTTCTTCCAATACAAACCTCGTGCCTGCCTCCGCGCTCTCCCTGAGCGGAACGGGACCGGTCCGGCTGCTGCGAATTATTCCCGCCACGAACAGCGCCGGCTCGAGCACCATCACTCTTTCCGTCACCGATACGAATGGTGGAACCGCTTCCCGAAGTTTTCTCTTCACCGCCACACCCGTGAACGATCCCCCGTCGCTCTCCGGCCTCGCGAATCTGACGACGCTCGAGGATACGCCGATCACACTTTCGGGAATAGCCGTGGCGGACGTGGACTCCAACCCGGCTGCCGTGCTCGTCACCGCGCGATCATCGAACACGAACCTGATTGCGGATGCGAATATCACTGTGGCCGGCGTCAGCGCGAGCCGCTCCATCACGATCGCGCCCGCACCCGACCAGTTCGGCACCGCTTTGATCACGGTGACCGCCACCGATGCCGAAGGCGCCTCGAGCGTGGATGCCTTTCTGGTGACGGTGGTGCCGGTCAACGATCCACCCACCCTCAGCCCCATCGGCAACGTGGTGGTCAACGAGGATTCGGGTATTCACACGGCGCCCTTCACGGGCGTCAGTGCCGGGCCTTCCAACGAATCGCAATTGTTGACCTTCACCGTCGCAACGAGCGATCCCGCCCTGGTTACCGCGCTCTCGGTTTCGTATTTGCATCCGCAAGCCACCGGTATGGTGAGCTTCGCCACGATGCCGGATGCCAGCGGCACCGCGACCATCACCGTCACCGTGGACGACGGAGCGACTTCCAATCGGATTGCGAGCCGCACGTTTACGGTGACCGTCAATCCGGTCAATGACGCGCCTGTGATTTCTGAAATCGCGCCTCAATCCACGTTGGAAGACACGGCGCGCGTCATCGCATTCAGTGTCGGCGATGACACCACGCCGGCGGGAAATCTGGTCCTTTCCGCCAGTTCCTCCGACACCAACATCGTCTCGCTCGCGGGAATTTCCTTTGGAGGGAGCGGCAGCAACCGCACCATCACACTGCTCCCCGCGACCAATTCATTCGGCGCCAGCACAATTACGGTCACTGTTACCGACATTAACAACGCCAGCGCGGCGGTCTCCTTTTTGTTGACTGTCAATTCGGCCAACGATCCACCCGTGCTATCCGCGCTGGCCGATCAGGTCGTTTCCGTGCCCACGAGCCAGGTGGTCGTGCCTTTCACCATCGGTGATTTGGAAACGCCGGTGTCCGGATTGGTCGTGTCGGCCTCGTCGGGCAGCCCGGCTTTTTTGCCGAACATCAACCTCTCCTTCGGCGGAAGCGGTTCTAACCGTACTCTCCTCGTGAACCTCCCCGCCACCCAGTCCGGCACATCCACCGTCAGTGTGGCTGTGAAGGACGCCGGCGGTCTCTCCACCAGCCGCAGCTTCGTGCTCACAGTGAATATTCCAAATCAACCGCCCACGTTATCAGCCCCGGGCAACCTCACCGCGGATGAAGATTCCGCCGTTTCGGTGACCGTGACGGTGGCCGATGCGGAGACCCCCGTTGCGAATCTCGCCTTCTCAGCAACGTCCTCAAACACCAATCTCGTGCCCGCCAACGGCATCGCCGTCGCGGCGTCGGGCGCCACTCGAAATGTCATCCTCACACCGCTCGCCAATCAAACCGGGTCCACCTTGATCACCTTGATAGTCACCGATGCGGCTGGCGCGCGTGCCACGAACACTTTTCAAGCGACATTTCAGCCCGTCAACGATTCGCCCGCGCTCAATGCCATCGCGAACCTGGTCACGAACAAAAATCCCGGCACGCTCACCATTAACCTGTCGGGGATTGCCGCCGGGCCCGGAGAAAATCAGACGCTTGTCATCAGCGCGATTTCATCCGCGCCTTTGTTGATTCCCAATCCGGCTGTCAATTACACGAGCCCTGCCGCCACCGGGTCTCTCATTTTGAATCCCGTGGCCAATGCCGTCGGATCCGCGGTCATCACGGTCATGGTCGACGATGGCGCGGCCAGCAACAACATTGCGGTCCGCACCTTCTCCGTCACCCTGAACCCGACCAATTATCCGCCCGCGATCGCACCTATTTTCGCCCGGCAAATGGATGAGGACACGGCCCTCAGCGTGCCTTTCACAATCAGCGATGCGGACACCGCGGCCTTCTCGCTCACCTTGTCCGGTTCCAGCTCCAACACCGCGCTCATCGCGAACACCAACATCTTCTTCGACGGCAATGGCGCCAGCAGAAGCGTCACGCTCATGCCGTCGCCAGACCAATTCGGCGTCACGCTGATCACGCTCACCGTCGCTGATGGCGCCGCGACCAACAGCACCAGCTTTCTCGTCACCGTCAACCCCGTAAACGATCCGCCCGCGCTCGCCCCGATCGCCAACTTCCTCACCAACTCGGCCAGCGGCAACCCGGCTTATGCGATCACCATCGGAGGCATCACGTCGGGTGCCGGCAACGAAAGCCAGACGCTTTCCGTGACCGCCACCTCGACCGGATTCCTGCCGGCGCCGGACGTTACTTATACCAGTCCGAACACCACGGCCACGCTCACCATCCGGCCCGGCAACCACGGCACCGGGAGTTCGCTGGTGACAGTCGCGGTCAGCGACAACTCCGGCTCGAATAACGTCACCAGCCGCACGTTCCTCGTGAACGTAAAGGATCCGGCCAACGTTCCCCCGACAATTTCGATCCTGCCCGCCCAAACCATCGCCGGGAATTCAACGCTCGGCCCGCTCGGCTTCACGGTTCGCGACGCCGAAACCGCGGCTTCCAGCCTGGCGCTGTTTGTCGATTCATCGAATCCCTCGCTCATTCCGACCAACAACATCCTGTTGGGCGGCAGGGGCACTAATCGCACCATCACTCTCACGCCCGCGCCGAATCAATCGGGCGTCGCCACCATTTTTCTCACTGTCACCGACCCTTCGTTCGGATTGAGCAACATGAATTTTAGCGTGACAGTGAATCCCGTGAATGCCGCGCCCACCATCAGCCTCATCGGCAACCAGACGGTCTCCGAGGACACCGTCTTGGGCCCGCTTCTGTTTACCGTGGCAGACTCGGATACGGCCGTGGACACGCTCGTCGTCACCGCCACTTCGAGCAACGCAGCGCTTGTTCCCGCCGGCAACATTCTCCTGGGCGGCCGCGGCGCAAACCGCGCGATCCAGGTGACGCCCGCCACGAATCAATCCGGCTCGGCCATCATCACAGTGCGTGTCACGGACGGTTCCGCGACCAACACAACCGCGTTCACCGTGTTGGTGAATGCCGCAAATGATCCCCCCGTCATCAGCGACATCCCCGATCAAACCATCGCCCAGGACAGCTCGACCGCCGTGCTCGCCTTCACGGTGGGTGACGTCGAAACAGCCGCCGCCAGCCTGACGCTCGGGCGCAGCTCGTCCAACATCTCCCTCGTTCCGACCAATTCAATCGTCTTTGCGGGAAGCGGCGCCGCGCGCACGGTGGTCGTCACACCGGCTGCGGGGAAATCCGGTCTCGCGCTCATCACGATTTCCGTCACCGATGGCGCCGCCACGACCACCGATAGTTTTCTGCTCACCGTCAATCCCGCGACGGCTTCATCGAATGCCGCGCCGACACTCGATCCGATTGCCAATCGGGATCTGAACCAAAATGCCGGCCTCCAAACCGTGGCCCTGGGCGGGATCTCCGCGGGGTCCGTCAACGAAAATCAGGTCCTCGTGGTCACCGCGATCTCCAGCAACCCGTCGCTTATTCCGGCTCCTCAAATTACCTATGCCAGCCCGGGGACTTCGGGCTCGCTCAGCTTTACACCCGCTCCCGGCGCCGGTGGCACGGCCACCATCACGGTTTCAGTCAATGACGGCCAGGCGCAGAATAGTGTCACCACGCGCAGCTTCACTGTCACCGTCAATGCCGCGCCCACGCTCAGCTTTATCCCGGATCAGGTCAGTGACGAAGACACAGGGGTCCCGCCGATTCCCTTCACCATAGGCGACGCGGAAACCGCAGCCGCCGCCCTGACCCTGGTGGCCTCCGCCTCCGATTCGAATCTTGTTTCCACCATCACGTTCACGGGAACCGGCAGCAACCGAACGGTGGTGCTGATTCCCATTCCCAACCAGTTTGGGCATTCGCTCATCACGATCAAAGTCACCGACACCAACGGTAATTCGACATTGGGCGGGTTCGAATGGATTGTGAATCCGATCAATGATGCTCCCACCCTCGACCCGATCGGCAATGGGATCGTCGGCGAGGATTCCGGAATTCGAACCATCAACCTGACCGGCATTTCATCCGGTGCTCCCAACGAAACCCAGACTCTTTCGGTCACAGCCACCTCGAGCCAGCCGTCATTGATCCCCAATCCCTCCGTGGCTTACTCAAGCCCCAACGCCACGGGCACCCTGTCGTTTGCCCCCGCCACCAACGCCAGCGGCGTCGCCACGATCAGCGTCATCGTGCGCGATGGACAGAGCCAGAATGGGAGCGTTACCCAGTCGTTTACCGTGACCGTGACGGCCACCAACGATGCGCCCGTGATTTCTGACATCCCGAATCAATTCACCTCCGAGGATGTCCCGGCGCTGGTGGGATTCACGGTTTCGGACGTCGAAACCGCGGCGGGCGCGCTGACATTATCGGCCAGTTCTTCCGACACAAATCTGGTCCCGCTCGCCGGCATTCTTTTTGGAGGAGCGGGCTCCAGCCGTGCCGCAATCATCACCCCCGCTCCAAATCGTTCGGGCACGTTGACCCTGACCATCACCGTCACGGATGCCGGCGGAGCCAGCTCGAGTGACAGTTTTCTCCTGACTGTCACGCCGGTGAACGACGCGCCCAGCCTTTCCCATATTGCCAGTCTCGCCATCGACCAAGGCGCATCGACACCCGCCATCAATGTGGTCATCGGCGATACGGAAACGGCGCCGGAAAATCTGAACCTTTCGGTCACCTCGTCGAACCCCGCGCTGGTGCCACTCAGCGCGATCCTGGTGGCGGGAACCGGCAGCAATCGAACACTCGTTGTCACGCCCGCCAACAACCGATCCGGCACGGCCCTCCTGACGTTGACCGTGACCGACAGCGAGGGCGCCGACAGCAGCGGCACGATTCTACTGACTGTGAATCCGCGCCGCGTACCCGTCGCGCCGCAACTGACTTCGATTCATCGAATCGGAAACTCAATCGAAATCTCGTTCACGACAATGGCGGGTTTCATTTACACGGTCGAATTCAAGAACGACATCGGGGACGCGGCATGGCTGTCACTTCCAACGACGGCCGGCACAGACGGCATCGTGACGGTGATGGATGCCACGGGGATTGCTTCGCGTCGGATCTATCGCGTTCGAGCCGAGTAACAAGGGGAAGGAGGAGCAGCCGGGAATTTTTGAACTTCCCGGCCGGGGGGAGTGTCAACTGTTTGTTCCTGGCAATCTCACGCAGCATGGCCACCGGGCATTTTACCCGGTTGCGGCCTGCGGGAAGTGTATTGTGCGGCGATGGCTCGCGGCTGGACAGTGCGTTGACTTGTTGGGCCAGGTTTGATGGCATGCCGCCCGCATTGTTTTTCCTTCCGGATTTCCCGGAGATTCCTGAGCAGAGCCGCCTCGATCGGGCTTTAAGAAACGACTGTCAAAATTATGAACGGATTGCCAATGAAATTCGCGATGTCCCGGATGCGCTTCGCATCCTGGGCACTGGCCATTGTAGCGGCGCTCGGCCTGCGAACCAGCGCCCTCGCCCAGGACGCCGGGCCCGGCACTACGGGGGTCCCGAGCAGGAGCGATGTGTCCGATTTTTCAAAACTTCCGAAGCTGGATCCGAACCAGCCAGCGCCTGCAACGCGCTCCCGCCCGGCACGAGGACATTTCACGCGCTCCACCAATTCGCTTCCCGCGCCCGGTCCCTCCGCCGTCCCGGCCCGGCCTTCGCGCCGCATTTTCGGCGACACCACGGCTGCCGCGCCGGCTGGGTCGAACGGCGCGGTTCAATTTTTTCCCGCTAGCAGCTCTCCCTCTCCGCCGCCGTCGGCCAGCTTCCAGGGAATTTTGGACAATGCCACCGAATTCAGTCCGGACACGCAGGGTGCCGTGGGGACGAACCACATCATGACGATGACCTCCAGCGAAGTGCAGGTGCTGGATCGATCGGGCAATCAGATCTCGCGGGTCACGCTCAGCAATTTCTGGTCGAACATTGGCACCAATGCGAGCCCCGACGTTTTCGATCCCCGGCTGCAATATGAACCGTACGGACAACGATGGATTGCCACCGCCACCGCCAATTCCGGAACAAATAACCCGGGATTGCTGGTCGCCGTTTCCCAAACCAGCAATCCCAACGGGCTTTGGAACCGCTATTTCATCGACGTCGATATTGTCGCAGATGTTTACGCGGATTCGCCCAATCTCGGTTTCAGCCGCGACATGATCGTCATCCAGGCGAACATGTTTCGGCGGACAAACGATGATCACGTCAGTTTCGATGTCTGGGCATTCAACAAATCCAGCCTCTACTCCGGCGCCGCGTCGCCGGCTTTCATGCGCTTCAGCCTGGCTGCCGGCTTTACGGTCAATGATTTCGGCCCTCCCCAAAACGCAATGGCGCCCGCGGCTACGTACGATAATACTGTCACCACCAATTATCTCGTCGCGAATTGGGCAGGCAATTCCACCGACGGCGGCTTTTTGCGGGTCTATTATCTCTCCACCAATTCGAACAACGGATTGCTCCAACTCAAGGCGGGGCGGGTGTCATTCGAGTTTCCATTCGGCGGCAGCCCGGCCTGGGACAGCTTCTCGGCGGATGACGGCAATTTCGCGCGCCAGGCCGGCACCACCAACAAAATTTACATGGGCGATGCGCGCATCCAGAATTGCGTCTTTCGCAATGAAACGCTGTGGGTCGCGCAAACGGTGTTTCTGCCGGCCGGCGGCGCCCCCACGCATTGCGCCGTTCAATGGTGGGAACTCACTCCCGGTGGCGTCTCCGATGACGGAGTCACCTTCACCGGCAACACGGTCGTGCAACGCGGCCTGGTCGAGGACCCCTCCGCCGCCCGCTTTTATGCGTATCCCAGCATCGCTGTCAGCCGGCGCAACGATGTCCTGGTCGGCTATTCCCGATTTGCCGCCAACCAGTTTCCGAGCGCGAATTATTCGTTCCGCATCGACTCCGATGTCTTCAGCGCCCTGCGTGCTGACACGGTGTTGAAGTCCGGCGAGGCAAAATTTTTCCTCAACGATTTCGGGGTGAACCGTTGGGGCAACTGGAGCGCTTCCGTTGTCGATCCGAACAACGACACCGACCTCTGGACCGTCCAGGAATACGCCTCGTCACCCGTCGGCGCCAGCGATCGGTGGGGTACCTGGTGGGGAAGGGTCTCGCCGCCAGCCGACCTGTCCGTGACCATGACCGGGAGCCAGAATCCCGTCGTGGCCGGCTCCAACATCACCTACTCGATCACCATTGACACCACCAACAACAAGATCCAGACCGTCACCGGAGTTCGCCTCGCCGACACGCTGCCCGCAGGGGCCTTCCTCGTCTCCGCCACTCCCTCGCAGGGCGCATGCGGACTGACCAACGGAGTTGTCACCTGCGATTTCGGCACGGTCGGCGACACCGGACGCGTCACTGCCGTCATCGTGGCCACGCTCAACAACAGCGGCACCGCTAACAATACTGTCACCGTTTCGTCCTATGGGCCGGAGCTGTCGGGCTCGGACAATACGGCGACCGTCACCACCACCGTGACATCCGCGGCCGACCTCGGTGTCCTCGTCACCGACGCCCCGGATCCCGTCACCGTCAGCAACAGCCTCACTTACATGGTGACGGTCACCAACCGGGGACCCAGCGCGGCATTGAGCACGCTGTTGACCAACTTGCTGCCGGTAAACATGACATTTGTCTCGGCCTCACCCAGCCAGGGGAGTTGCGCTCGCAACAGCAACGTCGTCAATTGCTCGCTCGGCACCATCGCCACCCAAAACGTCGCCACCGTCCAGATCGTCATCATCCCCACCGCCCCCGGCAGTTTGACCAATCGCGCGAACGCCGTCTCGTCGGCGTTCGATCCGGCGCCATCGAACAATACCAATGTCGTTGTGACGCTTGCCAACGCCTCGCCGACGCTGGGCCTGATCTCGGACAGGACGATTAATGAAGACACCTCCCTTGCTGCGGTCGCTTTTCAAATCGGCGACTTTGAAACGCCCGCCTCGAGCCTGGTGCTCACCGGCTTCTGTTCGAACCCGGGCATTGTTCCGAACTCGGGCATCGTATTTGGCGGGAGCGGCTCGAATCGCACCATCACTGTCACCCCGGCGCCAAATGCGAATGGCAACGTCACGATCACCCGCATCGTTTTCGACAGCCTGGGCGCTTCCGCGACCAATGCGTTTCAGCTCACCATCCTGCCCGTCAACGATGCGCCCTCCATCACGCACACCATCGATTTCGCCATCGATGAGGACACCTCCACAAATCTCACGGTCACCATCAGCGACATCGAAACGGCCCCTGCTTCGCTCACCACCTCCGCGGCCTCGTCCAATCCCACGCTCGTTCCCAATGCCAGCCTCGTTGTCAGCGGCGCCGGCGCCTCGCGCACGGTGGCCATCGCCCCCGCCACAAATCAGTTCGGAACCACGACCATCACCTTGACGGTCAGCGATGGCACCAACACCACGAGCGACATGTTCGTTCTCACGGTTCGCGCGGTGAACGATCCGCCGACGTTGACCTCCATCGGAAACCGGACTGTCAATGAGGACACTTCCACTGGCCCGCTCGCCTTCACGGTCGCGGACCTGGAAACCACCGGCTCGAACCTCGTCGTCACCGCCTCGTCTTCCAACCCCAACATCGTGCCGAATGCCAACATCACCTTCGCCATCGTCAACGGCGGCACGAACCGCACCCTCTCCGTGCTTCCCGGCACAAACCAGTTCGGCACCGTCAACATCAGTGTCCGCGTCGCCGACACCGATGGCGCCGTCGTCAGCAACGTCTTTCAGCTGACGATCATTGCGGTGAACGATCCGCCCACCTTCAATCCCATCAGCGATATCATCACCAACGAGGACGCAGGGCTGGTCACCGTGGCCCTTTCCGGGATCTCCCCCGGCGCCGCCAACGAAATTCAGGACCTCCTGATCACGGCCTCCTCCAGCAATACAAGCCTCATCCCCAATCCCTCGATCAATTATATCCAGGGTTCGGCCACCGGCACCCTTTCGTTCACCCCGGTCGCCAACTCCAACGGCGTTGCCACCATCACCGTCACCGCTTTCGACGGGGCCGCCGCCAACAACACCACGGTCCGCACCTTCAATGTCACGATCACTGCGGTCAACGATCCGCCCGTGATTTCGGACATCACCGACAGGTCTGTCAACGAGGACGGCACGACGGGCGCCATTAATTTTACCATCGGCGACATTGACAATGCGGCGACCGCGCTGTCGCTGACCGGCACCTCGTCGAGCCCGGGCATCGTTCCGAATGGCAACATTCTCTTCAGTGGCACCGGCTCCAATCGAACTGTGACAGTCACCCCCGCAGCAAATGCCAACGGGTCGTGCACCATCACCGTGACCGTCAGCGACGGCCTGGCCACTTCCAGCGACACATTTGTCCTCACGGTCATTCCCATCAACGATCCGCCCACCATCGCGGCGGTCACCGACCGGACGATCAATGAGGATTCTTCAACGAACATCAGCTTCACCATCGGCGATCTGGAAAACGCGTCGGGAAGCTTGACGGTCGCGGTGAGTTCCTCCAACCCGGGACTCGTGCCCAACCTGGGCCTGGCGGTTACCGGCTCGACAGCGGTTCGCAATTTGTCCGTCACACCCGCCCTTAATCAATCCGGCACCACCACCATCACTCTCACCGTCTCGGACCTGGATGGCGCCACCAACGCCACCACCTTCGTGCTGACGGTGCTTCCGATAAATGATCCGCCAACCCTCGCCGCCATCTCCGACGTCACCGTCAACGAAGGTGACCCGCAACAGCAAATTGTCCTGACCGGCATCACCGGCGGGCCGGCGAACGAGTCACAGATCGTCACACTGTCGGCAGTGTCGAGCGCGCCGTCCATCGTGCCCAATCCTGCCATCGGCTACACCAACGGCAACACGACCGCCGTCCTTCGTTTCACCTCCGCACTCCACGCGAGCGGGGATGCGATGATCACCGTCACGGTCGACGATGGCGGCGCGGCGAATCGCACGGCCACCCGCTCGTTTGTGATCCACGTGTTGAACATCAACGATCTCCCGGTGCTGTCGGATGTCCCTCCGCAAACCATGCTCGAGGACACCACCCTCGTTGTCAGTTTCACTGCGTTCGATTTCGAAACGGCGCCCGATAGCCTCACGTTCACCGCGTTTTCGTCGAATCCGGAACTCATCGACGACAACGACCTGGTCTTCGGCGGCAGCGGCACGAATCGCACTCTCACCATCCGCCCGCTCACGAACGCCTTCAGCTCGGCCGAAATCGTCATCCAGGTCACGGACGGAAACGGCGGCGTGACCAACACCAGTTTCGAAATCAACGTCCTGGCCGTGAATGATCCTCCCATCGTCGGCGGCCTCGCCAACCGCGCCGTCAATGAGGACACCAGCACCGGCGCCATGCCTTTCACAGTCGATGATCCCGACAACGACCTCTCGATGGTCAGCATCACCGTCGCCGTTTCCAACCCGGGCCTGACTCCTCTCTCCAACGTGGCCGTCGGCGGTTCCGGCCGGAATCGCACGCTGACCATCCTTCCCGGCTCCAATCAATCTGGCGTCTCCACGATCAGCGTCATTGCCAACGATGGGCTGGCTGCGATGACCAATTCCTTTGTCCTGACCGTGCTCGCGGTAAACGATGTTCCGACCATTTCGGATATCACGGATCGCGCGGTCGATGAGGACAATTCCCTCGGGCCGATCGCATTCGCGGTGGATGACATCGAAACGGCGCCGAGCTCACTGACCCTCTCCGCGCTGTCGTCAAATCCCGGCCTACTCCCGACGAACAACATCGTCTTCGCCGGCAGCGGCGGGAACCGCACATTGACACTGACTCCAACCCCCAATGCCTCCGGTGTCGCCACAATCACCGTCGTGGTCACGGATTCCTCCGGCGGATCGGCGAGCGACACATTCATTCTCACCGTTAACGCGGTGAATGATCCGCCCAGCATCTCCGCCCTGGGTCCGATCACTCTTCGAGCGAACAGTTCCACCAACTTGACCTTCACGGTGGCGGATATCGACAGCCCGGTGAGCAGCCTGGTGGTGACTTCGACCTCTCTCAACACGGTGCTCATTCCCAACAGCGGCCTCGTCGTGGGCGGTTCCGGTGCCACGCGCACCCTGATGATCACGCCCGCGCCCAATCAGTACGGGGCATCGACCATTCGGATTTCGGTCCGCGATGCCGGCGGCGCCTCGGTCACCAACACCTTCCTGGTCACGGTCGTCGATGTGAACTTTCCGCCCGCCATTTCGGACATCCTGGATCGTTCCGGGGCGGAAGACGCCCCCGTAACTATCCCCTTCACCGTCAGCGATTCCGAGACTGCCGCCGGCAATCTGGCCGTCACCGCTGCTTCGTCCAATCCGGCGCTCATCCCCAATTCCGCGATTGTTTTTGGCGGGAGCGGCGCCAACCGCACAATAACCCTCACTCCATTGCGCAATCAAACGGGCGCCGCGTCCATCACCGTCACGGTTATCGATGCCAACGGCTCGGAGGCCAGCGATGGCTTCCTGTTGACGATTACCAATCTCAATGATCTGCCGACCATCTCCGGCCTGCCATCGATCACCATCAATGAGGACACCGCCACCGGTCCGCTCTCCTTTACCGTCGGGGATGTTGAAACCGCCTCCGGCAGCCTGAGCGTGACGGCCACTTCGTCGAACGCCGGTCTTGTTCCCAGCGGCAACATCGTGCCCGGCGGGTCCGGCGCGGATCGCACGATCACCATCACGCCGCTGCCCGATCAATTCGGCACAACCACCATCACGCTGACAGTCAATGACGGGAATGGCGGCGCAACGAACACTTCCTTTCTTCTCACCGTGGCAGCCGTCAACGATGCGCCGACACTCGCCCCGATCACCGATCGCACCGTCACGGAGGATATGCCGGCGCAGGCTGTTCCGTTGACGGGCATCAGCGCCGGTCCCGGCGAAGCGCAGTCGTTGCAAATCACCGCCACGTCCGGGAACCCCGCGCTCATCCCGGCTCCAACCGTCCTTTACACGGACGGCAGCAGCACCGGCACCCTGATTTTCACCCCCGCTCCCAACGCCACCGGCAGCGCTTTAATCACGGTCACCGTGAACGATGGCGCGGCTACCGCCAGCAACATCGTGCGGACATTCACAATCACGGTCACGCCTGCGAATGATCCCCCCGTTATTCAGGCGATCGCCCCGCTCACAATGCTGGAGGACAGCGTCCTGACGGTGCCGGTCAGCATCAGCGATCCGGATACCGCGGCCGCAAGCCTGACGCTCGTGGCGACTTCCACCAACACAACGCTGCTTCCCGCCAGCAACATTTTCTTCAGCGGTTCCGGCACCAATCGCACTGTCACGTTCGTCCCCCGCCCGGATCTTTTTGGAACTTCATTTGTCAGCATCGCAGTAAGCGATGGCGTGGCGTCCAATTCAACCACGTTCCAGCTATCCGTTGTCGCGGTGAACGATGCGCCCACGTTGAATGTATTGACCAATGTCAGCGCCAGTGCCGCGACTTCCGCTACCCTGACGTTCCCGCTCCAGGGAATCACCGCCGGTGCATCCAACGAAAATGAAATCATCACCTTCAGCACCACCAACAGCGCACTGCCGGCCTTCTGGACCACCCCGCCATCTGTCACCTACATCAGCGGAAGCACCACCGGCCTTCTGACATTCCGCTCCGCCGTCAACCAGACCGGCTCGGTCACAATCGCCGTCATCGCCAACGACGGTCGCGCGTCGAATAATATCACTGCGCGGACGTTCGTGTTCGATGCCCGTCCTTCGGCCAATACCCTGCCTGTCATTTCCACGATCGCCGGCCAGATCATCAACGAGGATGCAGTGGTCGGCCCGCTCGCCTTCACCGTGCGCGACACGGAAACGGCCGCGTCCAATCTTGTCCTGACGGCAGTCTCCACCAACGAAGCCCTGATCCCCCGCGCCAACATCATCTTTGGCGGCTCTGGCAGCAATCGGACGGTCACGCTCACCCCCGTTCCGAACGCCTCGGGCGTGACGCTCATCAGCGTCACCCTGCGCGACGCTTCCGCCGGCGCGGTCAACATGAACTTTGTCGTGACCGTCAATGCGCTCAACGACACGCCCGTCATCAGTGGCATCTCCAACCTGTCCACGCCCGAGAACACCAGCCCGCCGCCCATTTTATTCAACGTGACCGACGTCGAGACCTCTCCCGGCAACCTCTCGATCTCGATCGTCTCTGGAAATACATCGCTGGTGCCTCTTTCCAATATCGTCCTCGGTGGAGCGGGCACTAATCGCGCCCTGCTTATCACGCCGGCCACAAATCAATCCGGCTTTGCGATCATCACCGTCACGGTCAGCGATGGCGTGGCGAGTGCCAACACGTCGTTCACTCTCACCGTCAATGCGGTGAACGATCCACCGGCCATTTCGGATATCCCCGACCAAATAACCGCCGAGGCCACGGCCACCACGGCCATCGGTTTCACGGTATCCGATCCCGATACCGCCCTGACCAGCCTCGGGTTATCCGCCGCCTCTTCCAACCCCGCGCTCATCCCGTCCGGGAACATCGTTTTTGGCGGGAGCGGCGGCGCGCGGAACGTCACCCTTACCCCGTTGCCGAACCAATCCGGCACCGCCATCATCACTGTGAGCGTCAATGACGGAACCTCCACCATCAGCGACTCATTTCTCCTGACCGTGAAGCCGTTCAACCGTCCGCCCACGTTGAATCCCATCTCAGGTTTTAATCTCAACCAAAATGCGGGGTTGCAGACGGTTGCCCTCGCCAACATCACCAGTGGGAGCGTCAACGAAACCCAGGCGCTCATCGTCGCCGCCAGTTCAAGCAATCCGGCTCTGGTTCCCCATCCATCAGTCAACTATACAAGCCCTGCCGCCACCGGCTCGCTCACATTCACCCCGGCACCCAACCTGAGCGGAACAGCAACCATCACCGTCACCGTCAATGATGGCCAGCCGCAGAGCAACATCGTGACACGCACATTCATCGTCACCATCAACAGCGCGCCTGTCCTCGCCATTGTCCCTAATCAAATCGTTTTCGAGGATTCCGTTGCCGGGGTCATTCCCTTCACAGTAGGCGATCTCGAAACGCCCGCTTCGAGCCTGGCGGCAGCCGCCGTTTCCGCCAACACCGTCCTGCTTCCCAACTCGAGCATCTCAATCACAGGAACCGGTTCAAATCGAACCGTCTTCGTGACACCGGCGGCTAACCTCTCAGGCAACACGCTGATCTCCATCACCGCCTCCGATCCCAACGGCAACAGTTCGGTGTCGACCTTCCTCCTCACGGTCGTGCCGGTGAATGACGCGCCCACGCTCAATCCGCTTCCGCCTCTGATGCTGCCCGCAAATTCTCCGCTTCAAACCGTGAACCTCACGGGCATTTCGTCAGGCGCGCCCAATGAGGCGCAGGTGCTTTCTGTCACGGCGGCTTCGTCGGATCCCTCGATCATCCCCACGCCCGCCATCAATTATACAAGCCCCAATGCGGCTGGCACCCTCACCTTCACGCCCGTCGCAGGCGCCACCGGCGTCGTCGATATCACCGTTCAAGCCATGGACGACGGCGGCGTTTCCAACGGCGGCTCCAACACCATCACCCGCATCTTCCGCGTCACTGTCGTCTCCGCTGTCGCACCACAATTGCGGATTGAATTAACCGGCCGGAGCCCTGTCGTCTCGTGGCCGTCCTCCGCCGGACCGGGTTGGCTGTTGCAGGGAGCTGCTGGCGTTACGGGTGTCCCTGTCTGGCGTGCTGTGCCTTTCACTCCCATCCTGACCGCGGGCCGATATTGGGTCACCAACTCGCCGGCCAGCACGATGAGATACTTCCGCCTGTGCAGTGGTTGCCCGCCGCTCTATTCCCCGCCCAATCTTTCGATCCGTCATCTCATGGCAAATGACTTCAGGATTTCCTGGTCCGCCGCCTTTGGCGATTTCGGCCTCGATTCGCGCACCAATGCCATCAGCGGTCCATGGACACCCATCAACAGCATCCCCGTCGTCATTTCGGGCACCAACAACGTCTTTGTCACCCTGACGAATCCTGCGACGTATTTCCGCCTGCGCGGATTGTGAAATCGGGATTCGCTTTCGGGCGTTCGTGAATTTGAAGCCGGGCGGATAATGAAGCGGCATGAATGCCGCCCTCCAATTCCAAGTCGCCTGGGCCGCTCAGGGCACCCGCTCGACCTTGATCTTGTCCGGGTCGCCCGTGCCGAGTTCCAGCAGCGCCGCGTTCTGGATCATCTCCATGTGGTTTGTGATCGATTCCGAGCGCGGCGCATCATGGTCGCCCTGGCGTTGACGATCCAGTTCGCGCAGCGAAAGAAAATCAAGCGCCACCGGATCCTTGCTGAATCGAAGTTCATTCAAAGCCACCGAATAGTGCAACAGGCTTCGCTGTTCGCCATGATACTGGCAGATCAAGGCGTCCGTGATGTTCAGCGCCACACGATCGCCCACCTGCGGCAGCGCGTAAATTTCCGGCACCGCCGTTGCCAGCCGGAACGTTTCCGCTTCGAACCTTCGGAAATTATCCACGCTGCCCGATGCCACGCTGAACAGGTTGCCGCAAACTCCGGCCGTGTTGTGGTTCAGCAATGGCGATACCGCGATGATTTTTGTCATCCTTTTCGATACTAGCTTCGCGACATACGATTTGCGTCCCAGCAAATCCCCCTGCCTGCCAAACTCGAGATCCCCGTAAACCAATTGTCCGAATACCGGCCGTTCGGGAGTGTAGGATACCTCGTCATCAAAACGCGCGTTCACCGAACCCTCCAGCTGCACCCCATGGCGCGTGGCGATGTCGGAATATCCGGCGAGCCGCAGGTCCCCCTTCTGCCGATCCCAGATGATGATGTTTTTGGGAGGCAACCCCGCGGCAATCAAACCTTCCACAATGCTCTCCACGACGGCCGGCCTGGTGCCACTCCCGGAGCCCGGCGCACAATAAACCTTGATCCCGACCACGTCCTGCGTGGAGACGATTCTTCGCCAGGCGTCGACGATATTCGTCCGGCCGGAAAATTTGAGGATGCCGAGCCGCATCATCTCCCGCACTTTCTCCGGTCTGGCCGTGAACGCATCGGTGGCGTCCGGGTCATGAACGATGACGACGCGGCCGCGGTCCGGATCGGCACGCACCACCGGCTCGGCCCCGGCGCACGGGCATTCGGGCACCCAGGCAAGGCAGGCGAGCAACAGGAGTGCGGTGGTGTGAATCCGTGCGTTTCTTGACACGTCAGGGGGGCCAATGCTAACACCGCCTTCTGTGGTGACCAACAAAAAGTGCGGCACGAGCCTTCGGATGCTCTGGATCGCGCTTGTGTTGAGCCTCGCCCTCACCGCTTGCGGCCCCCCCGGCCCGCGCGCATTGTTGGATGGCGAAAAATTAATCAAGCAGGGCCGTTACGCCGCCGCGGTCGAGCGATTGAGAAAAGCAACGGAGCTGCTGCCCAAGGACGCCCGGGCCTGGAACTATTTCGGCCTCGCTCTCCAGGGAAACCAGCACCCCGACGAAGCCATCCGCGCCTACCAGACCGCTTTGGGCCTGGACCATAATCTCGCCGCGGCCCGCTACAACCTCGGCTGCCTCCATCTTGAACAAAGCAATCTCGTCGCCGCCGCGCACGAATTGACGAGCTACGCGCTCTTGCAACCGGCTAACGCCGACGGCTGGCTGCGCCTCGGCTCCGCTTATCTTCGAGCCCGCAGCCTCGCCGAGGCCGAACGTTGTTATAAAGCGGCGCTCGATGTTCAACCCCGGCATCCCGAAGCCTTGAACGGTTTGGGTGTCATCAATTTTCAGCGGCGCCTTTGGAAGGAGGCCTTCAATTATTTCAATCTCGCCCTCACGCAAAATCCCAACTACGGACCTGCCCTCCTCAACATCGCCATTGTGAATCAACAGGGACTCAACAACAGACCCGCCGCCCTCCGGGCCTATCGCAGCTACCTCGCCTCGCAACCGCACAATGCTGAATGGCAAACTGTCGATGGCCTCGCCCGCCAGCTCGACGCGGAATTGAATCCCACAGCGCTCGTTCTTCAGCCGGTCACCCCCGTGCCTCCCGTTCCCGTTCGCCCCAGCAACACCGTTCAGGCTGCCGCCAAACCTCCGACAAATCCTCCACCGATCCATGCCGCCGTCGTTGTGCGAACCAATCCAACGCCTCCGATTCCACGGCCGCCGGTTGTCAGCACTCCCGTTCCCACCAATCCTGTGATCGCCGTGGTTCATTCTCCACTGGATATTCCGCGGCCGCCCACCAACATTGCGGTCGCCCCACGCCCTACCGAAATCGTCGCCACCGCAGTCCATGACGATCTCGTGGTCAAACCGGCGCAGGATCTCGGCACGCGGCCGACGGCCATCACAGTGCCCGGATCCGAAACTCCATCTTCGCTGCTTCCATCCAACCTGGTCGGCGTCACCCCCGAATCGAGAGCTCCTTCTGACAGCGGCAAACGCAGCCTTATTTCCCGCTTGAATCCGTTCAGCAAAAAACCGAAGGAAACCGACCTGCAAAGAGCCGCCCCTCTAAAAACGAACGTGATCATCGCCTCGGCCCGCCCGGTCGCCCTCTCTCCCGCCCCTCCTCCGCCACCCGTCCTGCCCCGATATCCGTATCAATCTCCGTCAGTGCCCTCCGCCGGCGATCGAGCAAAGGCGGATGTGCCGTTTTCGCGAGGGTTGAAAGCGCATCAGGCCGGGAACCGCAAACTGGCCATCGACGAATATCAAAATGCGCTCCGCGCGGATCCCTCCTATTACGACGCCTATTATAATCTCGGCCTCGCGGCCCAGGACATTGGGGAGCTCGGGCTTGCCCTCATCGCGTTTGAAAAAGCGCTCGCGCTAAAACCCGATTCGATCGATGCCCGGTATAACTTCGCTCTCGCGCTTAAATCTGGCGGCTACGCGCAGGATGCCGTCGATCAACTTCAACAAATCCTGCAGTCGCATCCCCAGGAGGTCCGCGCCCATCTCTCCATGGCCAACATCTGTGCCCAGCAACTGCGCCAGCCCGATCTCGCCCGCGAGCATTACGCAAAGGTGCTCGAACTGAAACCGGCCCATCCCGAGGCCGGCAAAATCCGCGTTTGGCTGGGCAACAACCCGGGATGATCCGCAGTCCGCGCTGCGGCCCTCCCCCTCCGATCTACCCTGATGCGGCATAAATGCCGCGCGCCTGCGCGGCCCTGTCACTTCTTTCTTCGCACGCCGTTTCATGCCGGACCGAAAACGTTCCCGCCGCTTTCCCCCGCCAATCCCACCTTCGGCACAGGACTGGCTTGACTCTGCCCGGAACGGCATCGAATCCGGTTTTCGCCGCAGGGGCATCCCCGCGGTGCGTCTGAAACTGGGACGGGCCGTCCTGAAACAGGACAGTAGCAAATGCTCGCATTAACAGGTTTCAATGTCAGTTGGGTCGACCTTCTGGTCGTCTGCGTCCTTGCCGTCGGCGTTTTCCACGGCCGCAAACGCGGCATGTCTGAGGAATTGCTCGATATCATCAAATGGACCCTCATCGTCGGTGTCGCGGGCCTGCTTTACGAACCGGGCGGTCGCTGGCTCTCGCGCCTCTCGGTCTTCAGCCTCCTCTCCTCGTACGTCTTCGCCTACATCATCGTCGCGCTCGCTATTTTTTCGATCTTTGCCTTTCTCCGAAAAAAGATCGGCGAAAAACTGGTCGGCAGCGATGTGTTCGGACGTGGAGAATATTATCTGGGCATGATCGCGGGCGCCTATCGCTATCTGTGCGTGCTCCTGGTCGTGATGGCCTTTCTCAATGCCCGCGAATATAACGCCGCTGAAATCGCCGCAAAGGACCGGTATCAGGATCAAAACTTCGGCACCAAACTCATCCCGACCCTTCCGGATCTCCAAAAGGAAGTGTTCGACCGATCGCTCTCCGGCCGCATCGCTCACCGGCATCTCAATGTCGTCCTGATCCGCCCCACCGCGCCCAGTGACAAAGGCGTTTCTGACGAACGCAGCCTCAATCGGCGGCGCGAAAGAGCGGTCGATCAAATCCTTGATAAGAAGTGAGCGTCTCGGCCAGCCTATGGCATGGCTGGTCTCATCCCGCCGGACAAATTGGAACAAATTCGGGCCGCCAGTGATATCGTCGATGTCATCGGCGCTGCGCTGCCCCTGAAGCGCGCCGGATCGAACTTCGTCGCGCTCTGCCCGTTTCATCGCGAAAAATCCCCCAGCTTCAACGTCAATCCCCATCGCCAGATCTTTCACTGTTTCGGCTGTCAAAAAGGGGGCGATGTTTTTTCATTCGTCCGCGAATACGAGGGCCTCTCGTTCTTCGATGCCGTCAAACGCCTCGCCGAACGCGCCAATATCCCCCTCGAATTCGAAAATACCCCCGCCCATCACCGCTCGCGCGCCCTCAAGGAAACCCTCCTGCTCATGCACGAGCAAATCTGCCAGCGCTGGCAGACCGCTCTCGCCACCGATCCCGCCGGTCAAATCGCCCGCGATTACCTCGCCCGCCGCGGCGTCTCCGAGGACGCCATAAAACTCTTCCGCCTCGGTTACGCCCCCGACGCCTGGGATGACACCGTCAATTGGGCGGTAAGCCGGGATTTCGAACTGCCGATCGTCGAGCAGGGCGGCCTCATCCTCCGCAAGGAGGAGAGCCAGCGCTTCTACGATCGATTCCGCGGACGCCTCATGTTCCCCATCTGCGACGAACAGGGCCGCGTCATCGCTTTCAGCGGACGAATCCTCACCGGCGACGAAAAAACCGCCAAATACGTCAACTCTCCCGAAACCGCGCTCTTCACCAAGAGCAAGGTTTTCTACGGCCTCGATAAATCCAAGCGTGCCATTCTCGATGCCGGATTCGCCATCGTTTGCGAAGGGCAACTCGACCTGATCGCCTGTTTCATGGCGGGAGTGAAAAACATCGTAGCTCCACAGGGCACCGCTTTTACGGGCGATCACGCGCGCATCCTGAAACGCTACGTCGAGGAAGTCGTCCTTTGCTTTGATTCGGACAACGCCGGACAGAATGCCGCCGCGCGCGTCCTCGACAGCCTTCTGGCCGCAGGTCTCGCGATCCGCGTGGCCACCGTGCCGGCCGGCCACGACCCGGACAGCTTCATCCGCGAGCATGGAGGTGAAGCCTTTCAGAAGTTCATCAATGGTGCGGAAGGGTTCTTCGATTTTTATCTTTCCCGCCTCTGCGCCGTGAATGACGCAAATACCGACCGCGGACGCGTCGCCATCGTCCATGACATGGCCGATGCCCTGCACAAAACCCGCAGCGCCGTTCTACTCGACACTTACGCGCAGAAAACCGCGCATCGCCTCGGCGTCTCGCCCGACGCCGTGCGTGCTGAATTCAAAAAGACCGGTCGCGCGACCTTTTCCGTTCCCGACGGCATTTCATCGGAAGATTCAACGGAACATCAGCCCGCTGCGGAACCCCCTTCTGATCGGGAATTCTGGCTGTTGCGTTTCCTGCTGCTCCACGACGAACACATGGACTGGGTCGCGCAGCATCTCGACCTCGCATGGCTTCGGCACGGTGCCCTCAAGCGGATCATCGCCGCGCGCATCGCCGCCCACACGAGTCACAACTGGCGCGGCGTGCCCGGATTGATCGATGACCTGGACGATGACGAAACGCGCGCGCTGATCACCGAGGCTGTCGCGGAGGAATATCAGCCCGAGAACACCCTCGATCGCAGCGCAGGTTTGAATCGCAACATCGTCGAGGCCATCCGTCAGCTCCGCACCGATCACGTGGACCGCCAGCTCAACGCCCTCAAGCTTCACCTCTCAAAGCCCGGCTTGGAGGAATCGGCCATGGTAAAAATTCTCCAGGAACAGAGCGCATTGCGGCGGGCGAAATCCACCCCCCTCGGCTAGCCCACAACCTCCGGGGCGGGGACGACCCGTCCCCGTGACAAAGTACAAGTGCAAAAAAGGGACGAGCCGTCCCTGCCCCGGTGGAGTTTTGGGTTTCATGGAGGTTTACGTTTTACGTTTCACCGTTCCTCGCCCACCCTTCCGCCCCATGTTCGAACTGCTCAAGACCGACGCGGCGACCTCCGCGCGCCTCGGCCGGCTGACAACGGCGCACGGCGTCATTGACACGCCGGTCTTCATGCTGGTCGGAACGCAGGCCAGCGTGAAGGCCCTCGACCCGCGCGAGCTCGATGAGATGGGCGCCCAAATCATCCTCGGGAACACCTACCACCTCTACATCCGTCCCGGCCTCGAGATTATCGGAAAGGCCGGCGGCCTGCATCGGTTCATGAACTGGTCGAAACCGATCCTCACCGACAGCGGCGGGTACCAGGTTTTCAGCCTCGCAAAGATCCGGAAAATTCTCCCGCACGGCGTGGAATTCCGATCGCACCTGGATGGTTCCCTGTTATTTCTGGGACCAAAGGAGGCGATGGAAATTCAGCGACTCCTCGGCAGCGACATCGCGATGGCCTTTGACGATTGCCCTCCGCATACGGCCACGGCGCCCGAAGTCGCCGCGGCTGTGGATCGGACCATGCGTTGGGCGGGCGAATGCCGCGAACAACCGCGCGCGACAGGCCAGTTGGTGTTCGGCATCGTCCAGGGAGGCGCCCATCCGGCCTTGCGCGAGTCCTGCGCCAACGCCATCACCCGGCTCGGTTTCGATGGGTACGCCATCGGCGGCGTGAGCGTCGGCGAGCCCGAGCCCGAGATGCTCCAGGCGATTGAAGCCACCGTCCCCCATCTTCCCGCCAACCAACCCCGCTACGCGATGGGCCTCGGCACACCCGCGCAACTCATCGAACTCGTCGCGCGCGGCGTGGACATGTTCGATTGCGTCATCCCAACCCGCGTGGCGCGAAATGGAAGCGCTTACACCCGCCAGGGCATGATCAGCATCAAGGGCGGCTGGGCCAAGGCGGATTTCGGTCCCATCGAGGCCGGTTGCGACTGCTATGCGTGCCGACATTTCACACGCGCCTATCTCCGGCATCTCCTCAACGTGAACGAAATTCTCGGGCTCCGAATGTTGAGCGTTCACAATTCCCACATGTATCTCAAGCTGATGAGCGACATCCGCGCCCATATCGCGGCCGGGACATTCGCGGAGTTTCGCCGCGAATTCATCGCTCAATATAGGCCGTCCCGTCATGTTCTCGCCGCGCGATCACGCCTGGCAGGGCTGGAGAAAATCCCCTGATTGCTCCTCGGGAGAAACTCGACGGCCTAATCCCTGTCCACCTCGAAGCGGCATAAATGCCGCGCTCCGTGCCGGGGTCTGTCACGCGTCCGCGCGAGACGGACCGCGGCATTTATGCCGCCTCGGCAGCCTGCCCTGCCCAGCGCCCGAAGAAACTCGATGGCTTAATCGCTATCCACCTCGAAGCTGCGCACCCCTCCACAATCCGTGTTGCGCTCCGACGCCGGCTGCGGAATCTTCGCAGGAACGATGGACGACACGACCGACCTCTTTGCGCGGCACGAGAAAATGCTGCTCATCCGCCCGGAATTCCTCAACCACGGCGGCACCTTGTTCGGAGGTTACCTGATGCAATGGGCGGACGACATGGCTTACATCGCCGCTTCCCTCGCGTTCCCCAGCGCCACCTTTGTGACCAAGCTCTTTGGGCCCTTCGATTTCAAGGCGCCCGGACGCGCCGGCGACATCGTCCGCATCGTCAGCCAGGTCGGGAGCACCGGGGTCACCTCCTGCCGCGTGGCCGTCTGGGCCCTAAACGCCCGCACCCAGATCGAGGTGTTCCGAACGTTCGCCGTGATGGTGAATTTGCAGGACGGCCGCAAGGCTCCCCTGAATGCCTCCCCGGCAAAAGTATGAGGCCATATTGAAATCATATGGACGAGCCGCCATCACCGCCTCCGCCACCGATTCCTCCCCCGGGCCCGCCACCGCCGCCCGCGGCGCCGCCCATGTCGTTTTCCATGCCGCCGTCCCCGCCTGTCGCTGCCGGGAGCCCGTGGATGAAGCCGGTCGAGAAAGCGAAGCCCAGCCGGATGAAAAAGCTGCTCGCCCCGCTCGGGATCCTCGGGGTGCTGCTGTGGAAACTGAAGTTCATCTTTGTCCCGCTCCTGAAATTCGGAAAGTTTCTTCCCGCCATCCTGAAAACCGGCGGCACAATGCTGCTGAGCATCGGCGTTTATGCGATCGCCTGGGGCTGGAAATTCGCGGCCGGGTTCGTCCTGTTAATTTTCATTCACGAATGCGGACATCTCCTCGCCGCGCGCCATTTCGGGCTTCGAGTCACGGCCCCCATGTTCATCCCGTTCCTCGGCGCGTTTATCCTGCTCAAGGATTCCACCCGTGACGCCTGGGTCGAGGCGTGGGTCGGCATCAGCGGACCCATTCTTGGCGCCGTCGGCAGCGCCATCTGCCATATCATCTACCTGCTTACAGGTGAAACACTCTTCGGCGGCCTCGCCTTCAGCGGTTATTTCCTCAACCTGTTCAACCTCGCGCCCGTCGGCTTTTTGGACGGGGGACATATCGTGACAGCGCTTTCGCCGTGGCTATGGATTGTGGGTGCGGTCTTTCTTATCGGGACGCTCTTTGTGCAATTTAACTTCATCGTGGTGTTGATCCTGATCGCTTCCGTTCCGCGGCTGCTTTCGTTATTCCGCAAAAAAACAGAGGAGGAAAAGCGATATTTCCAAATCAAGGCTTGGCAGCGTGTGGTGATGGCGTTGATGTATTTCATGTTGATCGGCGGCCTGCTTTACATGATGAGCATTTCGCAGGTGGACCCGAACCCGCCCCCCGCGCCCGCGTTGCAATGAAGGTCTTGAAGGTCTTTTTCCGGAACGGCTTTTGGAGACGCTCATGACCGTCCGTCCCGCCACCGCTGCCGATCTTCCCGGGATCCTGGAGATTTATAATGAAGCGGTGCTGAACACGACAGCCAGTTACGATTACGAACCGCGGACTCTCGAGCATCGCGCACAATGGTTCGAGGAACGGCAGCGTGACAACTATCCGATTCTGGTCGCGGAAGATTTGGGGGCGATTGTGGGCTGGAGCGCCCTCAACCCATTCCATGCGCGCATCGGCTACCGTTTCACCTCGGAGAATTCGGTCTATGTCGCGGCGGGGCGGCGGGGACAGGGGATTGGCCACGCGTTGCTGGGGCCGCTTTTGGAGGCGGGCAAAGCCCGTGGCCTGCACGCCATCCTGGCGGTGATCGACGCGGAAAACACCGCGAGCATTGCGTTGCACGCCAGGTTCGGTTTCGAAAAAGTGGGCCACTTCAAGCAAACCGGCTACAAGTTTGGCCGCTGGCTCGATGTGGTGTACATGGAGAAACTGCTCTAAAGCCGGCCTGCTAGCCTGCAAGGGGCGCGCGACGCTCCACGTCCATTGTTCGGTGTCCACCCTTCAGGGTGTCCGCGCCTTCGTCCACGCGACCAAACACCCTAAAGGGTGGACACCGAGCGGGGAGGCCGGCATCCGTTCGCCCGACGACGCGCGACGCTTAAGCAATGCCCGCTGTTGTTTGGATCTGCATTTGGGAATCCCAACGGGATTCCGGCTCGAAGCCCAGGGTTGCGAGTAACGAGCTACCCTGGGAAAACCTCGAAAGAGAGTTTCAACCGCAACGCGGTTGCGGCCCCTGATCTGATCGAAAGGCCTTTGCCACGTTGAATGCCGTTTTCGTTAATCCCGGCCTCAAGCTGGCGCCATCTTGGGCCGGCGGCCGCAATCCCTTCGGGATTTGGTTCACTCGCGCAATTTCGCCACGCTTAACAACTGTTCCAGCGTGGTGCGGGTGTCGTCGATCGAACGGATCAGACGCTCGTCCTTCGTGCGGCCACGCAGATCGCCGAGCAGGTTGATTCGGGATTGGAGCACCTGCGGATCGGTAGGGCGATCGGTGCCCTGCCCGCCCGCCAGATTTTTGATCGTAAAGGCCCGGATGCCGCTGGGGATTTCCTCGCTGCCGATGATTTCCCCGAAAATCTGATTGGCTTCGGCGCTGGTCCCCGTGAAACCCAGGATCGCATTCACGAGGCTCGAACGCTCCATCATGTTGGTCAGCTTCGGATCCTTGTAAGCCGCGTAAAGCTGCGGCACTGCCTGGTCCTTGAGCGTCGAGCTCAGATAATTCAGGGCCTGCCGATCGACCTGCCCCGCCGGCGTGACCAGCATCTGTTGCGCGGATGTCGCGAACGATGTGTCGTTGTACATCGCCAGCACTTGAAAAAGGTAAGCCCGCGCGTTTTCATCGATGCGATTGGGCTGATCCACGGCCGGCGGATTCGCGAGGAGATCCTTGGCGGCTTTCAGGGCATTATCACGATACTTGTCGGGGACCTCGCGTTGCAGGACGCGCGCAATGTGTGCGACTTCCACTCCGCGTCCCGTTGTGTCGAGCACCTCGGCGAGAATCCCCTGTGCCTCCTCACCGCCAATCTGGTCCAGGACATCGATGAGCCCCAGCCGCAGGGAGGGCGGGACCAGGAAATCGGTGAGCGTGGAATGACGGGTTGTCCAGGATGCCGCCCCGCTGCGACCCACGCGTTCGCCGGCGGCGTTCAAGACATCAGTCGAGTAATCGATGTCCTTGTTCCGTTTGAGAAAGTCGCGGATGACCGGCAGCGCCGCCTCCTCCGCATCGGCCAGGGTTTCCATGAGATGCACGACCTGCCGAAGGACGGAATTTCTCGAGTCCTCGCTGGTCTCGGGATTCAATCTGGCCAGGCGCGCCAGGATTTCCTCCGGGGCGAGTTTGTTCGTGACGGTCGTATTGAGGGTCCGGGTCACGGTGCGCACTTCAGGCGAACGCCGGCGGGCATCCGCGAGTTGTTGCTCGAGCGCCGCCTTTTCGGCCGCCCAGGTGGATTCGGCGGCGGAGGCCGTGGCGGCCCCCTCGGCATTCTTGCGCGAGATATAAAAATAACCTCCGGCAAAGCCGAGAACGACGGCGATCAGGACGGCGATAATGGTTTTCATGCGGCGATGAAGGTTCGGACTGAGCGTACATCCACAACCTAACGGCCCATCGGTCGGAACGCAATCCGGCTTGAACACCGGCTTCGATACGGATGCGTCAACCGAAACGCTGCTTCAAGCGCAGGGCGTCGTAAGCCTGGCGTTGGCCGGAGGTCATCTGGTCGAAATGCGGCCGCCCATCTGCCAGCTTCGGCCAGGCCTCGGCGCCACCGGAAGATCGGCTGGCAAGCGGATTGTTGCGCACTGAAACCGTCGCGCGCCGTGCAGCGCTGCCATCATAACTCATCGCCTGATCCGTGGCTTGGAGGTCGTCATCGAGCGGGCGGTGCGGACGGATGCCTTTTCCTTGAAGCACTCCATGGTACGCGCAAACGGCTTCCTCCGGCGACACCTTGCCATCAGTGATAAGCCGCAGCATCTCGATAAACGCCAGTTGATGTTCCGCGTTGTTGATCTTCCGTCCAAAGAGGGCCACGCGGGCACCGTACTTTTGCGCGTCATGAATCAGTTTGAACGCATCGTAGGTGGTGCCGGCGCTGCCACCGAGGATGCCCACAACGAGGTTGGGATCGTATTGCGCCAATTCCTCCATGGCCTTTGGACCGTGATAGACAATTTTCAGAAAGACGGGCCGCCCCGCGTCCGGCACTCCAGCCAGCGTGCGGAGGATATTGTCGTTGATGAACTCGCCCAGTTTCTCGGGAGGAATGCCGCTGTCGATGTTGGGGTCGAAGACTTCGAGGAAATGCCGGAACTGTTTGCGCTCGGCCTCTTCTCGAAATTCCTTGTACCAGAGCAACGCCTCGCGGTCCTGCTCGAGATGATTCACGAACGTGATCGAATATAATCCGAGATTCGCGCCCGGGAAATCGCCCGAGCCGTCCCGGTCGCATTCCACTTCGCCGCACTGGATATGATCGATGCTGGCGCTGCGGAAGGGTTGTGACGCCTCGCGCGTGTAACAGCCATGGCGCGCCGCCCACACGTCGGTGGTATCATTGGCGCGTGCGGCGGGCGTTACATGCGATTCCTTGAACAAGCCCTCCTTGATGGTCAGCTGTTCATTCACGTAGGCGGACATTAACAGGATGTCGACGAGGCCCTGGCGGGTTACTTCGCGGATGATATCGAGAAATTCGGGGAGGTTGCGGTAACCAAACTCGTCGCGCTGCCAGACCTCCGGTGAGAACTGCGCCGGCCGCGCGCCGCGCGCTGAAAGAAATCCGCGCGGTCCGGGAGCGCGCACCCCGAACGCCATGTCGGCATCCTTGGCATCGGCCAGCAGAAACGCGCGCGAAGCGGGGTTGGCGCGTATCTCCGCAAGTTTTGTGTCGAGCGATTTCATCAATGTCCAACCCCAGGGAGCCGGCAAACGGGCTCGATGGGGTTACTTCATCCGTGCGAGAATCTGGTCGGTGATGGCTTTCACCGCGGCTTCCGCGTCGGCATCGTAGCCGGCCGGGGCGTCGCCATTGGGAGACACGGCACAGGCGACTCCAGGCCGCCACTCGTCGTTGTCGCAGAGTTCACATTCCTTGAGACCGTGGCGCGGGTCGGGGATGCCGAGGCTATGCTTGATCTTGAGGAGGTCCTGAAGCTGGCCGGTGGTCATGGTCCTGGCCGGCTTGCCAACCTGGGCGGTCACCAGAATGGTGCGGCAATAGGCCTCGAGAATTTCCATTTTGAAATAGGCGTCCTCGACGTTGTTGTGACTCCAACTCACCACGCCGTGATTGGCCATCAGGATGGTATTATGCTTGTCCACCAGCTCGGCCACCAACTGGCCCATCTCAGGCGTCCCGGGAGTGCGATAAGGCGCGATGGCGACCGAGGCGAACACTTCAAATTCAGGAATCATGCACGTCGGCGGCAGCACGCCCGCGACAGCAAACCCGGTGCTGTAAGGCGGGTGACAATGGCATGTCGCCACCGCCTTGGGCTGTTGCTTCATGATTTGGAGATGCATCAGGATCTCGCTCGTGCGTCGTTTTTCGCCCGCCAGCTGGTTGCCTTCGAAATCCACCAGGCACATGTCTTCCGGCTTCATGAACCCCTTGCTCACCAGTGTCGGCGTGCAAAGCGCGATGTCCCCGCCCACGCGGATCGCAATGTTCCCCCCGTTGCCGTCCACGTATTCGCGCTGCCACAGTCGACG
Organism: Verrucomicrobiota bacterium; assembly: GCA_041166945.1. Classification (GTDB taxonomy): domain Bacteria; phylum Verrucomicrobiota; class Verrucomicrobiia; order Limisphaerales; family JADJPG01; genus DASTLJ01. Next base: position 34,224 of record JBEEGQ010000052.1, read on the forward strand.
GCCGATCTCGCAAAGCTGCTCCTTCAAAACGCGGGCCTCGGACGAATTGAAAAACGCCTCGAGATCGCGCGGGGCCGATTTCGACGTGAGCGACCCGGCGGGAGCGGATACCACGGCGTTCCCCCCGCGCCGCGCATTGGCATGATCGTTCAGCGCATCCCTGGCCGATGGCGTCAGGATGGCGTCCCTGGTGGCCGCGGCGAGGTCGCCACCTTTGGCGATGATGGCTTCGACTTCCCGTGCAGTAATGACAGCAGGCATAAAAATTAAAATCGGATAAAACGCGGCGAATGTCCGGCCCGCTCGACGGGACCCAAGACGCCGAAACCTTCTTCGGCGGACGAACGGCCATTTCGGGCATTCGAATTCATCGCATGGGGTTGTAAAAAATGTCGTCCACGAGCGCGGCATTGATCGCATCGATGGGCGGCGGCTTGTCAAAGGGCTGCGCGGCCTCGCGGCCCTCGACGTAGCCGATGGTCTGTCCGATCCCCCCGCCGATTGAATCATACACAACGAGGCTCGGGTCGGCGCTCATCCCGGCAGGCGTTTCGGTCCCACGCTGAAAATGTTCGCGGGTGAAGGGCGAGACGATGAGCCACCGCGCGCCCACGAGTTCTGGCGTGACCTTGCTGAGCGTGACGCGGCCGATGACGGTGCCGAGTTTCATTTCAAGCGGGTTTGTCGGGATGCTGGTTCATACGGGCACGCCGGGTTGTTTCTCGTCCACGACGCCGAGCACGAGCCAGCGAACGGGGCTTTTTGGGTCACCGACAATTTGCCGGGCCGCGGCGCCATCGCTTGAAATAATCACCCGCTGGTGCATCCCGGCTCCGTGCGAATCGATCGCGATTTGCGGCGCACCCTCGGGGACGCCCGCCGCGCTGATGGGCTGGCAAATGACGAGCCGGCGCCCTTCCAGGCTCGGATGCTTCCGCGTGGCCACCACATTTCCTTCAACGCGCGCGAGGAACATGGGTCAATAAATTCGCAAATTATCCACCATCACACAGCGGCGGACGCGGGTGAATGTCCGGGGATTTGTCACTCCCTCGCCCGTGGGAGTGGCGATGGAGTAGCTCAGATAGCCTTCGCCGCCCAGACCGAGGCCGGCCATGCAGGGTCCGTTCTTGATGAACAACGTCGTGTCGAGCGCGCGGCCCATCGCTGTCATCGCCTCGACGTCGTGAGAATGGATGATGCTGGTATGTTTGTAGCCATGCTCGGCCTCGAGCGAGCGCGCCACGCCCTCCTCCAGATTTTTGACCCGCATGATCGGCAGGAACGGCATCATCTGCTCCTCGACGACGAACGGATGATTCGCGTCGGTTTCAGCAAAGAGCAGTTGAGTGCCTGCGGGAATATTCACCCCGGCCGCGCGGGCCAGCACTGCGGGATCCTTGCCGATGAAATCCTTGTTGACCGACGCATGCGGGCAGCCGCCGCCCTGGCCCGGAGTGAAG
>JBEEGQ010000053.1:0-6735 GCA_041166945.1 Verrucomicrobiota bacterium
AACCGGTTGAGGGATAAAACTCCGCGGGATGCGAAAACGGCGGGGCCGTCGGGCCATAAGGCATTCGGCCGTCGTTGTCGGCGGCGTAACCATGCACCGCGATGCCGAGCTGCCGCAGATTGGAAATGCACGCGGCCCGCCGGGCCTTGTCCTTGGCCGCCGCGAGTGCCGGCAACAACATCGACGCGAGCAACGCGAGAATCGCCATCACGACCAGCAATTCAATCAGCGTGAAGCCGCGACGCAATTTGCGGGAGCTAAGCTCGGAAGTTTTCAAGGGCAGTTCACGGCGGCCGACACCTGGCGCGCCCGGTAAAAGCGCCGGTTCACGGGAAGGGGCGTGTCGACGTAGGTGACCGTCCCCGTATCGTTCGTGAGCATTCCCAAGCTGGTCCATTCCGACAACGGAAGCTCCACGCTGCCGCTGGCCAGGATTTCAAAGGTCAGCCCCGGCTCGCTCTCCAGCGCAAACTGGAACTGCCCGCCGCTGCGCCGGGGCGCCGTCAAGGCCGGTTCCCGAACCGCGCAAAGGCGGACGTTGTCCAGGTCCCAGTAACCGCCCTGCGAATTCGTGGTAACTGTGGAAAGGATTTGGATGCCGATGTTCTGTCCGGCGCAGGGATCCCCGGGACGAACCACCGGAACGCGCACCTGATAATCAGTCAGGTGCGTGTGCGTGGGAAAATTGGCCGCGGTGTTGGTGATGAATGTCATGCCCACAAGCACCTTATTGCTAGCCCCGTCGCGAAAGTATAAACTCATCCGCAGCGTGGCGCCGACGACCATGCCCCCGCCTCCCCCGTTGACTCCCACCGTCAGCGCATAGGCCTTCCCCGCTTCAAACCTCGCGTCAAATCCATGTGCGGGGACCGCGTCATCCCAGTCCACGGAATTGTAGTCCTGAAATAATTCAACCTCCGGGATGGCGAATATCCAGATCGCCTGCTCGCCGTCGCAGTTGTCCAAATGATCCTGGCTCGTGGAAGGAGTATTTTTGAAGATCCCAGTCAGCTGGTTCCATCTGAACCCCCCGGTTTCGTCGAACCAATCCGGCTTGGGTCCCTTCTGCCACTCGTCGATGTTGATGGCTACAAAGGTGGTGGCTGGCGACTCGAACGAGGCGTTGGGAATGCTTATCCCGGCAGCCCGGGCAGCGCCCATCGATGACACCGCCATCCAGATGGCCAGGCTGACACTCAAAATGATCCCGCGCGCGCGTGTTCCAGCAGGGACGCCGATGACGATCGGGAAGTTTTCGGGCGGGGTGTCAGCCATCTGTCGAAACCATAAACTGTTTCTATCCCGGCCGCGACCGTGGCTTTCGCCTGCCTGCTGAGGAAGCTTACGCGCGGCGCCGGCGATGCACTCGCAGGGCAATCCAGCTGCCGACGCCGAGGGCCGCGAATGCCAGGGACGAAGGCTCCGGAACCGCTTGAATCCGGAGATTATCCACATCCCAATAGCCCGCGCCGGTGCCGGTACTGGCGACCACTTCCAGACCGATGTTCCGGCCGGCCCAGGCATCGCCAGCCTGAACCATGGGAAGATTCAGGGTGTAATCCAGGAAATGGGTGGTGTTCGGGAAGCCCAGGATTGTGTACGTGATGGGCGCTCCCCCAATCGTAACCATGTTATTCCCCGCGTCGCGATAATACATTTCCAACAGCAGCGTGCTGCCCGGCGTCATGCCGCCGCCGCCACCGATGACGCCGAGCGTCAAATTGTACGACAAACCCACGGTGTAGGTGACGCTCAAGTCCTGGAAAAATCCGACGCCCGGGGTCGCGAAAAGGTAGGCCGCCTGGTTGCCGTCCATGTTATCGATGTGATCCGGAAGCGGTGATGGCGAATTCGGGAAAACACCTGCCTCATCGTTCCATGTAAGGCCGTTGAGCAGCGGCGCGCCCGGAACCTCCGGCGTCTTCTGCCACGAATCGATCACGGGGTAGGCCGGAAATCCGCCGGGCACCGTCGGCGACTCGAACGAGGGATTCAACACCGGGACTGCTGCGGCGCGCAGCGATCCGCTTCCCAGGAGTACCACGATGGCGGCCAGAGGGATCAGAGTCATGCCAAGGGCGCGACCAATGGAGGTGTGGAGAGGTTGGTTAGAGGCCGCGGATGGAACAGTGGCTGGATTCATGTCGTTATGCGGTTTTCTGATTTGGACAAAACTATGGCGGGGGGATATCCATGGAAATTGGAACGAATACGTGATTGTGCATACCGGATCGGCTCCAGCAAGGAGTAAAAGTGCGTTTACGCGGAAGCGGGGCGCTTCAAACACGAATCGGCAGAATCAAAAAGGGGAAGCCCTTCTGGTAGAATTTTCGTTGCAGGGCGAACACGGCGTAATTATGCAGCCAGCGCGTCACGAAGCTTTCGTCCGGAAAGACCAGCTGCCCGCCGAAGAACACTGCATGGGGGAAACGCTTGAGAATCTCCGGTGAAAGTTCAGTGACTTCCGCGACCAGGTCCGTGCCCACCGCCGTGATGCCTTCGGCGTAAAATCCGTGCTGGCGCATGTAATTCACGTAACGTTGGATCTCCGCCTCCGAGTTGCGCCGGCAATTCTCGATTTCGGCGGCTCCCTTGAAATTGCCGGCGTCCACCACGCCCACTTGGACAAAGATGAAATTTTTAAACACGCCAGGGAACATGCGCATCACCCCGAGCAAGGTGTGCAGGCCGAGCCCGTTGAAACCGTTGACCAGCAGCACGGCGGTCTTTGCGTTCGTATCCAGTTTCGGCCCCTCCTCGGCAGCGGTCCGGGCGCGCTCGACCGACGACCCCGAGAGTTCGGCAACCTCGATAAGGTCATCCAGCCGCCGCAAGACCGTCGCAGTGGCGCGGTAGTGGCGTTTGATCGCAAAGGCGAGTGCGATGAGCATTCCGGTGCCCGCGAGCGTCACCCAACCCCCTTCCTTCAGCTTAATCACGCTGAGGAACACCAGGATGAAAAGGCTCAGCGAAAAACCGATGCCGTTGATCGCGAGCTTACGCCTCCATGCAGGCGTTACGGCCCGCTGTTGCCACCAATTCCGCACCATCCCGAGTTGTGAGAGGGTGAACGTGATGAAAACGTTCAGTGAATACAGGAGCACCAGCAGCGCCATGGAGCCGCCGGTCACAATCATCACCCCGAGTGCGGCCGCGCCCATCAGCAGCACGCCGTTTTGGGTGACAAACCGATCCGACAAGGTCGCAAAGCGGGTGGGAAACCATCGGTCCAGCGCCATGTTGGCCAGCACCTGCGGTCCTCCCATGAATCCTGCCTGGGCCGCAATCAACAGCAGCGCCGCTTCCGAAATGAGCGTTACCAGCACGAAGGCAAACCCGAGCCGCGGAGGCCAGTCCGTGGTCACTTTCTCGAGCAGCACGGCATTGAGGGTTTTACCTTCGACGGGCGGGCCCACCTGCCAGAGCAGATACGAGACGAGCAGGCCGGCCACCACGATGCAAAGGCTGATCGCCATGTAACGCATCGTTTTCTTGCCCGTCTCGACCCGCGGCTCCCGCAACATCAACATCGAATTGCTCACGCCTTCGATGCCCGTGTAAGTGCCGGCACCCTGCGCATAGGCGCGCATAATCAGAAATAACATCATCCCCAACCCCAGTTCGCTGTGCGCCCCTTTTACATCGGCCGCCGTGGCGCTCACCACGCCGCTCATCCCCGTCACGTGGGTGACAATTCCATACAAAATCACGAAGGCGTGAGTGATGAGGAACAGGATGAAGACAGGCAGGCAAATCACCACCGATTCCTTCACTCCACGCAGATTCATCACCGTGAGCAACAGAAGGCCGCCGACAGCCGCCATGAGTTTGTAAGGCTGCCAATGAGGAGGAAGAAAACTGAACAGCGCATCCGCGCCGCTGGCCACCGACACGGCGATCGTCAGCACATAATCCACGATGAGCGCGCAGCCGGCGACCACCCCCGCCGCCGGATGGAGCAGCTTGCTCGCCACCACATAACCGCCGCCGCCGGCGGGGAATGCCTCGATGATTTGGGAGTAACTGGCCGAGATGACGATGATGGTGATCACCGAGGCCAATGCAACGAACAGGGCCAGGTAGGTATGCTTATCGAGTGCTCCCCACGCCGCTTCCGGGCCGTAGCACGATGAAGAGATGCCGTTGGCTCCGAGCGCCACCCACGCGAAGAGTGCCACGAGGGAGGTGTTATGAAAAAGCCGCTTGTCCGTCAGGTCTCGCGATTTGCCGATGAAAAAAGTCTTGAGACGCTGGCCCAGATTCATTGGATTGCATGCTGCCATTTCCTTGCCAGCGCGCCAACTCCGGTTTTTGCGCGAGCGAAATCCACCTTTCGCGGAGTGCGCCCGTCCCGGGCGCAGCAACGGCGGATGAGGCTCGGCGTTGGAATGTTTTCGGGAGCGTGAGTGTCAGAAGCTTGCTGCGGCCGGGGACGGCCGCTCGCCGCTAAAGCTTGCCGTCTCCAGAGAGCGTTCCTACCGTCCGCCCATGCATCCCCGTCTCCAATCCGCGCGTTTATTCGCCATTGTGCTCGTGCTGGGGACGCTCGCGGCGTTCCCGACTCGCGCCGCCCAAACCCCGGCCCGCGAACCGTTGCATTGGTGGAAGGGAAATCTCCACACGCATTCGTTGTGGAGTGACGGTGACGATTTCCCCGAAATGATCATCGAGTGGTATAAAACCAATGAGTATCAGTTCCTCGCGCTCTCCGATCACAACACCCTTCAAAAGGGTGTGAGATGGATCACCGTGACCAACGCGGCGCGCGAGGCCGTATTTAAAAAATATGTCGCGCGCCACGGCCCGGACTGGGCACAACGCCGCATCACGAACGGCGTTCCACAAGTCCGCCTCAAAACGCTCGATGAATTTCGCGGGCTCTTCGAGGAGCGCCATCGGTTCCTCCTCATTCCCAGCGAAGAGATCACCGACAAGTTCAAGAAGCATGAGATTCACATCAATGCCACCAACGTCCGCGATTTGATCAAACCGCGCGGCGGGACGAACGTCACCGACGCGATCCAGCGCGATATCGACGCTGTCCTCCGCCAGGGCCGCGGCTTCGGTCAGCCGATGTTTCCGCACGTCAACCATCCCAACTTCGGCTGGTCGATCACCGCGGAGGATTTAATGCCGCTGCGCGGAGAGAAATTCTTCGAGATCTACAATGGGCATCCCTCGGTTCGGAACGAAGGGGATGCGCATCACGCCTCCATCGAGCGCATCTGGGACGTCCTGCTGGCGTTCCGGCTGACGGAGCTCGGCCTCGGACCGCTTTACGGCCTGGCAGTCGACGATTCGCATCAATATCAGCGATTCACGCGCACCAACAGCAATCCCGGTCGCGGCTGGGTGGTCGTGCGAGCCGCACGTCTTTGGGCCTCTTCCCTGATGGCCGCGATGGAAGCGGGCGACTTTTATGCGTCATCCGGCGTGCGGATGAAAAACATCGAGCGCTCTGGACGGGGTCTCGCCCTCGAGATCGACGCCGAGGCGGGCGTCGAATACACGACGCAGTTCATCGGCACCCTGCGCGGCTTCGATCCATCCAGCTCCCCGGGGCCGCAGCCCACGAACAGTCCCCTTCCGGTGACCCGAATTTATTCTTCCGAAATTGGGACCGTGCTATCCGAGGTCCGTGGACCGCGCGCTGATTATGTGTTCCATGGGGATGAACTCTATGTTCGCGCCCGAATCGTGTCGACGAAGCCCAAGGCCAATCCGTATGCGCGAAACGAATTCGAGAGGGCCTGGATCCAGCCGGTGGTCGCGCCGGAGCCTTGAAATTTTTCGTGCGCCCTGTTCGAAGGGGCCTACCATCGCGCCATGCTCTCGGCCTACGACCAACTGCTCGACGCGACGATCCAACATCTCCAGGAACTCAGCCGCCATGGGTCCCGTTATGTGCCTGTCTCAAAGGAAACCCTGGCGCGGTTGAAAACACCGGTGCAGCCCGCCCCGGCAATAATCCCCGCGGCTCGGGTCATGAGCCGCGCGCCCGTATCCCCACCGGCGACGTCCCGTATTTCCCCAGCGCCTCTGATGGCGGAGGCGGTGCCTGTGGCGGCCGCCGCTCCGGCGCTGGATCCGGCCGCCAAGGCGGCGGCTTTCGATCAGTTGCGGGAACGGGCGCATGCCTGCGTGAAATGTACCCACCTCGCGGGCTCGCGGAAAAATGTGGTGTTCGGGGTCGGCGACATTCATTCGCACCTGATGTTTGTGGGCGAGGCGCCCGGGGCGGATGAGGATGCGCAGGGCGAGCCATTCGTGGGAGCTGCTGGTCAGCTGCTCACGAAGATTATTCAGACGATGGGGTTCAACCGCGAGCAGGTTTACATCGCCAACATTTTGAAGTGCCGTCCGGACATGCCCCCCGGATCCTCGGGCAACCGGAAACCCTCGCCGGAGGAGTTGCAGACATGCATCCCCTTCCTGCATTCGCAAATCGATCTCATTCAGCCCCGTGTGCTCGTCGCACTGGGAGGTGTCGCGATGGAAGGGTTGCTGGGCAAATCCGGCATTACGAAATTACGCGGCCAGTGGCAGACCTACCGCGGTATCCCGCTCATGCCGACGTTTCATCCCTCGTACCTCTTGCGGACACTGTCACCGGTCGACAAGCGCCATGTCTGGGAGGACATGCTCGCGGTTTTGGAAAAGCTGGGCCTCGCGGTCAGCGAAAAGCAGCGGGGCTTTTTCCTCCCGCGCGCCCAGTAAACTTTGCGGCGCCTTATT
>JBEEGQ010000054.1:0-11741 GCA_041166945.1 Verrucomicrobiota bacterium
TCAGTTGTTCAATTTCACACTTCCCGTCGAACGCTGGTGAACTTTGGGCTTTGAACTTTGCTCGTGGAGATTCACCATTCTTCCTCGCTTCGGGTCGCCTTTCCGACTCCCACGCGCCAGTACATCAACCATGAGACGCACACATCATTGCAACGACCTGAGGCCGGCTCACATTGGCCAGACAGTTACCCTTCAAGGGTGGGTCCATTCTCGCCGCGATCTGGGCGGGGTTATTTTCCTGGATGTCCGCGACCGGGAAGGACGCACCCAGACGGTTTTTGACCCGAGCGAATCCAGCCCCGAACTGGTGGAGCGGGCGGCTGCGCTCCGTAGCGAATGCGTGGTCAGCATCACCGGCAAGGTTCGCCAGCGTCCCGCGGGTACCAACAACGGCAAGATTCCCACCGGCGAAATCGAAGTCGCCGCGAGTGCCCTGGAGGTCCTGAACATGGCTGATGTGTTGCCATTTCCCGTCGATGACCCCGAGGTGGCGAGCAAGGTGAACGAGGAGCTGCGGCTTCAATACCGTTACCTCGATCTGCGCAGGCCCGAGATGGCCCGGCGGCTGCGCCTCCGATCGAAGGTGGCCATCGCCACCCGCAGTTTCCTGGACGAGCAGGGCTTCCTCGAAGTCGAAACGCCGATCCTGTTCAAATCGACGCCGGAAGGCGCCCGCGAATTCCTGGTCCCGAACCATCGTGAGCCGGGCACTTTCTATGCCCTCCCCCAATCGCCGCAGCAGTTCAAGCAAATCCTGATGGTGGCCGGCGTCGAACGCTATTATCAACTGGCCCGGTGTTTCCGTGACGAGGACCAACGCGCCGACCGGCAGCTCGAGTTTACCCAGGTCGACCTCGAGATGAGTTTCATCGAGCGCGAGGATCTTTACGCCCTGATCGAAGGCTTGCTGGCGCGTGTGTGGAAGACGGCGCTGGGCATGGATATTCCGGTCCCGTTCAAGCGCCTGACTTTCGAGGAGGCCCTCAATCGATTCGGCATCGACAAACCCGACACCCGCTTTGGAATGGAGCTCGTCGATCTGACCGAGGATTTCCGCGCCTCGACCTTCAAGGTTTTTTCGGGGGCCATCGCCAACGGGGGCGTCGTAAAAGCCATTAATGCCCGGGGCCTCGCGTGCGCGACGCAGGGCCAGATCGAAACGATGACCGAATACGCCAAGAGTTTCGGCGCGAAGGGCCTGGCGTTCATCAAGGTGGAAGGTGGCAAATGGAACTCCCCGATCGTCAAGTTTTTCAACGATGCCGAGAAGGCGGCGCTCACGGACAAACTGAAAATCGAGGAGGGCGACCTGATCCTGTTCGCCGCCGACCAATGGCTCAATGCCTGCGAGATCCTTGGGAAGATTCGACTTTATTGCGCCGAGGTCCTGAAAACGGCCGGCAAGCTCAAGATCGATTCGGACCGCTTTGACTTCCTGTGGGTCGTCGAGTTTCCATTGCTCACCTTCGACAAGGAACTCAATCGTTGGTATTCGAGCCATCATCCCTTCACGGCGCCGGTCGCTGAGGATATTCCGCTCCTCAAGACCGATCCGAAAAAGGTCCGGGGCCAGCATTATGACATCGTGGTGAACGGTGTGGAACTCGGCGGGGGCAGCATCCGTATTCATCAGCCGGATGTGCAGAAGACGGTGTTCGAAGACATCCTGGCGATCTCTCCCGAGGAAACCCGCAGCCGTTTTGGTTATATGCTCGAGGCATTCCGCTACGGGGCCCCGCCCCACGGCGGGATTGCCCTGGGATTCGACAGGCTCATCGCCATCCTGTGCGGCGTTACGAGCATTCGGGAGGTGATCGCATTTCCAAAAACCGCGAAGGGCACCTGTCTGATGACGGAAAGCCCCTCGACCGTGACTCCGCGACAATTGCGGGACCTGCACATCGAACTGAAGATCGCGAAAAAGGAATAGCGAAGGTCGCCCGCGGGTCGCGTTTCAGCATGGAGCCGGGTTCGGTGTCCACCCTTTAGGGTGTCTTCCGTTCAGTGGAACGCCGCCGGACACCCTAAAGGGTGGACACCAAACCCGGTTTCAATTTGCCCCCCGGACCTCGGGGAGCGTGGGAGTGCGTGGAGTTTGCTCCCGCACTCGAACGCTCCGGAGGTTTCCCGGTCGAGCAACGGCTTTCCCAGTTACTGGGCTGAATTCGAGATGAGGCAACTGAAGCTTCCCACCACGTGAACGGTCTTTGTGTCGTCGCCATCGTCCACCAGCGTGAGATTATAACGGCCTGTCGCCTTCGTGCCGTCATAGGCATCGAGGGTAATCGTTCCGCTGCCCACCCCGGTTACCGTGCTCACAAATCCAAATGAATCCGCTGTATTCGGAAAGGCGATTCGCGTGTAGGTCGCGTCCGCGGTGTTATTGGGGCGGGCCACGTTGAACACGCCGGGTCCCGAAACTCCGAAGAGTCCCAGATGCATCGCTTCCTGTCCGTTGGCCCCGGCGATGACCGCGCTAATCGTCACATTTCCGCCGGACCGGCTGCCCGACAGGACATGTCCCTGCGTCGGAGGATGAACGCTGAACGTGCGGGTCAAGGTGGTATGCATCCCCGGCCGGGTGGTCTGGAGCAGGAACGGCGTGCGCGTGATCGGGATCGCGTTGCGGTCGGGTGCGTCCTGAAGTGTGACCAGGACATTCGTATTCTGGCCGAGCAACACGCCCCCCTGCGGATTCTTCAAAATCACATTGAAGGTGTCATTCGTTTCGCTGGCGGAGTCGGCCAGCACCGCGACGTTGATGAAACGAACGGCGACGTGCGCGGGGAAGGTGAGGGTGCCATTGGTGGCCCGGTAATCGATGCCGGCGGATGCCGTGCCGTCCATGGTCATATAATCCACGGTCACCTGCGTGTTCAGCGCGCCTGCGCGGAGAACGGCGATGGTGACGATTTTGCCCTCGGTTGCCCTGGCAGTCTCATTGGTGAACGACACACTCGATTCGTCGTCGATGATGCGGATCACGGCGTTGGAGATGCCGGGCCGGCCGCCCCCTTGAAATTCGCGGAGAGAGAGGTGGATGGTTTCCGGCAGCGCACCTTCGGCTTCGGTATCGTTGTTGATCCGGATGAGGTTTGTCTTGCTCCGTTCGCCAGCGGCAAAGGTCAGGACCTCGTCGAAGCTGGCGTAATCCGGGTCGGTCGCCGTCCCGTCGCTCGTGGAGAGCCGGACTCTGACGTTGCTGGCCGCGCCGCCCGTGCGGTTGACGATGACCACCGCGTTGGTGGCATTTTCGTTCACCACAATTTCCGGGCGCGCAAAGCTGATCACTCCGCCGACGTCGTCATCGAGGATGACCACGATTGCATCGGTGCGCTCGCCAAGAGTGGCGCCGCCAGTGGCGTTCGACAGATGCAGCATAAAGGTCTCGATACCTTCAAAGATGGTGTCGGACAGGATGGGGATTTGAATGGTCTTCTTCACTTCTCGGGCGGCGAATGTGAGCGTGACGTTGGTGCCGATATAATCTTCGGCGTCGTGCGCGCTCATCTCGGAGGTGCGGAGATGGACGGTGACATTGCTCGCCACGCCGCCGGTGCGGCTGATGGTGACCGGCACGAAGCGGTGTCCTTCCGAAACATTAAGATTGGCGGTGGCGAACTGGATGACTCCGCCGGAATCCTCGCTGAGCAGGTGCAGTGTGGCGCTGCCCCGGGGGCCGATCAGCGCATTGTCGCTCGGAGCGTGGAGTTCGAGGCCCACCGTTTCCGGATCCTCGACAAGTCCGTCATTGATGAGTCGGATGCCTACGGGCTTTTTCCGGACACCGGCAGGGAAGTTGACGATGACATTGGTCGGGACGTAGTCCTCAAATGCCGTGGCGGATCCTTCCGTGGTCCGAACGCTGGCGAAGGCGGGAACATTCAATGGACCTGAGCGCTCGACGAAAAGGATCGCGACGCCGGCCGATTCCTTGTTGGTGTAATTGCTCTGCGAAAACTGGAGGGTGACTTCATCGTCCAAAATCTGGATCGTGGCATTGGTGATACCGGCCAGTCGCGCACCACCTTCGGGATGGCGCAGGGACAACAAAATGGTTTCATCACCTTCGGCATCTCGATCGTCGTGAATTGCGAAGATGTTCGTCACAGCCACCTGTCCCGCGCCGAAGTGCAGCGTCACGGTGGTGCCATCCTCGTGGTCAAAATCTTCCCCGCGGGTGGCGGTGCCCCCCGTGATGACTAGATCGACGGAGACGTCGTCCGCGCCGCCGCCCACGCGCCGGATGATGATCGGGAAATTCGTGTTCGCTTCGACAACGGAGTAAACCGGCGCGGAAAAGGAGAGGCTGCCCGCAGTATCATCGTCCCTGATGACCACGGTCGCCGTGTCATGAGCGCTCAGGGCGGCTCCGCCCGTCGGGTTGAAAAGCGACACGGTAAAGGTTTCATTCGATTCATCCGTGCCATCCTGGATGATGGGGATGGTGATGGTACGCGATGTGACTCCATTGCTGAAGGTGAGCGAGCCTTCGCTGGCGACAAAATCCTCGCCGGCTTCAGCGCTGCCCGAAATAGTCGTGTAAACGATCTCCACCTGCCCTGTGGCTCCACCCGTCCGCGTGACTGTCAGCACGACATTGCTCGCGGTCTCGTTGACCTGATAGACCGGGAGGCTGAATCCGAAGGTGCCGACGCCACGGACTTCGGTGTCCAGGATGGTGACGGTTGCTTCGGAAGGCGACCCGATGTCCGCGCCGCCCGCGGGAGCGCTGAGGGTGACGAAGAAGGTCTTGTTTCCGTCGAGAGTGGAATGATCGACGATCTGAATGAGGGGCAAATCGATCGACTCGACGCCTTCACCGAACAGGATGCGGGTGGAGAGCGATCCGTAATCCACGCCCGCCGCCGCGGTGCCCGGGCGGGTGGTGACCAACACCGACGCACTGGCCGCGCTGCCGCCGGAACGAAGCACCGTCAGGACAATTCCCAAACCGTCTTCGCTGACCGAATACGCGGACTGTGCAAAGCGGAAACGTCCCGCGACCGGCGGGGCGGAGGTGGTGCTCAGACTGAAACGCGTCTCCTTGAAATAAGCGGCGATGCCTTGAACGCCAGGGTACCCGGTGGCGTTGAAATTGCCGCGTGCAAAAAGCACTGAGCCGGAATAGTTCGACCCCGCCATGAGCGTGCCGGCGGGAATCACGAACGAGGTGTTGGTGCCATTCAACGAGCCGGGCGTGCCGGGCCCGTCACCGCTCGAATAACCGTTGCCCATTTCGTCTTCGACCCGAAACTGGACGAAATCATTGGTCGTGCCCCCGGTGAATGCATCCCAGGTGACCAGAATGTCGCCGCTGGCGTCGGCGCTTTGGAGGGCGGTCCAATTGGCGATGTGCGGCGTGTTCGGATAGGTATCGCCCGTCAAGGTCAGAATCGGCGTGTGGGTGCCATCAGAGCCAATGATGGTAAACTGGTAGTCGCCCGGCGGCACGGCTGCATCGAGAGCGGATTTGGTCGAGAAGGATTCCTTCGCCTGCCATTGCGAGTCGAAATCGTTGGTCGTCAAAGTGACGATATTCCCGCCAGGCACATGCACCGTGACGCTAAAAACCGACCCGGGCGACGAAGGATCCACGTTGAGCATCGCCTGGAAGGGTTCGTTGGTGGCCAGCACGGCGGCTCCGGCGTGGAGCTGCATGAAATTTTGTCCTTTCGCCGCCAGATATTGGTTGGCGGACGGGACAGGATTGCCCGCGATGGAATTCGCTGCCACCAGGGTCAGGGCGATGCCCAGTGCGCGAACGGGCACTGAACGAGAAAGGAATGTCGATTTCATGATGATGATTGATTACGGATTTGTTGGACCTGCTGCCATGTGCCGGCGTCGGGGCGCCATTGCGTCGCCGCAAGATTTGAAGCAAGGCGCGGGATGAATCAAATCAAAACTGCGCCATGAACTGCAACTCACACACTATCAATGGGTAACGGTTATTAAAACGGCCGGTAGCTTTGCAGGCAGGCTCCAGGGAAAGCGCTCAAATAACCAGCGGGGAAATTACAAGCCGAACAATTACGGAACGAACGGTCCGCTCACGGCTCGAAAAAATCGCTGCGGCGCCAGATTGGTGTGCGCGTAAATGGCAAGGCCCGAGGCGGGGAGAACGTTCGAATAAATCATCGACCAGGAGACAAGGTTGGTCGACGCGAGGATGGCGCACGATTGCGCCGGCTCGCCCGACAGCGTCAAGTGGCTTTGGCCTTCGATCGGCCCCGGTTGAAAACGCAGCCCCGGCGCGGGATGGATCACGGCTTGAGGAGTGAAGAGCAAGGCCTGGTTGTTCGTGAGGATCACATTGGGGATGGTAAAATCCCGATAGCGTGTTGTGAAAAGACCCGACGGATCTTCGATGCCCACCGTGGCACTTTTTCCATTGGTGTAAGTCGGGTTGCCCAGGGCGACTTGATCATATTGGAATGCCACATGACCACTCTCGTGCAGAATTACCTGAAAGGTAAAGGGACCACCACTCGCCGTCATGTGCGGCACCGCGATCCAGCTGACCACTGCCTTGCGGTTGGGCGCCATGCCGGCGATGCCGAACCAGACGCTGCCACCGGCGAGCGGATTCAGGTCATCCCAGAAAGGGTAGATGGCGTTGGGAGTGTTGGTGGTGGGAAGGTTGCCGTTGATCGCGACAGCAAGTCCGCTGTTCGTGATTCCTAAAAGCCCATTCGCGCCCACCCAGATCTGGGAATAACTCCGTCCGTAGAATGGGAATGAAAAGGGGAGGGCCAGCGGTCCATTCACCCCATCGCCCGTCAAAAAGGTGAGCGGGGTCATTCCGTTGGTGGCCACCCAATTGTAGGAGGCGTTGGTGACGGCGAACAGGGGCGTCGTCGCCGTGTCCAGCGCCTTGCGAAGATTCAATCGCCCGCCGCTGGTGCAGCGTCCGGCCAATCCCGGGAGGACATCCACCGCATTCAGCAGGCGGCGGATGATCTGCGGGGCGGTCTCATTTGTAAACCGCGCCCGCATCAGTGCCACGGCGCCTGACACCATCGGAGTCGCCATCGATGTGCCCGAGAGAATGCCGTAGGCGGTATCGGTTCCGTTGTAGGTGGAAAAGATAGCGACGCCCGGCGCCGCGAGATGAACGGAGGTCGAACCGTAATTCGAACAACTCCAAAGCGCGTCCGTATTGTCGGTGGCGGCGACAGAAACCACGTTGTTGAGGGCGTAGCTGGCAGGATACACCGGTGTGACGTTGTTATCCGTGCCTATGCCTATGTTGGGGCTGCAATTCCCTGCGGCGGCGCACAGGACAATGTCGGCGTTTTGCAGATCCTGAAAGCCCAGCAACAATGTGGGACTGCTGCTGCCCGCGGTGAAACTGAAGTTGACGACCTTGGCGTGATGGTTGATCGCGTACTCGATGCACTGCATCACCTGGGAGTCGGACGGAGAAAAGCCATCATAAAATTTCAACGGCATGATTTGCACTTTCCAAGCGACCCCGCACGTCCCTACGCCGTTGTTTCCAATCGCGCCGATGATTCCCGCCACGTGCGTTCCATGTCCGAACTGGTCGCTCGGATCCCCGGACCCGGTCAGGATATTGATCCCGTGAACATCATCGATGAATCCATCGCCGTCATTGTCGATGCCGTCGGTCTCCTTGCCGCCGCCGGATTCGCCGGGATTGGTCCACAGGTTCAGCGCCAAATCCTCGTGGGTCATGCGAACGCCGGTATCGATGATCGCGACGATCACGTTGCTGGCTGAATTTAAAAACTCCCATGCCGCGGGGGCATCGATGTCAGCGCCCGGCGTTCCGAAACCGCCGCCGGCAAATTGTCCGGTATTATTCAGGTGCCACTGGGAATTAAGGTAGGAAGGATCATTGGGCACCGAGGCCGGATGCCAGTCCATGTAATCCAAATCTGCCGAAGCCACATGTCCGCCGCGACGATACTTTTCGACGAGGGCCTCGGGGTCCATCCCGTTGGGAACGTCCAGCACATGGATATTTCCGAACGCTGAAAGCTTTCTGCGAATCTTGACACGCTCTGCCGCGTGCTGGTTTGCCAGCGCCGCTTCGTGTCCGGCTTTCGGAATGATCAGGATGCGCTCCTTGCTGAACGGGATGGCGCGCGGCGGCGGCGCGGGCGCGGCGAGGGCGGAAAAAGGCGGGTCCGCGGCCAGGCAGCACAAAACCAGTGCGCCCCGCGCGGACAACGGGAACCAAGTAAATTTTCTTGGCATGGAGCTGGAACTATATTACCACACTGTCGCTCTTTGAAAACATCGGACGCGCACCGCGTCCGCTAAAACATTACACACAGCCAGATGACAGGGAACCCCGTGCGATTCGGGGACGGTTGCGCCACTGTGACGGGTGACAAACTCCCCACAAGCCACTGGCCGCGGAAGCGGCTGGGAAGGCGGGAGCGAGGTAGAACCCGGAGTCAGGATACCGGTCAGGTTGTGCTCGTCGTGGTCGTTTCAGCTGGATCGTCAGGGATGGCTTGCCATTCCGACGCCCCAAACTGGCAACGGCCAACTTCTCCGTCAAAGAGAAGGATGAGGCCAGTCCGCTGAACTGTCTTCGGCGGAATCCGCAGAGATGCCTTCATTCTCCCCGTCCGGAGCCTGGAGGCTTTTTACTTTCCAGCTCTGCGCTGGTCTCCATACCCAACCCTCCCGTCGCTTGCCGGCGGGAAAAACAGAAAGAGATCAGCCGCATGAAATCCCTCCGCCTTGTCATACTGGCCGCCTTGGGCCTCGCCATTCCCGTCTCTGCGCTCCGCGCCGGCGACTTTGCCGATGCCGTGATCCACTATGAACCCGGTGCCGGCACGTCCCCCCGGTTCCGCGATCCCTCCGCCGCGCTCGGCGCCCCGTCGCAACTCAATCCGTTTGGGGATCTCACCGATCCATTCGATCCCCCTTACGGCACAAACCAAATCGTCTCGATCGGCGCCGGTGGTTCCCTCGTGCTCCATTTCCACACCCCCATCCTGAACCATCCGAATAACATTTACGGCTATGACTTCATCGTGTTTGGCAACACGGGTTTCATCATCACAAACGATTTCGATCTGTCGACGTTCAACTGGGTCGGCACACCGGCAACCGATGGCTCGCTCTTTGCCCAAAACTCCGGCGAAACGCGCGTCTCCGTCAGTCGCGACGGATCGAATTTTTACCTGTTGGATCCCGCAATGACCCCCACGGCCGACGGCCCATTTCCTACCGACGGCACTGGCGATCCACAGCGGCCCACCCTTCCCGGACTCAGCGCGAACGACTTTGCCGGCGCGACCCTGGAGGATATCCGCGGGCTTTATCAGGGTTCCGCGGGTGGCACTCCCTACGACATCGCGTGGGCCGTCGACGCGGCCGGCCGCCGGGTCAAGCTCTCCGAAATTCATTTCATCCGCATCGACGTGTTGAGCGGCAAGAGCGAAATCGACGCGGTCGCCACGGTGGCGCGGAAATCTCAGGACAATCCAAAAATCCGGATGCTGCCGCCGGAGCCGCGCCGTGGATTTTGATCGCGTGGATCGTTTGCCATTTCATCGATTGGAGGCGCGGCCTCATCAGGCCGCGCGTTCCTTCCTGGGTTGCGTGCGGACGCGTGCTTTGAACGCCAGCCGGCCATTGGCGTTCGGGTCGCGGCTGGCCGCGGCAGTTGCCTTGCATGCCATCCTGTTTTTGGCCTGCGAACTTCGATGCGACGCCGCCGGTTTCACGGAAAATTTCTCTTCTCCTCCGTTGGTGACAGGATGGCGCACCTTCGGGGATGCCACTCTGTTTTCCTGGAATTCCAACAGTCAAAAACTGGATGTCACCTGGGATTCCTCGCGGCCCAACAGTTATTTCTTTCGGCCGTTGGGGACCATCATCGGCAAAGCGGACGACTTCGGTCTGCAATTTGATCTGCGGTTGATCTCCATTCAATCCGGGGCTAATGCCGCCAAGCCGTCCACGTTTGAAATTGCGGTGGGCCTGTTCCGCCTGGCGTCGGCGGTGGATCCCGGATTCAACCGCGGCACCGGACAGAATTCGCCGCACCTCGCCGAGTGGACCTATTTTCCCGCCGCGGATTCCATCGATGCCACGGTCTCTCCCGTCCTGGTGTCCGCGAGCAGCCAGTTTATCCCGAGCTTCAACTTCCCGCTCGAAATGGAGACCAACCAGCTTTTCCATGTCGTCCTGGCGTACACCGCCAGCAACCAGACGCTGGTGACCACGATGACGCGCAATGGGTCGGCGTTTGGGCCCATTCAAAACGTGAAACTCCCGCCCAGTTTCTCCGACTTTCGGCTGGATACAGTTTCGATCAATTCCTACAGCGACGCCGGCGATCCGTACGGATCGATCTTCGTACGGGGCGCGATTGACAATCTGGCTGTCATAACACCGTCCGCGCCGGTGGCGAACCTCGTGAGTCGGGTGACGAATGGCGTTCACCATATTCAATTCACCGGCCGGACGAATTGGACCTACGCTCTCGAACGAAGCACCGACCTGCGCACGTTTCTCCAGGTGGCCAATGCCTCCGGTGGCACGAATATCGTTTTTGACGACCCATTCGCGGCGGGAGCCATCGGGCGGTTTTATCGGATCCGCGCGGAACGGCCATGAGCATTCTCCGTGCAACGCGGCGCGATGCCAAGGCCTTCACGCTGGTGGAGTTGCTTGTTGTCATTGCCATCGTGGCATTGATGGCGGCGTTATTGTTGCCAGCGCTGGCGAACGCGAAGCATTCCGCCGCGCGAACACGGTGTGCCTCAAACCTGCGCCAGTTGTCGCTCGCCGCGCAGCTTTACTGGGACGAGCACGATAACATTTCCTTTCCGTATCTTGGGTCCACGACCAATGGCGGCGACGTCTGGTGGTTCGGATGGCTCGAACGTTGGAATGGCGCCAACGAAGGTTTTCGCGGATTCAATCCTTCCGCGGGCCCGCTCCAACCTTATCTCCAGGGCCCCGGCGTCGAGCTCTGTCCCTCTTTTGATTACGCCTTCGCCAGCCTGAAGCTCAAGGCGAGCGGCGCTTCATGGGGATACGGCTACAACCGTCATCTCGCGACCAACAACATTGGCACGCTGCGTCAGCCATCGGACACAATCGTTTTCGCAGATGCCGCCCAAGTGAACGATTTTCAATTTCCCGCCTCTGTCACGCATCCCATGATCGAGGAATTTTTTTACGTGAGCACAAATTCGGGCGAGGCGACGGCGCATTTTCGTCACGGGCACCTTGCCAATGCCGCATTTGCAGATGGCCACATCGATCGCCAGTCACCACAGCCGGGGTCGCTGGATGCGCGCCTGCCCGATCGTTGGATCGGCCGGCTCCGCCCCGAGTCCCTCCGCGTCCCATAGCCCCCAAGGGGTCAGTCCCTACTATTTGAACTCCATGCTAAAAAAGTTCAAATAGTAGGGACTGACCCCTTGGGATTCGATTCCCTTTCGTGACGATCCAGGTGTGCTTCGGTCAGATCCTCCATCGCAATGAAGAATTCCGATGTCCAAACCGATGCCCCGAGGTTGCTCGAGGAAATTGTCGGGCAGGCCGAGCGCGCTGGCGCCAGCGATATCCATTTGCAAATGCTCGGTGCCTCGGCGCAGGTCCAGTTTCGTCTGGATGGTGTGATGACTCCGCCCGCGCCGCTGGTTGGGGAAGTTGCCGGACGGCTGTTCGGCAGAATTAAATTTCTGGCGCGTCTCAAGACGTATCAGGAGTCGCTTCCACAGGACGGTCGTGTGGAT
>JBEEGQ010000055.1:0-4956 GCA_041166945.1 Verrucomicrobiota bacterium
AACACATCGTTGAGATGGGCGCCGCCGAGTATGCCCGGCTTGGCACGCCCAACAACACCGGCACTCGCATCGTCAGCCTCAGCGGCGACGTCAAGCGTCCCGGCTACTTCGAGATTGAAGTCGGAAAGGTGACCCTCGGCGAACTCATCCATCACGAAAATTTCGGACGAGGCCTGCGCGACGGCCGCCAGTTAAAGGCCATCATTCCAGGCGGCTCCTCCGCGAAGGTCCTCAAGGCCGGTGAAGTTTTCAAACTCAACCGCAAAGGCGCCGACGGCCAGATGGCCAAGGTCGATGTCTCCCTGCTCGATTTGCCTTACGATTTCGACTCGCTGCAACAGGCCGGCACGATGTCGGGATCGAGCGCCATCATCGTTATGGATGACAGCCGCGACATGGTGGAATGCCTGGCGAATGTCGCCGAGTTTTACGCGCATGAAAGCTGTGGTCAATGCACCCCGTGCCGCGAGGGTTCGCTCTGGATGGCCAAGGCGCTCCATCGGCTGACTCATGGCGAGGGCCGTGTGGCGGACGCCAATTATCTCACGAAGATCGCCACCAACATCCAGGGCCGCACCATCTGCGCGTTCGGCGAAGCGTGCGCCTGGCCCGTGCTCAGCTTCGTCAATAAATTCAAGGACGAGTTCGAGGCGAAAGGCGCTGCCGATGAACTCCGGCGCGCGTCCGCCGGTTCCCCTGCGGAGCCGCGCATCGCTGCCACCGCAAATCATTAATTTCCATGTCCACCGTTTCGATACCCGACAGCAAGTCCCCGGCCCCCGCCGCACCGGCTCCGGTCGAAAAGATCAAAGTCAAAATCGACGGGCGCGAAGTCGAGGTGCCGAAGCTGACGCCCGACTGGCAGGGGAAGCCCGTGCCGACCACGATGCTCCAGGCCTGCCACCTGGCCGGACATGAAATTCCGCATTATTGCTATCACCCCAAACTGCCTGTCGCCGGAAACTGTCGCATGTGTCTCGTCGAGTTCGGCCTGCCCGCGATGGGACCCGATCGGAAGCCGGTGCTCAATGAGGATGGCTCCCCGAAGATCGCCCGGCAGGCGCTCCCCTACGATCCCACCCAGCCGCGCGGCGCCATCGCGTGCGCCACACCCATTTCGGCGGGCATGGAAATTTATCCCAATTCACCCGCGACCCGCCAGATGCGCGAGGGCGTCCTGGAAGGCCTTTTGATCAATCATCCGCTGGACTGCCCGATTTGCGATCAGGCCGGTGAATGCAAGCTTCAGGAATATTCAGTTCAATACGGGCAATCCCAGAGCCGCTTTGCGGAAGTGAAGGTGCACAAGCCCAAGGCCGTGGATCTCGGGCCCCGCATTGTGCTCGACGACGAACGCTGCATCCTCTGCACCCGTTGCATCCGGTTTACCAAGGACATCGTGGGCGACGACAAGCTCGGCATCGTCCATCGCGGTTCCTATAGCACCATCGCCGCCTTTCCCGGCACCCAGTTCGATAACAATTACACGCTCAACACCGTCGATATCTGCCCGGTCGGCGCCCTGACATCCAAAGATTTTCGATTCCAGATGCGGGTGTGGTTCCTCAAGGAGACCAAGTCCCTCTGCACCAGTTGCGGCACCGGCTGCAACATCATCATCAGCTCGCGCCAGGAACAGGTCTACCGATACGAACCCCGCGAGAATGACGCGGTGAATTCCACGTGGATGTGTGATGCGGGACGGCTCAACTACAAATGGATCGGCCGTCCCGACCGACTCGTGCGCGTTCGCAATTCCAAATCCAAAATCCAGGACTGGGCCGGGGTCCTGGGTGAAATCAGCGGGCTCCTCCGCAACGCCCCCGCCGGCTCGGTCGCCCTGATCGCCTCGGCGCGCCAGACCAACGAGGAGCTTTTCCTCCTCAAGAAACTCGCGGCAAAAGTCGGCGCCCTCACCGACTCAATCCCGCGCACCGGCCAGGGCGATCGGCTGCTGGTCAGCCCCGACAAAAATCCCAATACCAACGGCGCGCGCCTCACCGGCATCGCGGCGGATCCCATCGGATCCCGCCTCGCGCAAATCGCCGACGCCATCCGGACCGGCGCCGTCCGGACATTGATCGTGTTCGGCGAGGACGTTACCGAACACGGCATCGGGCCCGACTTGCTCGGGAAGCTCGAGACCTTGATCGTGAGCGATATTCTTCCCAACGCAACAACCGACGCCGCGCATTACCTGTTGCCCGGATGCGCGCACGCGGAGAAGCGCGGCTCTTTCATCAACGTCAAGGGTCGCGTGCAACGCTTTCTAAAAGCAGTCGAGCCGCCTGGAGATTCCCGTCCCGAATGGGAGTTTCTTCACGAGATGGTTTACAGCGTCACCGGCCAGAACGGTTTTGTGACGATCGAAGGCCTCTTCAACCAAATGGCGAAGGAGATTCCGGCATTTCAAGGAGTCACCTGGGCCGCGCTTGGCGACACGGGTGTCACTGTTCCAATTTAATCCGCGCATGGGCTTCCTACTCCTTTCGCTCGTCAAAATCGTGTGCGTCATCGTGCCGTTGCTCACGATGGTCGCGTATGCCGTCCTGGTGGAGCGCAAGATTTCCGCGTTCATCCAGGATCGCGTCGGGCCGAATCGGACCGCCCCGCCGCTGGCCCTGAAAATTCCGATCCTCGGCAAATTGCTGCAAAGCTGGGGCGTGTTCCAACCGCTGGCCGACGGTCTGAAGTTTCTGTTGAAGGAGGATTTTACGCCGTCCTACGTGCGGAAGGCCTATTTCTGGCTGGCGCCCGCCATCACGATGGTGCCGGCGTTCCTGGTGCTCGCGGTCATTCCGTTCGGGTCCACCCTCGGCAACCCCGACAACAAGATGGTCATCGCGGATCTCAACGTCGGGATCCTTTACTCGTTCGGCATCGTGTCATTGGGCGTTTACGGGATCGTGCTCGCCGGGTACGCCAGCAATTCCAAGTACCCTTTCCTGGGCGGAATACGTTCCAGCGCCCAGATGATCTCCTACGAAATTGCGATGGGCATGAGCGTGATCCCCGTGTTCCTCATCGTGAGCGATCTGAATCTCGGCCAACTCGTCTCGTGGCAGGCCGCGCACGGCTGGATGATTCTCTATGCCCCGCTGTCCTTCGTGATCTTTCTCGTGTCCGCCTTCGCTGAAACGAATCGGCTCCCATTCGACATGCCGGAATCGGAGAGCGAACTGGTGGGCGGCTATCACACCGAATACAGCTCGATGAAGTTCGCCCTGTTTTTCCTCGGCGAATACGCCAGCATGATCGCCAGCTCAGCAATGATGGTGACGCTTTTCTTCGGGGGTTGGACCCTGCCCTTCGCGGGACTCGACGAGGCGCCCGGGCCTGGCGAGTGGGGCAAGGGTCTCCTGCACATCGGGGTCTTTATCGCCAAGCTGATCGTCCTGATGGTGGTGTTCATCTGGGTCCGCTGGATGCTACCCCGCTTTCGGTACGACCAGTTGATGGACTTGGGCTGGCGGCGGTTCATCCCTCTGGCTCTGGCCAATATTCTCATCACAGCCGTGGTCCTCTGGATGCGCTCATGAATAAATTGCTCAATTCGCGGAATGTGAAAGGTCGGGAATGATTGTCAAACGAGACAAGCTGACCTTCTGGGAGCGGCTTTATCTGCCGGCGCTGATGGGCGGCTTCAAGGTGACGGCCGGTCACTTCATTAACACGGTTTTCCGGCGCCACACCGTCGGCAAGGATCTGGCCGGTGGTTATTACCCGGAGACCCCGTGGACAGTGGCGGAAGGTTATCGCGGCGCGCCGTACCTGGTACGGGACCAGGATGGCAATACCAAATGCGTCTCCTGCCAGCTGTGCGAATTCATTTGTCCGCCGAAAGCCATTCGAATCGTGCCTCCCGGTCCGGACGGCCCGCCTGCCGACCGGCCGAATGCCGAAAAGATGCCGGAGGAATTCGAGATCAACATGCTCCGTTGCATCTTCTGCGGCTTTTGCCAGGAAGTGTGCCCCGAGGAGGCCATTTTTCTGCAAAAGGATTATTCGCTCACGGGCACGACCCGCGCGGAGATGATTTACGACAAGGAAAAACTTCTGGCCCTCGGCGGCACGCACGCCGGGATCAAAAAATGGGAACGGAAGCTCGATGAGGCGAAGGAGCAGGAACATTTTCCAGTCAAGCCATGACCTGTATGCATTGGGAGAATGACGAATGCCGAAGGACGAATGGTGTCCTTCGATCCTGTTTTATTCTTCCTTGCGGTGGCGATCCTTTCCCCCTGTTTCGGCACTTGTCGTTCTGATCATGCACGACCTTTTCTTCTATATTTTCGCCGCCCTGACGTTGCTGTGCGGTTTTTTGGTCATCGCCAATCCGTTCAGCCGCAGCCCGGTGACGAGCGCGATGTTCCTCGTGCTGACGATCATTTCCATGGCGGGCCTCTTTGTGCTCCTGCACGCCTTCTTTCTGGCGGCGGTCCAGGTCCTGGTTTATGCCGGAGCTGTGATGGTGCTGTTTCTTTTCGTCATCATGTTGCTCGATTTAAAGGAGGAGGCGCATCGCAAAATGAAAACGGTGGGCGCGGCCGCCGGCATTGTCGCCGTGGGTGCGCTCGCGGCCCTGTTGGTAAAGACCATAGCGACTTCCGGCGCCGGCGAGAATCGGGCGCCACAGATCGAAGGCTCGACCCTGCCGCTCGGCACCATGTTGTTCACCCAATACCTGCTCCCGTTTGAAATCGTCTCGGTGCTGCTGCTCGCGGCAATGGTGGGTGTCATTCTCCTGAGCAGGAAGGATCTGAAATAATGCGTCGTCTCAACGCCTTTCCCTTCGCCTGACATGCACGTCACTCTTGAACATTATCTGGTCGTCAGCGCCCTGCTCTTCTGCCTGGGCGTGTTTGGTGTTCTGCTCCGGCGCAATCTCCTCGTGATGTACATGTCGCTCGAGTTGATGTTGAACGCCGCCAATCTCGCGCTGGTCGCGTTCAGCCG
>JBEEGQ010000056.1:0-26915 GCA_041166945.1 Verrucomicrobiota bacterium
AAGCAGGTCATCATTATGCATCAGGAGAACCGAACGAGTTCCGGAGCGCGAAACCGTCAACGACAGGCGCACGAATGCGGTGGGCCACGTCCCCTCACCGTCGCACCCGTCCGCGACAACCTGCTGCCAAAGTTGCTGAGCGGGGAGTTGGGCGTGGCGATGCTCCAGAACTGAATCCTCCATGGCCTACCAGACCGCACGCGCTCTCGAACTGCTGCAACTCGGCACGCAAAACCCGGCGGCGACTTTTCGTGAGGGCCAGGAAGCTGCCATCCAACATGTGGTAAATGGCTTGGGCCGGATGCTGGTGGTGCAGAGGACCGGCTGGGGAAAGAGTTTCGTTTATTTTATTGCTGCCCGGCTGTTACGCGAAGCAGGGGCCGGGCCGGCGATTCTTGTCTCACCGCTGTTGGCGCTGATGCGAAATCAAATTGCGGCCGCCGAACGCATGGGAGTGCGAGCCTTCACCATCAACTCCGAGAATCAGGGCGAGTGGCACGTTGTGGAGGCGGCGTTGGCACGCAACGAGGTGGATATTCTTCTCATCGCCCCGGAGCGATTGGCGAATGAACATTTTCGCAGCGGCGTGTTGGCTCCGGTGGCAGCCAGGATTTCTTTGCTTGTCGTGGACGAGGCGCACTGCATTTCCGATTGGGGTCATGATTTCCGTCCGCATTATCGCTTCATCGAGCGCATCGTGCGCACAATGCCATCGAACCTTCGCGTTCTGGCGACAACGGCGACGGCGAATAATCGGGTGCTGGCCGATCTACAGACGGTGCTCGGTCCAAACCTGACCGTTTCACGCGGGGATCTGGGCCGGCCTTCCTTGCTCCTCCAGACGATGCGCATACCGAGCCAGGCCGGGCGCATGGGCTGGCTGGCGACGCATGTACCGAACATCCCGGGCAGCGGAATCATCTACACACTCACGGTGCGCGATGCCGTGCAGGTGGCGGGTTGGCTGCAATCACGCGGCATCCGGGCTGAGTCTTACACCGGAGAGACGGGCGGGCACCGTGTGGAACTGGAGCAGGCGTTGCTGCAAAACCGCGTGAAGGCTCTTGTTGCGACGACTGCGCTGGGCATGGGTTTCGACAAACCCGACCTGGGTTTTGTGATCCACTACCAGACGCCTGGTTCGGTGGTGGCCTACTACCAGCAGGT
Source organism: Verrucomicrobiota bacterium (assembly GCA_041166945.1). GTDB lineage: Bacteria > Verrucomicrobiota > Verrucomicrobiia > Limisphaerales > JADJPG01 > DASTLJ01. The sequence continues at coordinate 1,168 of JBEEGQ010000056.1, forward strand.
GGGCCGCGCTGGGCGCGCGCTCGCCACCGCGCATGGGGTACTACTCAGCGGGCAAGAGGAGAGGGACATCAACGATTACTTCATCGAGAGTGCGTTTCCGTCCCGGGAAGAAGTGGGCCAGCGTGCTGTCGGCGCTGCAAGCGGCTGCTGGCGGACTTTCCATCAACGAAATAATGTCGCGGGTGAACGTGAGCCGCGGGCGGATCGAAAAGGCGCTGCAACTGATGTCGCTGGAGTCCCCCGCGCCCATTGCGAAGATCGGCAGCAAGTGGACGCTCACGACGGCGAACCTGGCGGAAGGTTTTTGGGTGCGCGCAGAACGACTGACGTCGCTTCGCCGCGGGGAGCAGCAGCAGATGCAAGAATACGTCGCTCTTACAGAGGGTCACATGGCGTTCTTGATTCGTGCTCTCGACGGGAATCCAGGCAGTCACGTGCCGCCGGCCATTACTCAATTGCCCGCGACAGCGGAACCAGCGCTGGTACAGGAAGCTGTGGCATTTCTCCGTCGCACGAGTCTGCCGCTGGAGCTACGCCGGCAATGGCCGACAGGCGGGCTGGCGCACATGGGCGTGACCGGAAGAATTGTTGCGGAATATCAAGCACAGCCCGGTCGCATGCTCTGCGTTTGGGGCGACGCAGGCTGGGGCGCTCTGGTGCGGCAAGGGAAGTCCGGAGACACAAGATTTGCCGATCAGTTGGTCGAGGCGTGCGCGGCGATGGTCCGCTCGTGGGCGCCTCAACCGGCACCGACCTGGGTTACCTGCATTCCGTCGCGCCGCCATGCCGATCTCGTGCCCGACTTTGCGCGGCGGCTTGCCTCTGCCTTGAATTTCCCGTTCCATCCGGTGCTGCAGAAAACAGGCGACCGACCGGCGCAGAAGCAAATGGCGAACAGCAGTCAGCAAGCCCGGAATGTGGACGGTTCGTTGCGGATTCAGGGAAATGTGCCGGCTGGCCCCGTGTTGCTTGTGGATGACATGGTCGATTCACGCTGGACTCTGACGGTCGCCGCTTATCTTTTAACCTCAAACGGCAGCGGGCCGGTGTATCCTCTGGCACTGGCTTCAACTGCGAACTCTGACGAATGATCGAGCCTTTAACACCGAACACGCAGGCCATCCTATTGCTGACTGCTCCGCTCATTACCGGACGCAGTGAGCTATCATTCGATTTGCTCAGCCTGAGCGAATACAACCGGCTCACCCGCATCCTGCGGGAGAAGCAGAAGCAGCCCGCTGATTTGATCGGTCCGGGCGCACAGGAGTTGGTTGAACTTTGTGCCCACCCGTTTGGGCAGGAACGATTGGATGCACTGCTCGGACGCGGATTTTTACTCAGTCAATCGGTGGAGCGGTGGAACGCGCGGGCGATTTGGGTCATCAGTCGCGCGGATTCCCGTTACCCCAAGCGCTTGAAAGCACGGCTTAAGGAAGATGCCCCGCCGCTGCTTTATGGATGCGGGGAAATTGCCTTGCTGGAGAAAGGCGGGTTGGCGGTCGTAGGCTCCCGGCATGTGGACGACGAACTCATCAGCTTCACGGAAACCGTCGGTCGACTTGGCGCCGAGGCTCACAGAACTATCGTGTCCGGCGGAGCCAAGGGAATCGACAGGGCGGCGATGTATGGCGCTCTGGGGGCAGGAGGTGAGGTGGCTGGCGTGATGGCTGACAGTCTGGAGCGGGCAGCGCTGGCGCGGGATAATCGGGAGCCCTTAATGGAGGGCAGGCTAGTTCTCATTTCGCCCTACGATCCAGCTGCGGGATTCAATGTAGGCCACGCCATGAAGCGCAATAAAATAATCTATGGCCTCGCGGATGCTGGTTTGGTGGTGACTTCGGATTTCGAGAAAGGCGGAACATGGGCCGGAGCCATTGAACAACTGGAGCGACTGCACTTCGTGCCAGTATTTGTCCGCAACGGGGATAACCCGGGCAAAGGCAATGCCGCCCTTCTACGCCGGGGTGGAAAACCGTGGCCAAATCCGCAGAGCGGAAATGAACTGGGGATGTCGATCGCTGCTGCTGTTGACGCTGTCGCTGCTGAACCCAAACAAGACACGTTCCCATTAAAGCTTCGCGAGAAACACGCTGCTTATGAGCCTGAGAGAGAAGCAAAGCCAACCAAAGCGAGGGAGAAGGCACCCCCACCAGCGGTAACCGACGCGGACATGTCATCCAAAACTGAGTTGTTCAACACGGTACAGAATATTTTGCGGCGCGAATTGGCTGAAGCTCGCACGGAGGACGAAGTATCGACTCTGCTGGCCGTCACGAAGCTACAGGCGAAGGCTTGGCTCGGGCTCTTGGTCAAGGAGGAGGTGGTAGAGAAAATCAAAAAATCCAAGCCAGCGCGTTTCCGCACAGTTACGAAGGCTGACCGGCTGATTTGATTGAATGTCCCTTAACCAATCCGTCATCCGTGATAGTGAAGCGCATCGTGAACAAGTACGGTTATCCGCCAGACTTGCAGGAAGAGGCCGTCAAAACCGTTCACATGCAGGCCGAACTGCTATGTGCCGATTGGGCGGGATGAATGCCCTTGGCTGTCCGGCATGGATTCGAACCATGACAAAGGCCTCCAAAGGGCCTTGTGCTACCATTACACCACCGGACAATCGTGGCGCAAAACGTAACGGCGGAATCCGCCGGCTGCAAAGCAAAAGTCGCCCGAAATCTTCTTGTGGCACGCCCCAACAGCCTCCTACATTTCCTCCCGCATGAGCCGCAAGCTCCTTCAAACCGGCATCGTCCTGATGCTCGTCCTCGCCATCGGCGGAAATTGGGCCCTGGTCCAATCCGTCGCGTGGGTGCGCATGGCCGTCGGTTACTCCCGGTGCGCCCCTCTCGGAACCGCGCTCCGCATGACCTTCGACGGACAGCATCCCTGCACGCTGTGCAAAATCGTTCAGGACGGAAAGAAGACCGAGCGCGAGAAACGCTCCACCACGCCCGACACGAAACTCGATCTGCTCTGCCGCGTTCACGGACTCATGCTGCTGCCGCCTCCGCTGATTTCCGCGTCCCTCGGCAGCGATGACCGCGGCCTCCTCCGACTCGAACCGCCCCCGATCCCTCCCCCTCGCTTCGCCTGAGTTCCTCCCTGTTTTTTCATCAGCCCCCGATCCGGGCGGGTGAAATGTGCTTCGTTGTTTTATTCCCTGGAGGCGGCCGCAGCAGCGGCGCGGCTTCCTAACATTATAATTTATTTATCCATGAAAACTTTTGTTGGTCTGTCGGTTTTGGCGGGAGTTGCGGGTTCGAGTGTCGTTGCCTGTGATCTATGCGCGGTCTACAGCGCGCCCCTGGCGCATCACGTTCACGACGCGGGATTTCACATCGGTGTGTCGGAACAATTCACTCACTTCGCTTCGGTGCAGGAGGACGGCCGCGAGGTGCCAAACGTGTTCGGGCAGCGCATGAACAGCTTCGTGTCACAGGTCCTGGTTGGTTATCAAATCACCGATCGCGTGGGTGTCCAATTCAACGTGCCCATCATCCATCGTTCATTTCGGCGCATCGAAGGGGGGGGCATTCAGAATGGGACTGAGTCCGGCTTCGGAGACGTTTCGTTGCTCGGCAATTTCGTGGTGCTGCGCCGCGACAACGAGGAGTGGTCATTCGCCTGGCAGATCCTGGGAGGGGTGAAGTTCCCGACGGGCAACACGGATCGGCTCCACGAGGAACTGGAGGAGGAACCGCCCGGCGCCGGGCCCGAAAGCGCCATTCACGGCCATGACCTCACACTCGGAAGCGGTTCGTACGATGGCATCGTCGGCACGGAGGTCTACGCGCGCTGGCGACGCCTGTTTTTCACCGCGGGCATGCAGTATTCGATTCGTTCACGCGGCGAAATCGGTTACCGGTTTGCCAACGACCTCAGCTGGTCCGGCGGGCCGGGAGTTCACGTCGTTTTCGCGCAGGACTGGGTGGTCGGCGTCCAGGCAAACATCTCCGGCGAACACAAAGGCAAGGACGACTTGAAAGGCGAAGCCGCGGACGACACGGCCATCACCGCAGTCTACGTCGGGCCGCAATTGACAGTGACCTGGAAAGCCCGGTTGACAGCCGAGTTGGGGGCGGGCTGGCCAGTGCACCTGGACAACTCGGCGTTTCAATCGGTTCCCGACTACCGGATCCTCGCCGCGGTAAACTGGCGGTTTTAAAAGTGGATCTTTTTCCTTTTGCGCCGCGCGGTTAAGCTGCCGGCACGATGAGCAGCTACGACTGGGAAGCGCATTATCAATCGGGCGAGATGCCTTGGGAAAAAGGGGCGCCCTCGCCGGGGCTGGTCGATTTTCTGGACGCTCACCCCGAGCTGCCGCGCGGCACGGTCGCCGTCCCGGGGTGCGGCCTCGGTCACGACGTCCGTGAATGGGCGCGCGCGAAATTCGATGTCTCGGGGTTCGACCTCGCTCCATCGGCCGTCCGGGTGAGCGGACTCCGTTCTGTCGAGGCGGGCGTCCAGGCGCGTTTTTCGCAATGTGATTTCCTCGTCGATCCGCCGCCGCAGGCTTTCGACTGGCTTTTCGAGCACACGCTGTTTTGCGCGATCGACCCGCAGCGCCGGGATGACTACGTGCAGGCATTGCTGCGGTGGCTCAAGCCGGACGGACAATTTCTCGCCGTGCACTATATGTTGCGGGAAGGCGAAGGTCCGCCTTACGGGGTGTCGCAGCAGGAATTGATCGAACGTTTCTCGCCCCACTTCGATTTGAAACACGGCTGGATCCCGCGGTCCTACTCCAATCGCGCCGGCCTCGAACTGATGCTCTGGTGGAAGCGCAAGACGCATGCCGAGCCCCCCAAGGCTGCGCTGAAGCTCTGACTCTGGAATGCCCCTCGGCGGCCGCGGGTCAGGTTTTGAGCTTATTTCCAATCCGATCCGCCACCGCCTCTGCCGATTCGCCTGGCGCCACCGGGATCCACTCGACCGGCAATTGATGTCGCAGCCAGGTCTTCTGCCGCTTTGCGAACTGGCGCGTTCGCTGTTCCACCAGCGCGATGGTTTCATCCAGGGATCTATGGCCCTGCAAATGTTCCACCACCTGCCGATAACCGATCGCCTGCATCGCCGCCGGGTTCGACTCCAATCCGCGCGTCAGCAACTCCTTTGTCTCCTCGACAAGGCCGCTCTCGAACATTCCCGTCACACGCGCATCGATGCGCGAACGGAGCTCCTCCGGATCGCGATCCAGAGCGAACACCTTCGATGAGGGCCCGCCAGCATCGGCAGGACGCCACGCGGCCCGTTGCGCCGAGAAAGGGCGTCCGGTCAGGCGCATCACCTCGATGGCACGAACGACGCGCCGCGGATTTTTTTGATCCATTTGCTCGAACGCAGCCGGATCGCCTTCCGACAGTTCGCGCAACAATTCGGGCAGTGGCGTCTGTTGCAGCTCCGCGCGCAACCCGGCATCGCCCGGTGGCGATTCGCCCAGCCCTTGCAGGAATGCCTTGAAGTAAAGCCCGGTGCCGCCGCAGAAAATCGGCCGGCGTCCGCGCGCCTCGATTTCCTCGACGGCGCCGCGGGCGAGACTCACGAATCGAGCGGCATCGAAGGCTTCGTCCAGATTCGCGACGTCGATGAGATGATGCGGCAGGCCGCGGCGTTCCTCGACGGAAAGTTTTGCGGTGCCGATATCCAGTCCGCGATAGACCTGCATGGAATCGACCGAGATGATTTCCCCGCCGCAGCGTTCCGCGAGGAGCAGGGCGACATCGGATTTGCCGGACGCAGTTTGTCCGGCGATAAAAAGCGGTGAACCGGCGTCGGGCATGGCCGGCAGGGTCAGGCGCGCCCAGGCTGAACCCGGGCGAGATTCCACCAAAGCAGAAGCCCGAGGATCAGAATGGCGATGCTCACCAGTTGCGCTGGTGTGGCCACGCCTCCCAAATAATGGACGGGATAATCGCCGCGAAACATTTCCACGAACGATCTAAGGAGGGAATACCCGATGAGATACGCGGCAAACACCTGGCCATCGAATTTCTTCACCCGATGCAGGCGCGCCAGAATTAGAAAAAAGCAGAGGTTGAGCAGGGAGTCGTAAACCTGGACCGGATGCACCCCGGCCCCGCCCGAGGCATGGTCGGCGGGAAAATGAATGGCCCATGGCAAAGTGGTCGGGCGCCCATAACAGCAGCCGTTCATCAGGCATCCAAAGCGTCCCAGGAAATAGCCGAGGGCGATGCTCGGCGCGAGCGCATCGGCGAACTTCCAGAGAGGCAAACGGTGAAGGCGAACAAAGGCGATGCAGGCCAGCCCCGCTCCAATCAGTCCGCCATAAAAAACCAGGCCGCCCTGCCAAACTTTGAAAACATCTGTCCATGGATGTCCCGCAAAACTTTCCTTCCAATAGGAAATCACATAGAGGGCTCGGGCGCCGAGAATGGTGCCGATGATGAGCCATGTGCCGGCTTCGTAGATGCGTTCGGGAGCAATGCCATCACGGGCCGCCCGGCGGGACGCAGTCCAAAGACCTGCCAGAAATGCGGAGGCGACAAACAGTCCGAACCAGGGCACGGACAGACTGCCAAGATGGAAGGCGACTTTTTCCATTAGACCGCAAAGCGTACGGTTTGCGGGTGAGCGTGACAAGGCATTGTCAGACATTGTCAGACGTGGGCCACGAGAGGTTGGAAAGAACTTTTTCCTGCCCAGCCACGCGGGCTTTGCCTAGCCTGTCATGGCGATGCGTTTGCTCGACCGCTATTTGCTCAGAGAACTGCTGGTGCCGTTCGCCTATTGCCTGGGCGGCTTTCTGATTTTCTGGACTGCCTTCGACGTGCTCGATGAACTGAGCACCCTGCAGCGTCTTCAGCTGAAACTTCCCGAGGTGCTGGAGTATTACCTCGTCAAAACCCCGGAATTCCTGGTCACCGTGGTGCCGATCGCATTGTTGCTGGCGTTGCTATACACCCTGACGAACCTGGCGCGGCATAACGAGGTGACCGCAATCCGCGCCGCCGGGGTGAGCCTGTTTCGCATCGCCCTGCCGTACCTGGCGGTCGGCCTGGGATTGAGCACCGGCATCTTCGCCGTGAACGAATTCTGGGTTCCCCAGAGCCACGAACGCGCCCAGGAAATCCGAGACCGCCACCTGGCCAATCGGCCGAGCGCGGCAAAAAAAGAATGGGCGCAAAACCTGGGCTTCGTCAGCGGCGGCGGAGCGCGCAATTGGTGGATCCAATCCTTTCATTTGCGGACATTCGACATGTTCGGCGCCCTTGTGGTATGGACGCCCGCGGATGGCCAGCCGCATGTGCTGAATGCCGAACGTGCGCGCTGGCTTACCAACACCTGGGTTTTTACGAATGTGAACGTGAAGATTAAGCCGGAGGGCGCCGACGAGCGGACGGTGGCGCTCCATTATCAGTCGCTGGTGGTCCCGGAGTTCACCGAAACGCCCGACCAGATCAAAAGCGAGATCAAGATGAACCGGCTCGAGAACATGAAGGAGGTCATCAAGGCGCAGTTTTCCATCCGGGAAATCCTCGATTACCAGCGGCTGCATCCGGACGGCACGAGCAAACAAAAAAAACTCGACACGATGTTGCACGGGCGGATGGCCACCCCATGGACATGCCTGGTGGTGGTGCTGATCGCCCTCCCATTCGGGGCGGCATCGGGAAGGCGCAATGTTTTTGCGGGCGTGGCCAGCAGCATCCTGATTTGCTTCGTTTACTTCGTGCTCAGCCACACCGCGCTCGCGCTGGGCTCCTACGGTTACGTGAAAGGGTGGGTGGCGGCCTGGTGCCCGAATGTGCTGTTTGGCCTGGCCGGTATTATCCTGACGCGGCGTGTGCGATGAATGATGAACTCCAGGAACTTCGCGAGCGCAACGAGCGGCTCGCCCTGTTGCATGACATCAGCAATGTCATCCACGCCACGCTCGATTCGCAGGAGGCTTTAAATCTCATCCTGCGCGAAGCCGTCAGGGTCATGCGCGCCTCGAGCGGTTCCGTCGCGTTGCTCAATCCCACCAGCGGATTCCTCGAGATTCAATCCTCCCAGGGCCTTCCTCCCGAAGTGCAGGCGACCCGCCTGCTGGTCGGCAAAGGCATCACGGGTTGGGTCGCCCGGGCCGGTCTTCCGGCGCGCGTGCCGGATGTCCACGCCGATCCGCGCTACGTCATGCTCCGGCCCGAGGTGCGCTCCGAGCTGGCGGTACCCCTCGCAGTTGCGGGCGAGGTCAAAGGCGTCTTGAACGTCGACAGCGATCGTCCCGACGCCTTCAGCGCCGCCGATCAGGAGTTGCTCGAAGCCCTCGCCATCCAGGCCGCGAAAGTCATTCACACCACCTGGCTCTACGAGCAACTCGGGCTCAAGGCGCGATTGTTCGAGTCGCTGGCGAGCGTCAGCCGCACCATCAACGCCACACTCAACCTGGATGACGCGCTGCAAGCGGTCACTCGCGAGGCGTGCCAGTTGATGGGCGGCAAGGTCTGTTCACTGCTGCTGCTGGACGACACACGGGAATGGCTCGACCTCCGTGCCAGCCATGGCGCCGGACGCGCCTACCTGAAAAAGCCGCGTCTCAGCGTGGCTGAAAGTCTTCTCGGCATGGTGGTGCGGCGGAAAAAACCGACACAGATCGAAAATGTTCAAACCTCCCCGCGTTATCAACACGTGGGCGTCGCGCAACGCGAAGGACTGGTCTCGCTCCTCGGCGTCCCCTTGCTCTTCGGCGGCGAGGCGATCGGCGCGCTGAGCGTTTACACCGGGGAACGCCACATCTTTTCCAACGAGGAAATTCACATCCTCTCCGCGCTCACCGAGCTCTCGGCCATCGCGATCGAGAAGGCCCGGCTCTACGAACGCATCGTGGATGTCGAGGAGCAGCTCCGTCAAAACGAGCAACTCTCCGCGCTCGGACTTCTGGCCGCCGAGGTCGCCCATGAGATTCGCAATCCGCTCACCGTGATGAAGATGCTCTATCATTCGATGGATTTGCAGTTTCCGCCTGAGGACCCGCGCGCGCGCGACGCGGTGATCATGGGTGAAAAAATGAATCACCTGAACCGCATCGTGGAACAGGTGCTCGACTTCGCGCGCACGACGGAACCCAAGCTGGCACCCGTGGATGTGAACAAGCTGATCGACGATCTGGGCCTTTTGACGCGTCACAAATTTCGCGCGCAACGCGTCGAGCTGGTTTGCCGGCTGGCCTCGGGTCTGCCGATCGTCATGGCCGACCCGGTGCAACTCGAGCAGGCGTTTCTGAATCTCATGCTCAATGCGGCCCAGGCGATGCCCGACGGCGGACGTCTCACGGTGACGACCCATGCCGTTGCCCCGGGCCGCGGCGGCAAACCGGCCCGGGTGGTGGTCGAGGTGCGCGACACCGGCGTGGGCATGACCGAGGAGCAATGCGCCCGCGCCTTTTCCTCGCTCCTGAGCACCACACAGCCGCAGGGCACCGGCCTCGGCCTGGCCATCGTTCGGCGGGTTGTCGAAACCCATCGCGGCGACGTCAGTGTCAAATCCCGCCCCGGCCGCGGCACGACAATGACGGTGACATTGCCCGCCGGGCAATCGGTCACCTGACCCATAACAGGAGCTCGCCAGCCGGTCTTTCCGCTTTACTTTGCCGGCCTTCGACCGAACATCCCGAGCATGAAATTTATCCTCTCGGCAGTGTTGTTGGCTCTTGGCATGTCCCTGGTCCAGGCGGCGCCGCCCAGTGCCGACGAGTTGATCGCGGAGGCAGGAAAGAAAGCGGCGTCCGGCAAAAAAAACATTTACGTTCACTTCGGCGCGTCGTGGTGCGGCTGGTGCAAGAAACACGATGCGTTCCTAGAACAGACCGCCGTGAAGTCCGTGTTCGAAAAATATTTCGTGCCGGTGAAGCTGGTCGTCGGAGAAGCGGAAAAGAACAAGGACTTGGAAAACCCGGGCAGTGAGGATTGGCTCAAGAAAATCGGCGGGCCCGAAGGGCTTCCATTCTCGGCGTTCCTGGACGCCAAAGGAGGATTAATCGTGAATTCAAAAAGAGCCGGGGACCCCCAGACGCCCGGACGTAACATCGGCCATCCCATGGACGCCGGGGAGATCGACTGGTTCGTGGGGATGATGAAAAAAGCGGCACCGATGATGACGGCGGAAGATTTGAAAGTTATCGACTCGGCGCTCAGGTCCCAAAAGAAGTGACCGGCGGCCGACGGGCGCCGCGTTCACCGGCGCCGGTTAAAGGCAGGTTGCGAATATTTCGACTTCGCCAGATGGCAGACGCGTTCCTGCAGTGACACGCCCGGGTTTGCGTTTTCCCAGCTCGCGCCCTGGTCGCGGGTGCCCACGCGGAGCATCGCCGATTCCCAATCACTTCGTTGAATTCCCGCCGGCGGCTGGATCGATCCCTGAATCAGCAGACCGGTCTTCGTGCGGCGTTGCGCGGCCCCAGCGAGTTTGCGTCCATCCAACACGACATCGCACTCGGAGGCTCCGATAAAGCATTGAGCGGATGCTCCCTGGATCGCCACCGGAGACAATTGCGTGCTCAGGTCGAGCTCCGCGAATGCCGCGCGAATCCAGTCATGCATCCGACGATAGCTTTCGATGGCGCGGAGGGAATACCAGGCATGTCCGGGCGGCATCACGATGCTGTAAGTCCAATCGGCATCATGCGGCACCAAACCGCCCCCGGTAGGCCGCCGAATCAGCGGCCTCAAACGGGTCAGGCTTTCGACATCAAAATATTTTTGAAAATAACCGAAGGTGGCGGCGGGTTCGCTCCAGCTGTAGACCCGCAACACGGGACATCCGGACCGGGACTTGACGGGATCCATTGGCGGGGCCGGTGAATGCGCTTTCGGATGCGAAAGTGCGAACGGCTCCGGCGCTGCTTCGAGGAGCGCCTCATCCCATGCCATGTTTTCGGCGGGCCCGAGCGCCGGATGGCGAAGCATCAACCAGGAGTTCATCAGGAAATCGGGCGCGCCAGGAATGAGCGGGTTACGTCAGCTTTTTCGCGCACCACTGTTGAATCTCGCATTGCCCGCAGTCGGGCTTGCGCGCATCGCAACGGCGGCGTCCGTGCCAGATCAGCCAGTGGCTGAAATCGGTCCACTGTTCGCGCGGCACGAGCCGGGTCAGCGCGGCCTCGATTTTTTCGGGCGTCTTTTCCCGCGTCAAGGCGAGCCGTTGCGAGAGGCGCGAGACGTGGGTGTCCACGACCACCCCTTCATTGCAGCCGAATGCATTTCCCAAAACAACATTTGCCGTCTTGCGCCCCACCCCATTGAGCTGCGTCAGTTCCTCCATGGTCCGCGGAACCTCGCCTCCATGCCGCTCGATCAATTGGCGGCAGCAGGATTGCACGTTCCTCGCCTTGTTCCTAAAAAAGCCCGTCGATTTGATGTCCTCTTCCAGCTCGGACAGAGTCGCCTTCGCGTAGTCCGCGGCGGAGCGATATTTTTTAAATAATAGCGCGGTGACGATGTTCACGCGCTTGTCGGTGCATTGGGCGGACAGGATGGTGGCCACCAACAATTCCAACGGACTGGAAAAATTCAATTCGCAGTGCGCCTCCGGATAGGTTTTGCGCAGAGCCGTGATGACCTGTCGGGTCCGCTTTTGGAGGTTGTCGAAGGTTTCGCGAGGCACAGCACAGCTTAATTCGAGGCTGGTTAACCACGCAAGCCGGCCCGGCCCGGAAGGGAGGGTCCAAATGGCCGATGGAAAAAACGATTGGACGGCGTTGGACAAGCCGGCGGTCAGACGAGCTCCGGGGCCAGGAAATCCTCGGAGGGTTTGTACAGCGGGCGGCCGTCCTCGGCTTCCTTGTACTCGAATACCTTCCCTTCGAAATTACGGATCACCACGCGGTCGCGATTGCGGCTGAGGACGGACTGGGGATTGACGGGCACCTTGCCGCCGCCGCCGGGCGCGTCGATCACATATTGAGGAACAGCGTAACCGGTCGTATGCCCGCGCAACTCCTGCATCACCTCCAGGCCTTTGCGAACAGATGTGCGCAGGTGCGAGGAGCCGGCGATCAAGTCGCATTGGTAGACGTAGTAAGGTTTGACGCGGCAGAGCAGAAGTTTTTGCACAAGCGCCTTCATGACCAGCGCGTCGTCGTTCACGTGCTTGAGCAGGACCGATTGATTTCCCAACGGGATGCCGGCATCGGCGAGACAGCCGAGCGCGTCGCGTGCCTCGACGGTAAGTTCGCGGGGATGGTTGGAATGGATGCTGATGAACAGCGGATGAAATTGTCGCAGCATCGCGCATAACGCCGGCGTGATCCGCTGGGGCAGAAAAATCGGGATGCGCGTGCCGATGCGCAGAAATTCCAGGTGCGGAATCGCCCGGAGCCGGGTGAGCAGATATTTCAGCTTCTCGTCACTGAACAACAGGGGATCGCCACCGCTCAACAGCACGTCGCGAATGGAAGTGGTGCGCTCGATATATTCAATCTGGCGATCGAAGTCCGCATGGAAATCGTAACCGCTGGCGTTGCTCACGAGGCGGGAACGCGTGCAGTACCGGCAATAGGACGCGCAGCGATCGGTCACAAGGAACAACACCCGATCCGGATAGCGATGCACCAGCCCCGGAACCGGTGAGTGGGAATCCTCGCCACAGGGATCGCTCATCTCCCACGCGGCGGTGGCCGTCTCTTCGATGCGCGGCACCACCTGCCGTCGGATCGGGCAAAGTTCATCGGCGGGGTCAATCAAGTTGAAGAAGTATGGCGTGATGCCGAGTGCCAGTTTTGAATTGGCCAGCGCGGTTCCCGCCCGTTCCTCGGGTGAAAGAGTTGGCATCAACCGTTCCAGTTGCGCCAGGGTGGTGATGCGATGTTTCAGTTGCCAGTGCCAGTCGTTCCAGTCGGTCTCTGAAACATCGCTCCAAAAACCACGACCCGCTGGTTGGAAAGCCTTGAAGGTTTTGAGCCTCTCGAAATCCGCCGCTGTTTTTCGGTCCCGTTCCTCTACCGCTGAACTTGCATCATGCATCGCGGCCGAACTATAGGATCGAGTGTTCATCTGTCAAGAAACCGGGACCTTCAGCCTTGTTGTTTTTAAGCTTTGCAGGCGCGACAAACGCAAGGGGGCCTTTGGCCTGTAACTGCCTGTAAACCGGACCTTTCCAGTCGTTGCATGAAGATGAGTTCGGGAAGGGGGTTGGACGGCCCGATTCTTTTTTTTGGAGCTGGATTTGAGCCTCAAAAACTTTTAAGCTCCGGATTCCTGTTCTATCGCGGCGAGGGTTTTCAGCCCAAGTCGGGCCAGACGTAACCGGCCGCTCAATTTAAGAGTCATTGAAACATCGCAGTCTCATTGTCCATTTTTTTATGCATCCCCATTTAAACTGCCAGGTCCATGCCCGGATCTGGTTCAAAAAGAATTGGTCATTACGGCTGGTGATCTTGCTGTGCAGCACCATGATATTTGCGACCGCACAACTGCGCGCGGCGACCGTGGGTCCCGGAGGTTATACGAATGCTTTTGGTTCCCAACCGCCCGCCGCCGACTGGGCCACTATCAGTCGCGCCGGCGCCGCCGGCGATACCTACGACAGCGACACCGACGTCAACGCCAATGTCACCTCCGTCGGCGCCGTCTCCCAAACGACCCCCGACGCCGCGAATCCTCCCGCGAAAGCCGCGACGGCGGTCTGGAGTTCGAGCGGTTTTTATCTGCAAACCCGGCCGACGGGCAACCGGTTCACAAGCTTGATGGGAAAATTCGTCAACAACACCGGGACCAACGCGACGCAAATCGGATTGTCCTATCTCTTCACCATCACCGGCGCGGGAGTCGCCGAGGACAGCGGAAAAGGAACCAGGGTTTATTACAGCCTGACCGGCGCCGCGGGCGGATGGACCAATCTGGCCGCGCTCAACACCACCGTCTCTGCAAACGCCAGCGCCGTCGTCAGCACCAATGTCTCCATCAACTGGACCAATGGGGCGGCGCTATATTTACTGTGGGTGGACGACAACGCCAACGCGATGGGCGACGATTCGGCGAACCAAATCGACGGATTTTCGCTGCAAGTCACGGCGGGAGCCCCACTGACGCTGGCAGCGCGCCTCACCTCGCCTGGCAGCAACGCGGTGCTGGTTGCCGGCGCCCCACTCTCGGCGGCCGCCACAATCGGGGCGGGAACCGGTCCTTTTTCGGTGGAATACTTTACCAACAGCGGCGCCGGCAATCTCACCTTCGCCTCCGCGGGCACGAGCGGGACGTCGCCGTTTACGGTCGGCCTGGCCCCGTTGCCGGCCGGCCTATATAATATTTACGCCGTCGTCACCGACAGCGCTGTCTCCCCCGCAGTCGCCTACTCGACCACAAATACATTTTTTGTCGCAGACCCAATCGCCTTCGCGCTCACCGCCCCGCTGTCAGGAGCCGCGTTTGATAATGCCACCGACGTTGCCGGTTCCGCGACGGTGTCGGGCGGGACGGCCCCGTACTCCGTGCAATTCTATCTCGACAACACGCCGAGCGGCGCGGCGGTGACGGCCGCGCCCTACGAGCGCAATTTCGGAATGCTGTTTGTCGGCGACCATGCGATCCGCGCATCGGTGACTGATGCGAACGGTTGGACCAGCAACTCGATCGTCAGCACCGTTCATATCACCGGGCCGCTGGGTGTGATCGTGACTCCCTCGAATGGCACCACCTCTGTGTACGGCCAACCCGTGACCGTCACGGCAGTTCCGGGCGGCGGCACCGGGCCCTATTCAGTTTCCATTTTTACCAATGACCAGCTGGCCGCAACGTTCGACGGCTCTCCGTACACCACGAATCTCGGCGTTCTGGCAGTGGGGACCCATGCCATTTATGCCCGTGTGACGGACAGCTCGTCGCCGGTTCCGCAGCAAAACAGTTCCCTGACGAACATCCTCACCATCCTCCCCAATCCTCTGACGGTGAGCCTGACAAATCCGACCAATGGCCAAAGCGCCACCGCCGGACAAACATTCAGCGCTGCCGCCACGGCTGCGGTCTTGACGCCGTTGACGGTGGGGGCGGTGGAATTTTTCTTCGATGGCAATTCGGCCGGGGTGGACAGCAGTTCGCCCTATTCGGTTTCCATCACGAATCCCACGGCTGGAAACCACCTGATTTACGCTGTAGCGACCGACAGCCTGGGGCGCACCACGTCTTCGAGCACCAACTCCATCACCTTTGTGGTGAATCCGCTGGCGAATAATAATTTTGCAAACCGCTTCACGCTGGGAACCCCGGCGAGTGTCACAGCCAACAATGTCGGCGCCACGACCGAAGGCGGCGAACCTTCGAACATTTTTGGCGGCGGCCAGTTTGTAGCGTGGGGCGCCACGTTGTGGTGGAAATGGGTCGCGCCGGTGACCGGGACCGTCACGATCGACACGTTCGGGAGCGGGATTAACACGTTCCTCGGAGTTTACACGGGCAATGCCGTGAACGGCCTGACGGTCGTGTCCCGAAACGACAACGCGCCCGGGTCCACCACCTACAGCCTCGTGAGCTTCAACGCCACGCAGGGTCAGGAATACCAAATTCAGGTCGCCGGGATCACCACCGGTTTTGGCGGCGGCGCTGTGACCGCCACGGGCCCCCTTCAATTGAACCTCACCATGCCGCCGGCGGTGACCTTAACGTCGCCCACTAATGGGAATGTGTTTTTTCTGGGGACCAATATTTTCCTGAGCGCCAATGCGACATCGGTCGTGGGATCCATCACGAGGGTGGATTTCTATCGCGGCGGCACCTTCATCGGAACCAGGTCGAACAGTCCGTACGCCCTGATTTTAAGCAATGCGCCTCCCGGCACCAACTCGTTGTTTGCGGTGGCCGCCGACAGCGCCGGCCAAATCGGAGTGTCGACGCCGGTGAACGTGCTGGTGGCCAGCCCGGGCATTACGATCATTTCGCCGGGGGACGGCGCGGTGCTGTCCCGGACGGATCCGATTACGGTTTCGATCCTGCCGCTCCTCACTTCGGGGGCGATTACGAATGTCGATTTCTTCGTGGACGGCCAGAAATTCGGGCAGGATTCGGACGCGCCCTTCAGCGCGGTCTGGAGTTCGGTGACCGGGGGATCCCATCGATTGACGGCAACGGGCCTGGATGACGCCGGGAACATCTGGGTCGCCGCGCCGGTGAACTTGGGCGTCGCGCGGCTGCTGGTGGCGTCAAATTCGGTCTGGAAATATCTCGATGACGGCACCGATCAAGGCACGGGCTGGAGGGCGCCCAGTTTTGACGATGACTCCTGGCTGGCTGGCCCCGCTCCGCTCGGCTACGGCGATTCGAGTGGACGCCAGCCCGGCACCACCAACAATTTCGGCCCGGACGCCAACAACAAATACATCACAACCTATTTTCGGCAATCGTTCAGCGCCATCAACGTGGCCAGCTACACGAACCTGGTCTTGAACATCCAACGCGACGACGGCGCGATCGTTTATTTGAATGGAGTCGAACTGAGCCGGTTCAACATGCCTTCGGCCCCCGTCACCTATACCACTTTTGCGTCGGCCAACGCGGGCGATGACGGCAGCGCCATCTTCTCAATGAACCTCAGTCCGTCGTTGCTCAATGAAGGACTCAATTTTCTCGCAGTCGAGGTTCACCAGGATTCCGCCAATAGCTCTGACATCTGGTTTGAATTGGACCTCCTGGGCATCCCCTCGATTATCCGCAACTTTTCTCCGCTGGTCTCCCTTTCGGAACCGACCAACACCACCTTCTTTGCGCCCACCGCAATTTACTTGAGCGCCACCGCGAGCGATCCGGACGGGTCGATCGCCAAGGTCGAATTCTTTGCGAACGGCGTGAAAATTGGAGATGGCGGCGGCAGCGCGAATACCAATTCCTTCACTGCCGTCTGGAACAATCCCCCGTTGGGCGCGTATGTCATCACCGCGGTCGCCACTGACAACCAGAATGCGACGACGATTTCCATCGGGCAGCCCGTGGTGATTTATGATTCCGTTGGGACCCCCCTGGTGGAAGTCACCTCGCCGGCCAGCGGCCTCACGGTCGAAGGTCCCACGAATCTGCTGGTCACCGCCACGGCCCACGCGTCCAGCGGCCTGACCAACGTGCAGTTCCTCGCCAATGGGATCGAGATCGGAAATGACTCAACCGCCCCCTACTCCGTAGTCTGGTCCTCCTCGTTCCTCAGCAATGGGCTTGTTGCCGTCGCCTATGACGCGACCGGCGCGCGCGGCACGTCGGCCGTGGTGGTCGTCAATATCACGATTCCTCCCACCAATGTCGTCGCGCCCACCATCTCCACGCAGTTGCCGCCAGCGTTTGCCACCGTGACGAATCTGACGAACATCGCGATTGTTTTTTCGGAGCGCGTGCAGCATGTGGACGCCTCGGATCTTCTCATCAACGGGCTGCCTGCCACAGGAGTCACCGGCAGCGGGTCCAACTATGTCTTTACCTTCCCCCAACCGCCTTACGGTGAAGTCGAGGTCGCCTTTACCGCCGGGCATGGCATCACCGATTTCGGGTTTCCATATGATTTGCTGTTGAACGAATTGGATGCCACCGCCTCGTGGGAGTATAACCTTGTCGACAAGACGCCGCCCGTTGTCCTGGCAAAAACCCCCGCCGCGGGTTCCACGGTGACCAATCTCACCACCATTTCCGTGACCTTCAGCGAGTCGGTGACGGGCGTGGATGCCGGCGACCTGCTGGTGAACGGCACACCGGCCTTCGCCCTGAGCGGAGGCGGGAGCAATTATGTCTTCAATGTTGCCCAACCCCCGGCCGGTGCGGTCAGCATCACATGGGCGATCAGTCATGGCATCACGGATCAGTCGCCCGCGACCAACGCCTTCAACCGCGCCAGCGCCGGCGCCACATGGCTTTTTATCCTCGATTCCAGGACCGTGCTGGTGCAATCCAACTCGACCTGGCGGTATCTCAAAGGCGTGGCTGAAGCCTCGTTTCCCGCGGATAGCTGGCGTCAGCCCGGTTTCGACGACTCGACCTGGACACTTTCGCCGGCGCCATTTCTTTTTGGCGAGACCACCTTCACCAACGCCGCCAATCCGGGGACCGATCTGGGCGACATGGCCAACAACGGTTACAGCAGTGTTTATTTCCGCAAACATTTCACCATCCCCAATGCCGGGGCCGTCACCAACCTGCTGTTCAATCACCAAACCGACGACGGTTTGATCGCGTGGATCAATGGCATCGAAGTGCTTCGATACAACATGCCCACCGGGGCGATTCCCTATAACGGCAGCGCCCTCACCACCGCCAACGAATCCGGCGGCAACAGCGGTGTGCCCTACATCCTCGTTACATTGACCAACGCCGTCTCGGCGATCGTGAGCGGCAACAACACGCTGGCGGTTCAGGCCTTCAATGTCGTCACCAATCCCGCCAGCAGCGATTTCGTCTTCAACGCGCAGCTCTACACTTACATCTCGGACGCCGGCGTGACGGCGCCGCGCGTGGCGACCGTCTCTCCCACCCAGGGCGATCTGTTCGCGCTGACGAACATCACGGTGACTTTCAGCGAGGGCGTCAGCAACGTCGATGCCGGGGATTTCCTCGTGAATGGCATTCCGGCGTCCAGTGTCAGCAGCAGCACCAACACGACCTATCAGTTCACATTCTCGCAACCCGCCTATGGCTTGGTGACGGTGACATGGGCGGCGAACCATGGGATTTCGGATTTTGATGATCCGGCAAAACCATTTGATGGGGCGGCTGCCAGTTCGATCCTGCATTATACCCTCGTCAATCCGAGCGCGCCGACGGTGGTCGCGCAAACGCCGGCCGCCAGCCTGACACTCACCGGACTCACATCGATCACCGTGACATTCAGCGAGCCGGTGGGCGGCGTGGACGCGTCGGACCTCATCGTCAATGGCGCCGCCGCCGGAGGCGTGACCAGCACAGCGGCGACGGATTATACCTTCACGTTCGCTCAACCCGCCTTCGGAACCGTCACAGTTCGTTGGGCCACCAATCATGGCATCGCCGATCTCGAAGCGCCCTCCAACCCGTTCGATACATCGCGCCCCGGCAATACCTGGAACTATTCCCTGGTCAACCCCCGGCCTTCCGTCACGCTCACCAGCCCGTCCAATGGCGTTTACATCCTCGCGCCCGCCGACATTACGCTGCGCGCGACCGCATCGGACAACGATGGGACAGTCTCGTATGTCGAGTTCTACGCTGGCACTGCCAGGATTGGCGCCGCCACCAATTCGCCTTACACGTTTGTCTGGTCCGCCGTGCCCGAGGGGACTTACACGGTGCGGGCAGTAGCCACGGATGACGGCGGCCTCACGGGCACCTCGGCGCCCGTCGTCCTGAACATCGTCACCAGCCTTCCTGTCGTTCTGACCCGGGGACCTTATCTCCAGATGGGCTCGTCGACAGGGGCCGTGGTGCGATGGCGGACCGACCAGTTCTCGGACGCCATCGTTCGGTTCGGACTGGACCCCGACAACCTCACCAATGCGGCGGCGCAGGCCGTGACCACCAATGAGCACATCGTTTCCATCAACGGGCTGAAGCCCGACACTAAATATTTTTATTCCATCGGCAGCGCCTCGCAGCGGCTGGCGGGCACCAACGGAACGGGCTCGGATTTTTGGTTCAACACCGCTCCTGTGCCTGGCACGGCCAAATCCACGCGATTTTGGGCCCTCGGCGATTCGGGCACCGCCAATGCCAGCTCCCGCGCGGTCCGCGACGCCTATTACAATTTCGCCGCCACCAACGGACCCGCCGACATTTGGCTCATGCTCGGAGACAATGCCTATAACAGCGGCACCGACAACGAACATCAGGCGGCTGTTTTCGACATGTACCCGACCATCCTTCGCAACAAGTTCCTATGGACCACGCTGGGGAATCACGAAACCGCCCAGTCCACAACGGCCACCGAGTTTCCATATCTCAACATCTTTTCACTCCCCCAAAACGGTGAGGCCGGCGGCATTCCTTCCGGGACCGAGAAATATTATTCGTTCGATTATGCCAACATCCACTTTGTCTGCCTCGATTCCATGACAAGCGGCCGCACGGGCACCTCGCCGATGGCGCAATGGTTGCGCAACGATCTCGCGGGCACTTCACAGGATTGGATCGTCGCGTTCTTTCATCATCCGCCCTACACCAAGGGCAGCCACGATTCAGACGCGGAATCCGATCTGATCGACATCCGGGCCAACCTAGTGCCCATCCTCGAGGCCAATGGCGTCGACCTCGTCCTGAACGGCCACAGCCATGTCCACGAACGGTCCTACCTGCTGAATGGCCATTATGGCCAGTCCTCCTCATTCGTCGCCTCGATGAAAGTGGACGGCGGGGACGGCTACGAGACGGGCACCGGTGCGTATCGCAAGAATGCGCAGGGCCTGGGTGTGGTCTACGTGGTCGCCGGCAGCAGCGGCCAGACCGGCGGCGGCTCTCTCAACCATCCTGCACACTTCGTTTCCCTCAACGAACTCGGATCCATGGTCGTCGACGTGTCCAGCAATCGCCTCGATGCGATGTTCCTGAACACCAGAGGCGGCGTGAGTGATCATTTTACCCTCCTGAAAGCCGGCGCGCCCCAGGTGCCGGTCGGCTTCTCGGTGTACGCCATCGGAACAAACGAAATTCAACTCGCATGGAACGACGTTGGAAACAATGAACTCGGCTACATCATCGAGCGTTCATTCGATGGGACAAATTTCACCCGCATTGCCACCAACGGGGTCGATGTCACCAGTTACATTGACACCGGTCTGGTCGCCAACACCCGCTTCTATTATCGCATCCGCGCTTTCAACGCCGCCGGCGAATCGGATGTTTCCATCGCCGCCGGGGCCTACACAGGCAACACCCCGCCGTTCCTGCCGCCCGTCCCCGATTATTTTATCAGCGTCCTCACCTCCCTCCGGTTTACCAACACCGCGACGGACGCTGACATCCCCACCAACCGCCTGACTTATTCCTTGAACGCCAGCGCACCCACCAACGCGCACATCAACCCGGTGACCGGCGTTTTCTCGTGGCGTCCCAACCGTTCGCAGGCGCCAGGCACCAACACATTCACCGTGCGCGTTGAGGACGACGGATCTCCAGCTTTGAGCGCCACCCGGACTTTCAACGTCTTCGTCAATGACTACATCGAAGCTTCGATAGGCTCGACGGTCCTGCTGGCGGGCACGACGAGCAGTGTGCCGATGGAAACATTTTCAAGCGCGGACCTGCTGGGTCTCCAATGCGTGCTCCAGTTCTCGGGCGACCGCCTGAC
This sequence comes from Verrucomicrobiota bacterium, assembly GCA_041166945.1. Lineage (GTDB taxonomy): Bacteria > Verrucomicrobiota > Verrucomicrobiia > Limisphaerales > JADJPG01 > DASTLJ01. The sequence goes on from JBEEGQ010000056.1 coordinate 22,390, forward strand.
CAACGTCGCTGTGGAAATGCTGGCCCCGGCATCGGCAACGGTCGCGCTGCAACTACAGGACGTGAACACCGCTGTGCTGACCTTTACAGCCGCCGCCAGCCAAACGATTCAAGGCACCCAACAGCTGGCCCGGTTGCATTTTACCGCGTTGCCGGGACAGGTCTCCTCGTTCATCCCCCTGCGCGTCGTCGCGCTGGGCGGCGTTCGCAGCGGGCCGGGACTCGCGCCATCCGTGCTCGCCAATTCCGGCCGTGCGGCCGTGATTGGACAACAGCCCCTGGTCGAATCGTTGCTGGATGCGGCGGGCCGCCGCGAATTGGTCCTCTTCGGAAAACCGAACGTGGCCTATCAGATCGAATCCACCACCAACGCTGCCCTGCCCAATTCCTGGCTCGCCATGGAACAAGTTACCATGACGAATCTGGTCCACTCGCTGCCGGCCACCAACACATCGCCGGTTATTTTCTTCCGCGTGCGGGAGTGACATCGGACGGCGCCATTCGAATTGGAACCCGATTCACCGCGCGGCGACCGGTCCTCGGGTCAAAGCTTCAAGTGATCCCAGAGCGCCGCGGGTGACAGCCGCAAGTTGATGTAGAATTCGCCGAACTCGCCGTACCGGGCGCTCACCTCGTCGAAACGCATTTCGTAGACGATTTCCTTGATGGCATCGAGTTGATGGGCCATGAGGGTGACGCCCCACTCCCAGTCATCGATCCCGGTCGAGCCGGTGATGAGCTGCGAGATGCGTCCCGCATACTTCCGCCCGACGCGCGCATGGCCCGCCATAAGTTTTTTGCGCGTGGTGAAATCCAGTGAGTACCAATTATCCCCCGCTGCGCGCCGCTTGTTCATGGGATAGAAACACATGATCTCCCAATCGGGCATTTCCGGGTAAAGCCGGTATTGTTCATATTCCTCGCGCATTTTCGTCAACTCACCCAGCCGGGTATTGAATGCCTCGCTGTCCGGCTCGAGTTTCTCCTGCGTCACCAGCCGCTGGCGGTTTTCCTCGTCGGTGGTCATGTATTCGCTCAGCTCGGTGACGCTTAAATAGGAGTAAACCATTTGCAACATGCCGGGCGGGAATGCGGCTTCAAGCTGGCGATGAATGCGGGCCGCTTCGCCCAGTTCCTTCGCATAAATCATGAAGGCCATGTCCGCTTTCCCGCCCGTGTTGGCATAGGTCACGAGGCGCGGATGCGTCGGCGCCGAGTTCGCCGCACAAAGCGTTTCGACCCCCGCCCTGATTTTGGCGCTCTCCCCGGGCCCGAGGAGGGACCATCTCACGCGGTCGACGCGGTAAAACAGGTGCATCACGTGAATGCCCCGGTCGAGTTTCACAATCGGAAGAGTCGTCATCCACGGATTAGAAGCGCGCAGGAGCGGTTTGGAAACTGGAAAGTGCGCGCCCCTCCTCTCCCGCCCTTCGGGCACCCTCTCCTCCATTTCTGAAATGGAGGAGAGGGATGGGGAGAGGAAGCGCTGGCAAGAAATATTGAGCCCTTCCCCCCGCGGGAGGCGGTTGGAATCGCGCCGGGAAAAAATAATTGCCGCTGCGGGCGGTTCAGCAGACTCTCGCCCCAATAAATGAAAGGTCTCCCATGAAAATCTTTTTGATCCTTCTCATAGCCCTTTGTATCCCCATCTTCTTCGTGCTGGTGTTCATCATGGGCGCTTACAACAAACTGGTCGCCCTTCGAAACCGCTTCAAAAACGCCTACGCGCAAATCGACGTTCAACTGAAGCGCCGTTACGATCTAATCCCCAATCTCGTCGAGACTGCCAAGGGCTACCTCCAGCACGAGCGCGGGACCCTCGAAGCTGTCATCACCGCCCGCAACGCCGCCTCCTCCGCCAGCAATCGGGCCGCAGCCAATCCCGGCGACCCCGCGGCGATGAAGGAACTCATGGCGGCGGAAGGCACACTCTCCGGGTCGCTGGGCCGCCTCTTCGCGCTCTCCGAGGCCTATCCCGATTTGAAGGCCAACGTGACGATGAATGGCCTTATGGAGGAATTGACCTCGACCGAGAACAAGGTCTCCTTCGCGCGCCAGGCTTACAACGACTCGGTCATGTCCTACAACACGGCCCGGGAAAGTTTCCCGTCGAACATCATCGCCGGCATGTTCCATTTCGATCCCGCTGAACTGTTTCAGCTCGAGAACAAGGCCGAAAAGGAACCGCCCAAGGTGTCATTCTCATGAATCGCCCCGCCGCAATCGCCGCACGGCGACACCGGGCTTGAACCGCCACCACCCGGTTTTTCCCGCCGCGCGGGCCCCGCGGCCACATTGAATCCACATGGACTTCTTCGCGCGACAGGAGAAGGCCCGCCGTAACACGGCATGGCTCGTCGTCTATTTCGTTCTGGGCGTCGCGCTGATGCTGGTGACGGTCAACATCGTCTTCGCCTTCGCCTTTCGCTATCATCAGTTCGAAAAGCTCGGTCCTCCCGGGCTCTGGAATCCCTCATTATGCGCGTGGGTTTCCGTCAGCACCCTCGCCCTCATTCTCGGCGGAAGTCTCTTCAAGACGATCGAACTGGCCCAAGGCGGCAGCATTGTCGCCGGGTCGCTCGGCGGCGAACCTGTCGACCCGCACACCCGGGACCCTGATTTCCGCAAACTTCTCAACGTCGTCGAGGAGATGTCCATCGCCGCCGGTGTCCCCCGGCCCGAGTTGTATGTCATGCGCGATGAAAAAGGCATCAACGCATTTGCCGCCGGCACCGCCCCCGACAACGCCGTCATCGGCGTGACCGAAGGCTGCGTGCGCTATCTTTCCCGCGATGAACTGCAGGGAGTCATCGCTCATGAGTTCAGCCACATTCTCAATGGCGACATGCGCCTGAATCTGCGCCTGATGGGAATCATCTTTGGCATTGTGTGCGTCATGCTGCTCGGCCGGGTCCTGCTCGAGGTGTTTCTTCGCGGCGGCTCGGATCGCGGCGGGAAAAAGGGAAGCAGCTTTCATCTCATCATCATCGCCGTCGCTCTGCTCGTCATTGGATGGCTCGGGGCCTTTTTTGGAAAACTCATCCAGGCCGCCGTCAGCCGGCAGCGGGAATTCCTCGCAGATGCCTCCGCCGTTCAATTCACCCGCAATCCACTCGGGCTCGCTGGCGCGCTCAAGAAAATCGGCGGCTTCGCCTACGGCTCGAAGCTCGCCTCGCCCCAGGCCGCTGCGGCGAGTCACATGTTTTTTGGAAACGGCGTCGGAGAATCCTGGTTCGGGTTTACCGCCACCCATCCGCCGCTGGAGCAACGCATCCGTCTGCTGGATCCCGCCTGGGACGGAAAGTTTCCAACGCTGCTGACGGATGCGGCCCAGGAGCGGAGTGAATACATGGAGCAATTGAAGGCTCCCTCGGGGCACCGGCCGGCCGCCGCCCCGCAACCGTTGCGCGGCCTGCTCGGACTGCAGGCGGCAGCCGGCCTCGCTGCACGGCCGCTCACCGCCGCCGAGGCGATCCGGAAATTCGATGCGCCGACGGCTCAACACCTGGAATATGCGGCGCAGTTCAAAGCAGGCTTGTCCCCGGCGCTGGTCGCAGCCTGCGAGGAGCCGCTCGGGGCAACGGCGCTGATTTTTGGACTGCTGCTGAGTGGCGATCCCGCGGTTCGCGCCTCCCAGCTCGTCTCACTCAACCGGCTGCTCCCCGGTCCCGTGGCCAATGAAGTCCGGAGGCTCGACACGGAGGTGGCCGCCTTGGATCCTTCGTTTAAATTGTCGCTGGCGATGATGGCGCTGCCGGGCTTGCGGCGCATGGCGGCCAGCCAGTATCTCCTTTTCGAAAAAGCGATCGCCGATCTCGTTCAGGCGGATCAACAAATCGATCTGTTCGAGTTTGCGCTTCAAAAAATCGTGCTCCGCCGGCTGGAACCGCAGTTCAAGCCGCCCAGGAAGAACGCCACTCAATATTACGCGCTCAGCCGGTTGCTTCCCGAATGCGCAATCCTGCTTTCGTCTCTCGCGCATGTGGGGCATCAAAGCCCCGCTGAAATTCAAAACGCATTCCGCCTCGGAGCCAGCCAGATTCCGGAAGGCGAAAACCTCGCCCTCATGCCGCTCGCTCAATGCGGTCTTGCCGACATCGACGCGGCTCTCGACAAGCTCAACCAAGCGAGCCTGCCGATGAAAAAAATCGTCCTGACCGGCTGCGCGCATGTGGTCGCCGCCGACGGAACCATCCAATGGCGTGAAGCCGAACTATTGCGGGCGATCGCGGATGCCCTGGACTGCCCGGTGCCCCCGTTCATTGCAGGCGTTTGAGGGCGGTTCGGCCTGTTTTAGATTCTTCTCTGTGTCTCTGTGCCTCCGTGGTTTTTCTGCCGGATTATTTTCCACCACAGAGACACAGAGACACAGAGTTCCGCTGAGGGGTCGGTTCTGGGGTCGGTTCTGAATGGCGCTTAGATAAGGCCTAAAACTTTCTTGCCGAGCTTCTTGCGACGAGGTGGGTGAGGCAGGGTTCCGAAAAGAATGCAGCGCGAGAGCCGCTGCATTTCTTTGATGGTCTGCTG
>JBEEGQ010000057.1:0-4253 GCA_041166945.1 Verrucomicrobiota bacterium
GAGCGAATGTTCACTCGGCTCGGCCTGTCGCGCCCGGGATGGGACGATGTGGTTTCCCACGATCGCGGGTGTGGCGTCGGTGGATCCGGCAAAGCTGAAGCCCAATCCCGTGCCGCCGCCGGTGGCCATCGAGGCCGTGCTGACCGATGGCGAAGGCTTGAACACGAATGGCCTCAGAACGACCTGGCCGGAGACCGTGAATGTGCCGGCCGGAAAGGAGCGCCTCGAAATTCATTACACTAGTTTGAATCTCTCCTCGTCCGCCCGCGCGCGATTCAAATATCAGATGGAAGGCCACGAAACCGGATGGACGGAGGTCAATGATCGCATCGTTCGCTACAGCAAGCTCCCGCCGGGCCATTACCGTTTTGTGGTCACGGCGCGCAACGAGGACGGACTCTGGAACCGCACCGGCGCTTCCCTAGGCATCCTGGTGCTCCCGCCGTTTTGGCGGACGTGGTGGTTTCTCACCATTATCACTTTGTTCCTGCTGAGCTCGGTCATCGGGTTGGTTCATTACCTCTCGACTCAAAAACTGCAACGTCAGCTGGCCCGCCTCCGACAGCAGGAGGCCGTCGAAAAGGAGCGTGGCCGAATCGCGCGCGACATCCATGATCAACTGGGCGCCAACCTGACCCAGCTCTCGCTGCTCGGCGAGCTGGTGGAGAGCGACAAGGAGGACCCTCGCGAAGTCGAGGCGCACGCGCGCCAAATATCCCAGGCGGCACGCGAAACCACGCGCGCCCTCGATGAAATCGTCTGGACGGTGAATCCCTCGAACGACACCCTCGAAGGGCTCATCAATTACATCTGCAAATACGCCCAGGATTATCTGGCCATTGCCGGGTTGCGCTACCGGCTCGAGGTGCCCCCACAACTGCCCGCCACACCGCTCCCGCCCGAGATGCGGCACAATGTCTTCCTCGCCGCCAAGGAATCCGTCACCAACGTGGTGCGCCACGCCCATGCGGCGTCGGTCTGGATTCGGTTGCGGCTCGATCCGAATCGTTTCACCCTGGAAATTGAAGACGACGGGCGCGGCCCCGGCGACATCCAATCCAAGGCGCATCGAAATGGTTTGCGGAACATGCGCAAACGGATGGAGGATGTGGGAGGCGAATTCACCATCGGCCCGGGCTCCGAACGCGGCACCCTCGTGCGTCTCACCGCGCCGCTCGGGAAAAACTGATCCGCATGCCCATCTCTGTTTCCATCGTCGAGGACAACGAACAGCTGCGCGCCACTCTCGCGCGTGTCATCAGCCGCGCCGACGGATTCCAATGTCTCGCCGATTACGGAAGCGCCGAGGCCGCTCTCGAGGATTTGTCGCGACGGCCCCCCGATGTCGTCCTGATGGACATCAATCTTCCCGGCATGAACGGGGTGGAATGTGCGCGACGGCTCAAGGAACTCCTCCCGAAAACGCACGTCATCATGCTGACCGTTTACGAGGATACAGAGAACATCTTCAACGCGCTGGCGGCGGGGGCCATGGGTTATATGCTCAAGCGCACCCCGAAGGATGAATTGCTCGAGGCGATCCGCGATGTCCTTAAGGGAGGCTCCCCCATGACTGCCCACATCGCCCGCAAGGTGGTCCAATCATTTCAGCGCGCTCCCGCCGGTTCGCAGGCGTCCGAAGAGGCCAATCTTTCACCGCGCGAAAAAGAGGTGCTCGACGCACTGGCCCAGGGATTTCTTTACAAGGAAATTGCCGAGAAACTGGGTATCAGTTACGAAACAGTGCACACCTATATCCGCCGGATTTACGAGAAACTGCAGGTCCGCACCCGCACGGAAGCCGTCGCTAAGTTTTTGAGGCGGTGATATTTGAGGGCTTGAATCGCTTTGGGAACGGTTGTCACCAGTTCTGGGGACTGGTGACCAAGCAGCGATTGGATATGTTGGCGGCGTGCTGACGACGCAAAGAACCCGGTTCAGTGTGTGGGCTGTGGTTCAAAACAGGCGAAGCCCCGCTGCGCCGCGTTGATTGGTTGTTGTTCGTAGCTCGCGCAGCTACGCAAAATAAAGCGCTTTTTGTGTGTTTCATGTGGGATTGGCCGGACGCAAGTCCGGCCATTCTTTTTTCCACAATTCAGGGTAACCCACATTCAGGATAACCCCCCCCGCTGTCCCGAAGGGGCAAATGACGGTAGCCGGTGGGAAGCCCGCCCGGGGGCGCACCCACCGGAACACGATCCGAAAACCCCGCCGCGCCCCGGCGGGGCGCATGATTCGCCTACGGCTTCGGTGCCAACGGCTTTTTCTTATCCAGCGCATCCAACTTGGGCTGAATCACCGCCTGGCAATACGGAGCGCGTGTGTTATTCCGAAAATAATCCTGATGATAATTCTCCGCTTTGTAAAACTTCGTCAGCGGCGAAATCTCCGTTACGATCGGGGAAGGATAATGTGCCTGCGCCGATTTCAGTGATTTGGCGGCCGCGATTTTCTGGGCGTCGTCGTGATAAAAAATCACTGAACGATATTGGGTGCCGCGGTCGGCTCCCTGTCGGTTAAGCATGGTGGGATCGTGCGCTGCCCAAAACGTGTCGAGCAACTGTTCGTAAGTGATCTTGCGGGAATCGAATTCGATCTGGGCCACTTCGGCATGCCCGCTCTTGCCCGAGCACACCTGCTCATAGGTCGGATTGGGCGCCTGTCCGCCAGCGTAACCGCTCGTGACGGATTTCACGCCGTCGAGACGTTCAAACACGGCTTCGATGCACCAAAAACAGCCGCCGCCGAAAGTCGCCAGTTGTGTCGCGTTGGTCTTGGGATCGGAGGTGTTCATTTTCTGTGCAAAGGTTGTGCTCAGGCCGGCGAAAAGCAAGGCGAGCGTCATCGAGCGGCTGAGAAGACTTTTCATGGGTTGTGACTCTGGGTCGAATATGCCCGGGGAAATCCTACACGCAAGCCAGCGGCGTGTCGCATGGTTAAATTTGCCGGCTTTTGTTTGGCTTTTCATTGTTCGTCGCTACGATGCGCGCCTGATGCGATCATGGATGGGACTAGGGGCGGGGTGGGCCGCCGTCGTTCGGGCGGGATTGTTCGCCGGGATGCTGGGCGCGTTGACCGGATGCACCCATTTCGCGGGCCGCGGGATTCAATACAAGATGGACCACCGGTACGCCGCGGATGATCCACGCTTCATGCGAAACATGGGCAGCCTCGTCGAACCGGGCATCCTGGCCAGCAACAACGTCACGAGCCTCCGGAACGGCGACCGCTTCTTCCCCGCCATGCTCGAAGCCGTTCGCGGCGCGCAACGCTCCATCTGTCTCGAGACCTACATCTACTGGTCCGGCGACGTGGGACAGCAGTTCGCCTATGCCCTTGCCGAACGCGCGCGCGCTGGGGTGAAGGTGCATGTGATTATCGATTGGATCGGTTCGCGCCACATCAACTCGATGTTTCTCGATCGGATGCGCGAGGCCGGCGTCGAGGTGGAACGTTACAATCCGCTCGTCTGGTACGCGCTCACGCGCGTCAACCATCGGGACCACCGCAAGATGCTTATCGTCGACGGGCGCGTCGGATTCATCGGTGGCGCGGGCCTTGCCGACATCTGGAAGGGGGATGCGGATGGGCCGGAGCACTGGCGCGACGCGATGTTCAAACTCGAGGGCCCCGCGGTCGCCCAAATGCAGGCGGCATTCCTCGACAACTGGACCAAGACCAATGCGCGCGTCCTCGACGGCGACGATTATTTTCCCGAACTGCCTCCCGCCGGAAATGTGCCGGCGCAGGTTTTCAAAAGTTCCCCGCGCGAAGGCACTGAGGATATCCGCCTCATGTATCTGCTGTGCATCGCCGCCGCGCGCAAAAACATCCGGCTCAGCGCTTCGTATTATGTGCCCGACAACCTCACCACGCAGGAATTCATCGAGGCCGCCGAACGCGGCGTGAACGTGGAGATTATTGTTCCCGGCGCCAAAACCGATTCGTCCATCGTCAAGCACGCTTCACGCGGCGGGTGGGGTCCGCTCCTGAAGGCCGGCGTCCGCATCTACGAATATCAGCCGACCATGTATCACCACAAGATGATGGTTCTCGACGACTCATTCGTCTCGGTCGGCTCCGCAAATTTCGGAAACCGTTCCTTCCGGCTGAATGACGAAGCCAACTTGAATGTTTTCTCGCGCGAATTCGCCGAGCAACAAGCCCGCGTTTTCGACGAGGACAAATCCATGAGTCACGAGATCACCTACATCGAATGGAAACGGCGCGGCTGGTGGAAGCGGTTCATGGAA
>JBEEGQ010000058.1:0-17599 GCA_041166945.1 Verrucomicrobiota bacterium
GGCGGTTCAGTTTCCAAGCCACTTGCGGGGTGTCTGTGATATCTCCCCTGGCCCCGGCGACGCGAATGGCCAGCATCGCCTGCCAGTCATAACTGTTGGCGGCGAACACCATTCCGTGGCCAGCGACAGGGGAGGAAACGACATTGCGCGACAGTCCGCCGCATTCCCAGAGCAGCGTTCCGGTCGCGAGGTCGTAACTGCGCACGCGTTTCGTGGCACTGACCACGATTTGGGGTTTGCCATGGTCCTCGATCACCAGAGGCGTCGACCACGAGGTTTTTTCGTCGCGGGAAATCTTCCAGCGTTCCTTTCCTGTGCGTTTATCAAATGTGTAGAGGAACGATTGCCCTTCGTGATCCCAGCAGACGACCAGCGTGTCGCCATAAAGCACAGGCGAGCTTCCTTCGCCATGCGCGTGCAGGGTTTGCATGCGTCCCAAATCCTTCTGCCATTTCATGCTGCCATCCAGGCCAAGGCAATAAAGGCCGCGGGACCCGAGAAAAATGTAAAGCCTTTCACCGTCGGTGACCGGCGAGTTGGAAGCCAGGCTGCCGGTTTCGTGGCCGCCTTCGTGCGGAAATTCCTCCCGCAAATTTTTCAGCCACTGAATTTTGCCATCCCGCCGCGATACCGCCATCACGATGAACTGATGCCTTTGAGTGACGGGAACATTGTCGTGGGTGCCGGGGGCGTTGTCATAGACCGGCTTTTGCATCTCCCCGACAGGAACGGCGGCGGTGAGGAAGATCTGTTCGCCAAAAATGATCGGAGTGGAATGCCCTTTTCCGGCGAGCGGCAATTTCCAGCGGACATGGTTGGTTTCACTCCAGTGCAGCGGCGGAAGGGCGTCGGGCGCCACGCCATTGGCCAATGGCCCCCGCCACTGAGGCCATCCGCCCAATGCATTAGTCGCCGCGGAATCGCGCGTGTCGACCGCCAACATCCGCATTCCAGTCAGACAACCCGACAGGACAAGACAGGAGAGAAGTATCCTCATGGAGATCCCCTATTTAACCCCGCGCGCGGATCCTGTCAAAGCATGGCTTTCGCGCAGCGGCACGAGGTGGGTCGCTGGCGAACCTATCGCCGCACCAATCCTTCACTCCATCCCGCAGCAGACGAGGTCAGAAGACTCATAATTTTCGAACGATGCAGCACGAGTCTTGTTACCTCGACTGCCAGGAAGTGTCGCGCGGCGACGAGCGTGAGACCCGCCCGGCCGTCTGTCGCGGTTGCCCGTGTTGACTCGTCCAGCAGCGCCTGTTTAGCTCGCGGTTCCAATGAATCTTCAGCTGTCTAATTATCCAACGGGTCGCCAGCAGTGTCTGGCCGGGCTCATCCTGTTCATTCTGTCCGCTCCGGTGCTTTCCGCGGACGACTGGCCGCAGTGGCTCGGCCCAAAGCGGGATGCGGTCTGGCGCGAGAGCGGCATTATCGAGAAATTTCCGGCCGCCGGTTTGAAGGTTCGCTGGCGGGTGCCTGTCGGCGGAGGTTACACCGGACCCGCGGTGGCGAACGGCCGCGTCTATCTCATGGACCGGCAATTGTCACAGGGAGCGACCAACCCGGCCAGTCCGTGGTCTCGTGGCGAGATCGCGGGGACCGAACGCGTCCTCTGCTTGAACGAAGCGGATGGCAAATTGATCTGGAAGCACGAATATGATTGTCCTTACGGCATCAGTTATTCAGCCGGTCCGCGGGCGACGCCCGTCATCCAGGACGGCAAGGTATACACTTTGGGTGCGGAGGGAAATCTGGCCTGTCTGGATGCCGTGAAGGGCGGCGTCATTTGGTCTCATGAATTTAAAAAGGATTTTGGCATCAAGACTCCCATGTGGGGTTTCGCGGGTCATCCCCTCGTTGACGGAAAGAAAGTGATTTGTCTCGCCGGCGGCACAGGGAGCGTGGCGGTAGCGTTCGACAAGGAGACGGGCAAGGAACTTTGGCGTGCCTTGAGCGCCAGGGAACCGGGCTATGCGCCGCCGATGATTTACGAGTTCGGCGGCAAACGGCAGTTGATCGTCTGGCATCCCGAGGCGGTGAATTCGCTGGATCCCGAGACCGGAAAGGTTTTTTGGATCTATCCCACCGCGCCAAATCGCTCGGGCATGACGATACCGACTCCGCGCCAGGCCGGGGACATGCTCTTTCTGACCTCGTTCTACAATGGCTCGTTAATGTTGCGCGTTGGCAAAGAGAAGCCCGAGCTGGTTTGGGAAAGTAAAAAGATCAGTGAAAAGGATACGGACGGATTGCACGCCGTGATGGCAACGCCATGGCTGGAGAATGGCTATATTTACAGTCCGTGCAGCTACGGCCAGTTCCGTTGTGTCAAGGCCGACACCGGCGAGCGCCGTTGGGAAACTTACGAGCCGACGACCGGCAAATCCGAGCGCTGGGGCCACACCTTCATCGTCAAGAATGGCCGCCGCTGGTTTCTGTTCAATGAGAAGGGGGACCTTGTCATCGCGAACCTGACGCCCGAAAAATACGAGGAGATCAGCCGCGCGCATCTTATCGACCCGGTCAATCACGATCCGGGGCGGGCCGTTGTTTGGTCCCATCCCGCGTTCGCAAACCAGTCTGTGTATGCGCGGAATGACAAGGAGATAGTCTGTGTGTCGGTGGCCGCGGGCCAGCAACCCTGATTGACGAAGGGGTTCCGGTGCGTTTCATTGCAGGCAAAGGCGGTCACCGCCCATCCCATGAACAAGCTGTCCTGTTGCCTCGCATCGTTGTCGCTTGCCCTGGCCTTCCTGGTCCCCGAAAAAGGCGTGGCTGCAGCGGCACCCTTCGCGGTAATTCACTCGCTGTTGGATCCGGGCACCAATTCGCAGACCGACGCGCAGCAAGGCTATAGCGTGGCCCTCGAAGGAAACCTCGCGGTGGTGGGAACGCCGTTTGCGGACGTGGGGGCTTCCGACTCCGGGTTGGTAAAGATTTATCAGGCAGCCAGCGGCGCCCTGGTGCGCACGCTTACCAATCCGCGCGCGACTGCCGGTGATGATTTCGGAACGGCGGTCGCCATTTCGGGGACTCGCGTCGTGGTGGGGGCGCCATCTCTCCATCCGTTTGTTTCACCGTCCGGGCTGGTCTATATCTATGATTTGGCTGGCGGCGTGAACGCGGGCGTGCCGGTGTTGACGTTGACCAATCCCACACCATCCTTTGCGAATCGTTTCGGAGCCGCCGTCGCCATCTCGGGAACGCGCGTGATTGTTGGCGTGCCGAATGATGATTCCGGAGCGGCATCGGCCGGCAGTGTTTATGTTTACGACCTGGCCAGCGGCACTCCATCGCTGCCACTGCTTAAATTGAATAATCCTTCCCCGGGCGCGAATGACGAATTCGGATTTGCCGTGGCGATGTCCGGTTCGCGTGCGGTGGTGGGAGCCTATGACGACAACACCGGCGCGACGAATTCCGGCAGCGCTTACGCTTACGATCTGGCGGGTGCAACCCCTGCGACGCCGGTGTTGACCCTCACTAATCCCGCCCCGATGGCTTTGGATCAGTTTGGAAAGGCTGTCGGCATTTCCATGACTCGAATTGTTGTCGGCGCCCCGCGGGACGGCGCGGCGGGATTTCAATCGGGCAGCGCTTACATCTACGATTTGGCCGGTGCCACACCCGCAGTGCCGGTGATAACGCTGGTCGATCCGACACCGAACGCCGGCGCCCAATTTGGAGGCGCGGTCGGGTTAGATGGCGCGCGGGTGGTGGTGGGCGCGTTAAACCATCGCGCCGGGACGCTCGCGACCGGCAGCGCTTACATCTATGAGTTGTCGGGGGGCATGCCAACAGTTCCGGTGGAAGTATTGACCAATCCAACACCGGCAGAGGGCGACCAATTTGGATTCTCGGTCGCGATTTCGGGCACAAGAGTGTTGGCGGGAGCGCCGGGCGACGACACTCGAGGACATGACGCCGGAAGCGCCTATTCGTTTGACCTTGCCAGTGGCACGCCCGCCGTGCCCGTGGCTGTTCTGAATGGAGCCATCCCAGCGGCCAACGAATTGTTTGGATCATCGGTGAGCGTCTCTGGTCCCTGGGTGGTGATCGGCGTGCCTTACGATGACACCGGCGCGCTGGATGCCGGTGTCGTTTATGTCTATCGGCTGGATGGCGGGGCGACCACCGTGCCGTTTCTAACGTTGACCAATCCATCGCCCGTGACGTCGGCCTACTTTGGCTTTTCAGTGGCCATCTCGGGCACCCGCGTGGTGGTGGGAGTGATTTACGATGACAATGGGCCGACCTATGCCGGCAGCGCTTATGTGTATGACATGGCGGGCGGGACGCTTGGTGTCCCGGTGTGGAAGCTGATCAATCCGAGGCCGCGCCAGGCCGATTACTTCGGAGAGTCGGTCGCCATTTCGGGATCGCGCATTGTGGTGGGCGCTCCGTACGACAGCGCGGCCGCGTTCGAATCCGGCAGGGCTTATATCTACAATCTGGCGGGCGCCACACCGAATGTCGCCACGCTCACGATCACCAATCCCAGTCCAGCGGCTGAAGATTATTTTGGGCACGATGTGTCCATCGCGGGGAATCGCGTGGTGATTGGCGCCTTCGGCGATGATTCCGGTGCGACCAATGCCGGCAGCGTTTACGTGTATGATCTTGGCACTGCCACGCCCGCCGTGCCGGTGGTGACGCTGACAAATCCCAGCCCTGAGGTGAACGATTGGTTCGGTTCCGCCCTGGCTATTTCAGGCACCCGTGTGGTCGTGGGGGCTTATGGGGATCGCAACGGAGGATTTTATTCCGGCAGCGCCTATGTCTACGACGTGGCCGGCGGCACGCCCTCGGTGCCGATTCTCATCCTGACGAATCCGACTCCCGCGGCGGGCGATTCTTTCGGCGACGCTGTCGGCATCTCCGGATCGAGGATCACGGTGGGCGCGCAGGGAGACGACGCGGCAATGATGGATGCGGGCGTCGTCTATCTGTATGACTTGGACGGCGCGACGCCGAACATCCCGGTGGCAACGCTGACCCATCCCAATCCAGGCAAGTCAGATCAATTGGGAAGCGCCGTGGCGATCGACGGGACGACGATTGTTGTGGGCGCGCCGTTTGTTGATGGGACCACATTGGATCGCGGCGCCGCCTATGTTTTTGGTTTGCAGCCCGTGCTTCACATCGCGCCTGCGGCGCCGGGCCTGGTGACGATTTGGTGGACGGCTGAATCGGCGCCGGGTTTCGTGCTGCAATACACGGACACATTGACACCTGCCAATTGGATGACCGTGGGCACGGTGAATCCCATCACCGTTCCCTCCTCCGACGCCTCCCGATTTTATCGATTATTCAAGCCCTGAGCTTTCGCAGGATTTAACCCCGTAGGCAGATTCGAGCGAATCGAGGTTGTTCCTCTCATCAAATCGTGGCTGAATCCGGTCATGATTATTCTCTCGTTTCGTACCGTCCGCGCATTCACGCATCGGATGGCGTGGGCCCTTGTGGGAATCGCGATGTCGTCGCTGGCAGGGGCTGCGGATTATTTTCCGCCGCCCGACAGCGCGGGCGGCTGGCGGACATTAAAAGGTCCGGTGGAAATTCGTGAAAAAGCAGGGATGGATTTAGCCCGGCTCGAGCAAGCGTTTGACTTGACCGAGCGAGCCACGCAGAACGGGGGATTGCTCGTGGTGCGCCACGGCTACCTGGTTTTTGAAAAGTATTTCGGGCGGGCGCAGCGAAACACCAATCCGGACATGGCGTCAACGGGCAAGGCTTATACCAGTGTGGCGTGCGGGATCATGCTGCACGAATTTCATGACAAAATTCCCGACGGACTGGACACCAAGGTGTTCACCGAAAAATTCCTGCCGGAAGCGTTCCCGCTGGACGATCCGCGGCGGGCTGAGATCACGCTGGGACAGTTGCTCTGCATGACGGCCGGTTACAATGGGGAGGGCTCGGGGCCGGTGGGTGTCGTGTTTGGAAAAGCGGCCCCGATGAAGCCGATGCCCGGGCAGAACATTCGCGATCTGGACCGGTCGTCGATTCGCACCGCGCTCTGGACAAACGCGGGCGGCGGCTATTCTTATTCGTCGCCGGCGCCACACATCGCGTCGATCGTGTTGCGTCATGTCACGGGAATGGAATTGCAGGATTACATCGAGGAGCGCCTCGCCAAGCCGATGGGCTGGGGCCCGTGGGGATATTGCCTCCATCGAGGCGACTTCACGATGCCGCACGCCAACGGCGCCGGGAGCATCGCGGTTCATGCGACCGATGCCTTGCGCTTTGGCTATTGCCTGTTGCATCAGGGGAAGTGGGGCGGAAAGGAACTTGTTCCGTCAGATTACCTGGCCAAATGCAATCGGCCGTCGCCATATAATCCGCATACGCCATTCAGCCTTCAGTTCGAACACAATGCGGATGGCCACGTCGCGGGCGCGCCCCGGGATGCTTTTTACAAATCGGGCGCGGGTGGATTCGGACTGTTCGTTGTGCCATCGCTGGATTTGGTCATCTACAAGCTGGGCGGGAACAATGGTCAGTACGACCCCTTGCTGACGGGTCTGCCGCAACCGGCTGAAGTGGATCGTTCGCGTGATGACTGGAAGCCCATTCCGCGAAGCCCGTTTCACGAGGGAAGCATGGGAGGCGATGATGGGCTGCGGCGCGTCCTCGAGATGGTGTCGGCAGCGGTGCGGGATTGATGTCGCCTCAGGTCTGCCTAGTCGAAGCGTGCAGCCAAAGCGGTGTCATGCCACCGCAGTCCAAGGTCCAAATTGTTGAAAAGGTTCGTGCGATTTTTTGTATTTTGGACTGCGGGGACATGTCCCCGCTTTTCGTGCGCCGTGATTCGGTGGCTTTCATTTCGTCGATGATGCGGCTGCGGCATGGGCACGGCGGAAAAACTAAGAATTGCATCTTTCGCTCTTTTGTAGAAAAAGGATTGTCGCGTTCCGACTGCTTCCGTCGTTCGTGTAATTTTTACGGCCGAACACGCATCTGTGACGACAGAGAACTCCAATACGAAAAAAACATAATGAAAATCAGGATCAGTGCAGTTTGTGCCTTGTTGCTGTCAGTGACGATCGTCTCCTTGAATGCAATTGAACCCCCTAAAACCAAACCGGCGTCCCCGGAGTTTGAGCGGATTAAATCGCTGGCCGGCACATGGAAAGGCACCGTCGATATCGGCCAGGGGCCCATCGAGATGGTTTCGCAATATCGGGTGGTCTCCGGCGGCAGCGCGGTGGAGGAAAAGGTGTTTGCCGGGACTCCCAACGAGATGACGACGATGTATTATGACAAGGATGGAAAGCTCGCGCTGACCCATTATTGCATGATGGGCAACCGGCCCGCCATGGTGCTTAAATCATCCGACAGCAAAACGATTCGGTTCGATTTTGACAAAACGTGCGGCATCAATCCGAAGAAGGAATCGCACATGCACGCGCTGACGCTCACGTTTGACGACGCGGACACCATCACGGCGACGTGCAAGTCGATCATGGATGGCAAAGAGGCGCCCGATCATCCGGTGGTGCTCAAGCGGGTGAAGTAGGACCGAAGTTTCGCGTGCAGGACCACGAGGGCCGCAAATCGGCCTGATCAGCCGTTGAATTTCGTGGCGATAACGGTGGCGTTGTGGCCGCCGAATCCGAAGGAGTTGTTCACGATCGCATTCACCGGCATCTGGCGCGGGGTGGAAGGGACATAGTCGAGGTCACACTCGGGATCGGATTTTTCCAGATTGATCGTGGGAGGGACGATGCTGGTCTGGATGGCTTTGACGCAGAAAACGAGTTCGGTGGCGCCCGCCGCCCCGAGCATGTGGCCGGTGGCGCCTTTGGTCGAACTGACCGCGAGCTTTTTGGCGTGGTCGCCAAAGACCGTTTTGATGGCCTGGGTCTCGGCGACATCCCCTTGCGGCGTGCTGGTGCCGTGGGCATTCACGTAGGTGATGTCGGTGGGCGCCAGGCGCGCGTGGCGCAGCGCCATTTTCATGCAACGGGCGGCGCCCTCGCCAAACGGCGCGGGCGAGGTCATGTGATTGGCGTCGGCGGTGTTGCCGTAACCGGTGAGTTCGGCATAGATGCGGGCGCCGCGGGCCCGGGCATGTTCCAAATCCTCGAGGACGACCACTCCCGCGCCTTCGCCCATCACGAATCCGTCCCGGTCGGCGTCGAAAGGGCGGGAGGCCCGTTTGGGTTCGGCGTTGCGGGTGCTCATGGCGCGCATGGCGCAGAAACCGCCGATGCCGATGGGGACGATGGTGGCTTCGCTGCCTCCGGCGAACATGACGTTGGCGTCGCCCATCTTGATGGTGCGCCAGGCCTCACCGATGGCGTGGGTGCTGGTGGCGCAGGCGCTGCAAGTGGCGACATTGGGGCCCCGCAGCTTGTTGAACATGCTGAAGAATCCGGAGGCCATGTTGAGGATCAACATGGGGATCATGAACGGCGAGAGCCGGCCCGGACCTTTGCTGAGAAGAATGGTGTGCTGATCTTCCGTGGTTTTGAGCCCCCCGATGCCCGAGCCGATGAAAACCCCGACGTGATCCCGATCGGTTTTTTCGAGGTCCAGACCCGAATCGAGGAGCGCCTGATGAGCGGCGCTGACCCCGAATTGAGCAAAGCGATCGGCCCGGCGCGCATCCTTGGGGGAGGGAAAGGAGGTCCCGGGATCGAAGTTTTTCACCTCGCCGGCAATTTGAGTATCGAAGGCGCTGGCGTCGAAATGGGTGATTCGGTCGATGCCGCACTGGCTGGCAAGGAGGCTGCGCCAGGAGGTGTCGACATCGTTGCCGAGAGGCGTGACGGCCCCGAGGCCAGTGATGACGACTCTGCGTTCGGTATTGCCAGGCATAAAATCCAACGGGGCAGCCGGGCTGACTTCAGCCGGAGCTGCCCCGGAACGGGTGGGAACGGCTTATTTGCCGCGGGATTCCTCGATATACTTGATGACATCCCCGACGCTTTGAAGCTTTTCAGCCTCCTCGTCTGGAATTTCATGGCCGAACTCCTCCTCGAGAGCCATGACCAGTTCCACGGTATCGAGCGAGTCTGCGCCCAGATCCTCGATAAATTTGGCCTCGGGGGTGACCTGATCGGCGTTAACGCCGAGCTGGTCCACAATGATTTTTTTTACTTTTGCTTCTACGGATTCTTCAGCCATGACTGTTCTCCGGTTGATTGTTGGTCACTTGCTATGTCACGGGTCAGGACCCGTCAAGCCCTGAATCGCGACGCGGCGCAAGACCGTTGTTGTCTGGGTTTTTAGGACTGTTTCGATTGTCTGGTCGAAAATCGGGGCTTGTCTAACGGCTGGTTCCGACCGTGTCCAGAGTTTAATTTGCGGTTCACATCACCATTCCGCCGTCGACGGTGAGCACCTGGCCTGTAACGTAGCGTCCGGCAGGCCCTGCAAGATACAGCGCCGCCTCCGCAATGTCCTCCGGCTGGCCCAGCCGATTCAGCGGAATGCGCTCCAGCAGCGCGCTCCGCGTCTTCTCATCCAACCCCACAGTCATGTCGGTCTCGATAAACCCCGGCGCAATCGCATTCACCGTGATCCCCCGGGACCCTAATTCCCGCGCGCAAGATTTCGTGAACCCGATCAGAGCCGCCTTGCTGGCGGCATAATTCGCCTGCCCGGCGTTCCCGATAAGGCCTATCACCGACGAAATATTGATGATGCGCCCGGAACGTTGCTTCAGGAATCCGCGCGTCAATGCCTTCGTAAAGCTGAACGCGCCCCTCAGGTTCGTGTTCAGCACAATGTCCCAGTCTTCCTCGCTCATCCGCATCAGCAAACCGTCCCTCGTGATGCCGGCATTGTTGACCAGGATGTCCACACGCCCTGTCTCCTCAAGAATCCGGCCCGCCGCCCCCGCCACCGCCGCGCCATCGGCCACATCGACCGCCACCGCCCAGGCCCGATGGCCGAATCGCTTGACTTCACCGGCCACTTTTTCCGAGTTCTCGGTGGTGCGGGAGACGCAGACGACATCCGCCCCGGCCTCCGCGAATTTGAGGGCGATGGCGCGGCCGATCCCGCGACCGGCGCCGGTGACGACGGCGACCTGATTGGCAAGCAAACTCATGTCACCGTCAGGTTGGCAGCGGAGGGCGGGGGGATGTCAAGGCGCGGAAATGAATCGGGCATCGAAACCGCGAAACGCGGCGGGTTCGAACCGCTAGCCGCGCGCGGTCGGTTCCAACATTTCGCGCCTTAACATTTCCAAAGCCTGCTGGGAGGTCACATATTTGAAGGTTTCACGATCGACCGGGTTGAATTTTTTTACCGCCGCGGTTCCCCGTTTCGTCGCGAGGCCAATCCAGACGGTTCCCACCGGTTTGTCAGCCGATCCGCCGTCCGGGCCGGCGATGCCGGTCACGGCGATGGCGTAATCCGTTTGCAGCCGGGCGCGGGCGCCCTCGGCCATTTCGCGGACGGTGGCCTCGCTGACAGCGCCATGCGCGTCGAGCGTTCCGGCGCGGACACCAAGGCATGCCGCTTTTGCCTCGTTGGAATAGGTGACAAAGCCGCCTGTAAAAACCAGTGAAGCGCCCGGGACGTTGGTGATCCGATGGGCGATGAATCCGCCGGTGCACGATTCCGCCAGCGCCAGGCGTTCAACGCGGTCGCGAAGCAGGCGCACCACGATGGCCTCGAGGGATTCGTCGTCGATTCCAAACACCAGGGAACCGAGTTTTTCGCGCGCGATCCGTTCCGCTTCTGAAACGCTGCTCCGGGCAGCGGCGCCGGAGGCGGTGAAGCGCACATCCACTTCTCCGACGCGCGCACAGTAGCCGATCCCGAGCCCGGTTTCGACGAGTGCGGCGAGTGCAGGGGCGAGACGTTGCTCGACGAGCGACTCGCCCAAGCCGGTGGTCTTGAGCGTGCGACAATAAAACTCCACCGCGAGCGGGAATCGTTGCAGCAACAGCGGCATGACTTGATCCCGGAACATGGGCCGCAATTCGCGCGGAGGGCCCGGGAGCATCACCAGCAGGCGGCTGCCCGGAGCTTCCATGGCCAATCCGGGAGCGGTGCCATGAGCATTCGAAAACACGATGGCGCCTTCCGGCACCTGGGCCTGCACGAGGGTGGAAGGCGGCATTCGGCGGCCGCGTGCCGTAAAAAATCCCGCAATGTGCGCCGCCACCGATGCGTCCTCGCGCAGCCGGCATCCCAACAATTCCGCAACGAGGTCGCGAGTGCGATCATCACTGGTGGGGCCGAGTCCGCCGGTGACGATGATGATCTCCGCCGTGGCGAGCGATTCACGAACGGCCTGTTGAATGGAGGGCCCGGAGTCGTCCACAGCGATTTGACGGGTGACGAGATAGCCGTGATCGGCGAGTTGGCGGCAGATCCACTGTTGATGAGTATTAAGAACGCGGCCGAGCAACAACTCGCTTCCAGTGTTGATGAGATGAATCTGCATGAAAGGAGACGAAAATGTATGGATGATTAACGGAGATGGAAAACGGCGGGGCTGTTTTGGTTTTGGGAGGGGCGACGTCGAGCGCGGCAGGCCGGCCGGCGCCGGGAAAATCTGCCGCAAATGCCGCCGGAACCAGCCAACACGCCACAATGGCGCCCGCTCTGAGCCCGTGCAGTGCTTTCACGCCGCCAGATTAATCAGCACCCGC
The DNA here is from genome assembly GCA_041166945.1 of Verrucomicrobiota bacterium. Taxonomy (GTDB): domain Bacteria; phylum Verrucomicrobiota; class Verrucomicrobiia; order Limisphaerales; family JADJPG01; genus DASTLJ01. Next base: position 11,622 of record JBEEGQ010000058.1, read on the forward strand.
GCGGCCCGCAATACGTGATGCCCGCGCTTCAGCGCAGCCCGTGCATCCCGAAGTTGTTGGTTGGCTTAAAAGGCCGCGCCTGCCGGCGCAGTGACGGAGTGCCGCTGCCGCTGGGTGTCCCGGCTTTGGCGGGTCCCCCCATCGGGGGATCCTCACGGAGATTGAGGAGTCACCAAACGATAAAACCCATGCGGATTTCCCACCGGCCCGCTGGTGTCCCGGAATGTCACCGACCGGTTCGTGGCGGCCATTGGAACGTCGAACACTCGTTGCCAGGAACCGGACAACAAATTGGTGCGCCGCAGAATGCTGTAGGATTTGTTGGAGGCCGCGAAGAAGGCCAGCTGGGCGCCGTTGTTTAGGGTCACGCTGAGCCGCAGCACACTCAAGGGGTTTGTAGGATTTGTTCCGGCCAGGTATTCCTGCAGGTTGGTCATCCCATCGTGATCCGGATCCGCGTTGGCATCCGGCACGAGCGGATTCGTGCCATTGGCCAGTTCCCAGTCGTCCGGCATTCCGTCGCCATCGGTGTCGAGGGCGGGGTCCGCGCGTCCGGGCGATCCGTGGATATCACTGCTCCGGCGCCACGTTGCGGGATTCGCATAGTTGGCGGGCGCTGCGGATTCGTTCGAGAGCACCAACGAAAAGCCATCGCCATCCGTGGATGGAATCCATGTCTGTTCGTATCGAAAATCGACGATGGGTTCGCCGAGGACGCCTTCGAGGTAAATGCGTTCGCCATTGTTGTCGAGGTTGCCACCGAATTCGCCGGCGATGTTGAGGACGGCGGGATAACGCGCTGCGAAGTCGGCACGGTTGTTGACAACGACGAGATACGCGCCGGGAGCAATGCTGGTGACGGCATTGGTGGCGGTGAAGGCGAATTCGATGCCGTTGGTAAAGCGCATCCCGACGAGGTTGATCGCCGTCGGGCCGGTGTTTTTCAGTTCGATGAACTCGAAATGATCGGGATCGCTCGTGTCGGGCGCAGGCGGATTGGCGGGATGATACATGATCTCCGTCACGGCGAGCGCCGGAAGCTTGGTGTAAAAGGTCCCCACGCTCGGACCTGACCACGGGCTGGAGATGCGCGGATTGGTGCCTCCCGTGGCATTGACATGACTTAAATCGCGGCTGCGGGCCATGACGCGAACATTCGCGGAGACAACAAAGGGTCCGGTGTAGGCCCGGGCGTTTGACGCGATGCCGCCGCCGGGGGCGCGAGGGTCGGTGCCGTCCAGCGTGTAATAAATGGTTGCGCCGGCGGGGCCGGTGAGGGTGAGGGTTGAACCGCTGTTGATAAATCCTGGCGGGCGGCCAAACGCAGGACGCGCCTCGAGTTGATGGTCGATGAAATCGAACCGGTTCGAATACCAGGCCTTGAGCCAGTTCACTTCATTCTGAAAACCACCATTGCCAAAGCTGTAGCTGAAGCTGCAGCCGGTGCCGTTTCCGGAGCGGGGATGGACCCCCCAGCGGGCCTCTTCGCGGGGTTGTTCGGCGCGGACTTCATTTGCGAAACCGTCGATGAGCTGGAGCACATTCGTGTTCGCCAGCGATCCCTGGCGGAGCTGCTGATAACGATCAATCCAATGCTGCCAGAAGTTGGGATCCGTGAATAAACGGCCCCACCACGAGTATCCGAAATGATCGGCGGACCGCCCGCAGTTCCAGACGCGCGGGCCGAAATCACGGCCGTCGGTGCCCCCCTGGGATCGGTCGAAATCCCACACCGGCCCAAAACCGATCCTGCCGTCACGCGCCTTGTGAAGATACGTGCTGAGCTCGAGTTCATCCACGTTGCGCGTGACGACGGCGATCAGGTTGTAGTCGATCCAGGAATCGACGTCGATCCAGGCCGCGTAGCCGGTGACGGGGTTGGTCCAGTTCAATCCGTTGAGCGCGGCATCGAACTGGGCGAAATAATTCAGAAGATATTGTTCCTGTGCGTCCCGTTGAGGCAGCGTGATTTCGGCGTAGTGCGGATTGATCCAGTTGAGTTTCTGGCCCGCGCCAACGAATTGGGCTTCGCCTGGCGACGCGCGGTCGATCGAGAGCAGGTAACCGCCCGTGATGCCGGGCGGAGTGTTCTCCCCGCTCTCGAGCTTTCCGATGTCGAGTCGTTTGCCGCTGATCTTCGGTTTTTCCTCGAGCACATAGATGCCGTTGTAATCGTTCGTGCTGATCGGCAGGCCCGCGATGCTGTCGTCTTTCAAAAAAACGACGACAAATCGCGTTCGCGAGGCGTAGCGGCCGGACTGCCGGGCCAGTTCATATCCGACGGGATTATGGATGAGGCCCGGGTCGAAATTATTGGGCGCATAAAGCACCCAGTCCGAATCCGCGGGCAATCCGAGCAACGACTCGTCCTTGTCATTTCCAAAATCGTCCTGTGTTTCTAGGAAGAAACTGCTCTTGGCCAGCCCCAGCGTGCTCGATCCGCGCCGGTGGAATATTCCCCGCGCCCGATCGTTCGGCGTATTGGTGAGCGAACTCCGCCCATTGACCGGCTGAAAGGTTTGGACCATCACAAACTGATCGGCGCTGGAGGGCACGGCGCCGCCGCCATTGTTGTGCAGAATCATCAACGGAAGCCCCGATGTGAACGCGGTGACGTTCGAGTGAATCTGGAGATATTGTTCGCTGCGGATGTCGCCCGGGAAAAGTCCGGGCACGAACGCGCGCGCGCGCACCTGAACGCTGCCATTGATCGCAATCGGCCCGGTATAGAGCGTCGAATTCGAACCCGGCAACGCGGTGCCAAGACTGTAACGAATCACGGCGTTGGGCGCGGATGTCGCCAGGCTCAAGGTGAGGCTGAACGGCCGGACGAAGGTCGTGCTGTTGGTCGAGAACACCACATCGGGCGCGAATTGACCCGCGCCCCCCGTTGTGTTGCGTCTACCAGGAGTCGGCGTCGTGTAAAAACCGGTCAGCGACGGATCGGCCGGGTCTCGCCCATACGAGATATCATTTTCCTGCCCGGGATATTCCGGTGAGAACTCGGAGACGACATTCGTTTCGGGGCCGAGCAGCGCGAGGTAACCGCCATTTTGGGCGAGCTTGAAACTGGCGTGAAGCTGCGCGGTAACATTGGTGCGATTCTTTCCCGAGGCCCAGACGATGAGGTAACTGTTCGCGGCCATCGTGTAATTGGGAAACCGCCATTTCGCCGGATTGAACGGCGTGTCGGTAAGGAACCAACCGTCGAGATTGACCGGGATGACACCCGCGTTGAACAGCTCGATCCAATCCGAGCTTTGGCCGTCAATGTCGTTGGTCGTACGGACGTTGGCGGCCATCAATTCGGAGATGACAATGTTGGGAACACCGAAGCGCGGATCGAATGTGACGCTCCATGGGGCGCCAGCGAAGTTATTGGATGCCAGATCCCGGATGCCATGACCGGGACTCCAGGCGAACTGGACGCGGCCGGTCGCCGGCTGGACGAATTCGAAAAGATAATGGGCCGCGCCAAAAAAGCTCAAGTCCTGGGCGGGTTGCCCATTGATGAGCAGATCCGCCGCGTCCACGCCAGAGACATTTTCGTTGAAAAAAACCTCGACGCTGCGGAGGGAACGATTGGTGGTTCCAGCCGCCGGCAACAGTTGGGTGACCAGCGGTGGAGAGGTGTCTGCGGCGAAAGCGGCGGCGGCGGCAAATCCGAACAGCGCCAGGATCAATGTGACGACGCGCATACCTCAATCGACCTGGAGAATTTTGTAATAACCATGGGCGCGCGCCCCCATCATATCGGTGAGGCTGGCGGAGGAATTGCCCGCGATGAAGTCGCGTTGCAACTGGAGAAGAAACCGCGATACAACATTGCCCATAATAATCCCCGGCGCACACGCCACGATGCGCCCCGGTTTTCCGTCGGTGTGATTGAATGAATGCCCGTCGAGATCCGCCCAAGAATCGCGACAGGACCGCCTGGACTGCGCGGAAACTTCTCCGCCCGTTGTCCGTGAATGAAGCGGCGAGGTCAATAGCACGCACCCCGGGCAAACGCAAGAATTGGTGCAGGGCGGAGCGTCCATGCCGAGAGGCGTGTCAGGCCGCCGTGGTTGCCGCCAGGTCCTGCCGCGCCGCGCGCAGCAGTCCATTGAGATCGTCGCCCTTCTTGAACACCACGACAGGATTGTCCTCGACGATTAGAATAATAGCCTTGCCCATAGCCAATTCACTCGCAGTTTTCTTGTGTGTCACGGCAAACCCGCGCCCAGCGGACTTCACCCTGACGTGCCCATCGACATCCTCGGCAGAAACTCGGCGAAGGTTTAATGCTGGAATTGATCGGGCAGCGGTGCCAGCGCGGCGTTCATCGCTTCGGGATCCAACGTCGCCAGTTTTTTCATCCTCGCGAAATTCATGATGGTGGGCCTTCACGGCGTGAGGTCCGATTCCTTGGTCGTGTCCCCTGAAAACTCCTGGCTCTCTCGCAAATCCACCTCGAAGCGGCATCAATGCCGCGCTCCTGGACGGACGCCCGCCTTCGGGCGCAGCAAGGTGCGATCTGCGCAGCGCTTTGCCTTCCGAAGGCCTGTGTCCGCGCGGAAAATCCCAAAGGGATTTAGTCCGTAGCCCAAGGTTGCCCGGCCGACGGGCTACCTTGGGAAAAGAGTTCCATGAAGTCCGCAACCCCATCGGGGTTGAGGCCGCTGGCTCGTTTACCCAAGGTAGCTCGAGCCTCGCAACCTTGGGCTTTGCGACGGAATCCCTTTGGGATTCAACCCTGGTTCCAAACGTGGCTCGGTGACGCTTCCGGAGGCCCACCCTAGTGGGTAAGGAGGAGCGCGGTTGGTGCTGCCCAGCGCCTCGTCATAATGGCCTGGCTTCAGTCCCGTTGCCAGAGGCGAACCAGGAAACGCTGCGGCGATTCGATCAGGATTTCGCGGATTAACTTTTCCAGGCTGGCGGCCTCGGGTTCCTCGAGCCGGCGCGCCAGTGCGAGCGTGATCACAAATACAACGCCCACGATCGCAAAAAAGATGGTGAACCCATTCCAATCCAGCCCGAGCCAGGTGCCATGACGCGCGCCTATGGCGTCGATCATCACACCCCAGCCAATCGGCGCCAGGCCTTGCGTGACGCTCGCCACAACCGAAAAAAGGGCGAAGAAATGGTTTCGTCCCATCACAGGGGCGATGGCCATTACCAGACGGGTATTCGACATCTGCACCAGCGCGGCGAAGAGGCCCATAAAAAATTGGAGCGCGAGCAAAAGCGGCAGGCTGCCCGGCAGCGCGCCGCCGGCCAACAAGGTCCATCCCGCGAGCAACACCAGCCACACCGCGAAGGAAAACGTCAAAACCGGCTTGCTGCCCAAACCGTCGAGGCGCGAGCCGAGAAACCACAGGCTGCTCAGCCCGCCCGCGAAGAAGATCGACGTCACCAGCAGGACTGCACCTTCGTTCATTCCGGCCGCGGATTTCAAATAGACCACTGTGAACGCCTGCATGCCTCCGTAGGCCACACCCCAGCCGAGCACCATGACGAGCAATTTTTTGAACGGCGCAAACCTCAGCATCGCCAGCCATGGAACCCTTCCCCCCGAACGCGATTCCTCGTCCGGCGGAATGCCTTCGGGGATGCGTTTCAGGAAAAAAAGGCTGACAGCGCCCATGACCGCGCTGAAGGCAAACAGCATCGCAAATCGCCACGGATGGGGCGCCGTCCCAAGGCCCACGGCGGACATCAGGCAACTGGCGAAACAAGCGACATTCACAAACGCCGCGTCGCGCGCCAGGTAACGTCCTCGAACGGGCGCCGGCACGAGCGATGAAATCCAGGGAAGCCATCCGGCGCTCGAGATTCCACGCGAGAGATTGAATCCAAACAGGAGCGCCAGCATCAGCACGAGGCGGGTGGGCGCATCCAAAAAACCTCCCGCGAACGGCACGAGACCCATCGCAAAAATAAAGGCGACCCGGATGCCCCAGCCGGCATAGACGAATCGTTTGTATCCAACCCGGCTG
>JBEEGQ010000059.1:0-5109 GCA_041166945.1 Verrucomicrobiota bacterium
ACGCCCACCCTCTTTACCACGGGGACAAGCCCTCCCACCAGTCAGACCATGGTCGACGCGGCCGCCGCGTGAAAAAATCCCGGCCCCGCGCCATGCTCTCCTCCGCTTCAAAATGTCCAAACTCCAGTCTCCTCCGCTCCGAGCGGAGGAGAGGGTGCCCGAAGGGCGGGAGAGGAGGCGCCTTGGCATATCGTCCCGATGCGCGTCCAAAGCTGGAAGTGCTTACCACTCATTTCTCCGTAACCCGCCCCAGCCCGCCCATCTGTGTGAATAACCGCGGACAAGCGCCACAAGCAGCTCATCCCTTACGTCCTCTTCCTCTGCAACGATCAGCTACTGCGATATCGAAGAGGCAAAAGCGGACTGGAAACCCGGTTGCACGGACTGTATTCCCTCGGCGTCGGGGGACACATCTCCGAGGAAGATCACGGACTGTTTTGAAATCGTCTCGCCTTGGCAGGAGGCGGTCGTCGTCGATCTTTATTCGCGATGCAGTTGGGAGGCCCGGCTGAAATCGGACGGAAAGCGTACCTTTGGACGGTGGCATCACGCTTCGCTGCCTCTCGGATGGCAAACAGTAATCCGTTCTGCATCCTGAACACGGCGGCTGACACTCTGCATCGGACTCAAGGTCCTGTCGCTACTTCACTCCAAGTGCAAACTTCCCGGATGAACCGAAAAAATGGAGCCCAGATACCTGTTTACCGAGTTTGGTGGGCTGGGAGAAGCGGAGGAAGTTGACCGGCGAGGCCGGGGAGCCGATACTCCGGCCGTGAGTACGATGGCTGAAATCGAAGCTGCCATTGAGCGGTTGCCGGCGGCGCAAGTTCAGGCATTGGCGGTGTGGCTGGTGGGACAACGCTCCAATTGCGCATCAACGAGCGCCGGAGCGTTCGACGATCTCGAATCCCTGGCAGGGAGTTGGGTGGAAGAGCCGGCTTTTGACTCGGCAGTGCTCGCTTTTGAGCAAGTGAACGAAGCGATGTGGCGATGAACGCCGCGCTAGACACGAACGCCTACAGCGACTCCATGCGCGGTATCGCCGACAGGGTCCAAGTGGTGCGGACGGCCACACAGCTTTTCCTGCCGCTGTTCGTTCTGGGTGAAATCTGGCGATCATGATGCGGCGAATTTTGCGGGGGCTTATCCGGTTGTTATGGGGCTTTCGCGCTTACGACACGGAGGTGTTGAACACCCCCGGTCCAGTGCTCCTCGTGCCGAACCACGTCTCGTGGCTCGACTGGCTTTTCCTTTTCATCTGTCTCGATGACGATTGGAAATGCGTGGTGTCGAGCGCCTCGGCGGAGACGAGCTGGATCCACCGGAAGATCATGATCAACCGGCGGACCTTTCCGATCGACACGAATTCCCCCTACGCGGTCAAGCGCATGGCGGAGTTTCTTGGCGCCAATGGCCGCCTGGTGCTTTTCGCCGAGGGCCGTCTTTCGCGCACGGGGACCTTGATGAAAATTTTCGACGGCACCGGTTTCCTGCTGCACAAGACCCACGCAAAAGTCATCACGTGTTACATCCGGGGCGCCCATCGGCTGCCGTTTTCGCCAAACCGCGATCAGCATTTTCTATTTCCGCGTGTCTCGATCCATTTCAGTTCGATTCATCATCCGCCGAAATTGGAGCACCTGACGACGGCGCAGTCGCGCGCCGCCTTTACGAACTGGCTCCGGGATCGAATGGTGGAACAACAATTTGCGACCGAGATGAAACTCGGTCCGCCGACGATTCCGGAAGCCATAGTGAAGTCGGCGCGTCTGCGGCCCGGACACATTGCGTTGCTCGATGTCACCGGGCAGTTGAAGTACCGCCGTCTGCTTGTGGGCGCGGACCTGCTCGCCCGCCAGTTCGATGGTGTGCTCTCCTCCGCGCAAAAGCGCATTGGAGTGCTCCTTCCGAACTTCAATGTCACTCCCGTTGTGTTGATGGCCCTTTGGGAAACCGGCCGGGCGCCATCGGTGCTGAATTATTCACACGGGACATCGACCATGCTGGCGTGCTGCGCCCTCGCGGGCCTGGAACATATCGTAACGTCCCGCGCTTTTATTGAGCGCACCAAGCTTAAGCTCGAACCATTTCAGGAAGCGGGCCTGCAATTTATCTATGTCGAGGATCTCCGCGCCCGCATTGGTGTTGCAGACAAGTTGAGGGCATCGCTCCGCGCCCGGTGGACGCCGCGCTCGGCCATTCGCAATCCGCCTTCGCCCGACGACACGGCCGTGGTGCTGTTCACAAGCGGTTCCGAAGGCACGCCCAAGGGGGTGGAGCTGACGCACCAAAACATTCTCGCCAATATTCGCCAGATGCTGGCGGTTTGTGATTTGCAGGATTGGGACCGTTTTTTTACGGCGCTTCCGCTGTTTCACAGCTTCGGCCTGGCCGTCGGCACGCTGCTGCCGCTGGTGCGCGGATGCAGCGTGCTGCTGTATCCGTCGCCGCTGCATTATCGGGTGGTTCCCACGATGTTCTATGCCGGGGACTGCACCATTCTCCTGGCAACGAACACATTTTTGAATGGGTACGCGCGAAAGGCGCACGCGCAGGATTTTCGGGGCCTGCGTTATTTGTTTGAGGCGGCGGAGAAGCTGCAGGACGCGACGGCAACGGCATGGGCGCAGCGTTTCAACGTGTGTGTGCTCGAGGGATATGGGGCGACCGAGTGCAGCCCCTGCGTGAGCGTCAACACGCCACTCGCCCCAAAATACGGAACAGCCGGCCGGCTGTTGCCCGGGATGGAATACAGGCTGGAACCCGTCGAGGGCGTGGTGGACGCGGGACGCCTTTTTGTGCGGGGACCCAATGTGATGCGCGGCTACCTCAACCCGGACGCCAATGCGAAATTCATCGCGCTGGGCGGCTGGTACGACACCGGGGACATCGCGAAGGTGGATGAGGATCGATTTGTTTCCATCCAGGGACGGTTGAAACGATTCGCCAAGGTCAGCGGCGAGATGGTGAGCCTGTCAGCGGTGGAGGACGCCCTAGCGGGGGCGTTTCCGCAGTATGGATTGCGCTGCCAGGTCGCGGTGATCAGCCGGCCGGACGCCGAAAAGGGAGAGATGCTGATTGCGGCGACGAACGAATCCAAAATGTCGATCGACGAAGTGCGCGCGGCGATTCGTGCCCGTGGGCTGCCCAATATTTGCGCACCGCGCGAAGTCCGGTTCGTGAAGGAAATCCCGAAGCTGGGCACTGGAAAAGTCAATCATCGCGAGCTGGAGAAAGTGTTGTAAATCCAGCGGGTCGTGCATCCCGAAGTTGTTAGGTCGGCCCGAACTTCGGGGGAGCCTCTCCCGCCTCCGCTGCCCAGTGACGGAATGCGCCCCTGATTTCGGCAGCCCGGCTGGAACCTTGGCTGAATCCCAAAGGGATTCCGTCACATAGCCCAAGGTTGCGAGGCACGAGCTACCTTGGGTAAACGAGCCATGGGCCTCAAACCCCAATGGGGTTACGGACTTCCTAGGAACTATTAAACCAGCGTAGCACGTCGGCCGGGCAACCTTGGGCTGACGGACTAAATCCCTTTGGGATTTTCCAAAATGCCAGCGGGCGGCATCCGGATCCACGCTTGCGCGGCGGACGGTCCGGGCTCAACCTACGCTTCATGGACCACGCTTATGAGTGAGAACGATCCCTCTTCGCTACCGGCAGTCCGTCGCGCCAACTTCTGGAGCACCCTGAGCGTTATTTGCGTCTGCGTGACGCTCGCCTGGATTACTCATCAACTGTTCCGCCCCCCGCCCAGTCTTCCGCCCGCCCGGCTCTGGACGCCCATCGTTGTCACTGGCGGCGGAGAGGAAACCATTATCCAGGCGGGCACACGACGTTTGGAATTCTGGACGCCGTCCGGGCGCACCCGCGACTATCTGGCGCGCGATGGCGGTGCGGTTCGTGATCGCGACAAATGGGAAGCCATTCCGAGCGATGAGCCGGTGCAGCAATTTGGCGCGTTGCTTCGCACCAACTCCGACGTGCTGGGTTACCGGCGCGCTGAGGTCTGGGGGCAAGGTCACACCATTTTCAAGCCCGGCTGGTGGTGGACCATCACTGTCACGACCAATTATTCGGCGCAGAACCTGGTGCACGCCTATCGCGGTTTCTGGAAATCCACCAACACGATATACGTGGAGCGCATCGAAAATCCAGGACAGGAATAATCGCAACCACAGCCAGAGGGCGCCTCGGTTTCGATCGTTCGGTCGGTTCGACGCTTTCCCATCTCCGCCATGAAATTGCCGTGGACTTTGAAACCGATGGGAGAAGTGACGCCTGACGTTCTGTGGAGCGACATCGGAGGTTTTCGATGATGGGATTCGGAGTCGTGATCCTGTTGATAGCCGTCGTGATTCTCATTGCGAGACAGCGATCGGCTGCGCGAGATCTGAAGGAATTGCAGGAGCGATTGAGTCTCGTAGAGGATCTGCTCCACCAGATGCAGAACGTTGCCGAGGCGGCCAACGCGTCTGACAGCAAGACGGCAGCGCGCGAGCCCGCGTTGTACCCATCGACTTCAGTGGCGTTCCCGCCGCCGCTGCCCTCCAAGTTGCTGGAGGCCATCCCGCCACGTGTGGGACCGGCGCCAGAGGCCGCTTCGCCGTCTTCCATACCAATCCCCCCCATTCTTCCGCTTGATCCCGCAGGCCTGGCGACGTCCGCCAACGTCCCGGCGGAGACCCCTGGGTTGCCCGCGCCGGCGTCGATGACGTGGGAAAATTTTCTCGGCATCAAGCTATTCGCGTGGGTGGGAGGATTGGCGTTGTTTCTGGGAGTTGCATTCTTCATCAAGTGGTCGTTCGACCGCAATTTAATCACGCCACTGATGCGCGTGGTCATTGGCGCGGTCACGGGTCTGGGGTTGATCGGCCTCGGGCTTCGGATCCCTCGCGCCCGTTACCTGGTGATGGTCCAGACGCTTTGTGCCACGGGCATTGTCATTTTATACGCGGACTGTTTTGCGGCGCATGCGTATTATCAATTCATTGGAGTCCCGCTGGCGTTCGCGCTGATGGCAGTGATCACAGCCTCCGCGTTTGCGCTGGCGGTGAAACTGGACGCTCAAGTGATCGCCGTCCTGGGATTGCTCGGTGGTTTTCTGAC
>JBEEGQ010000060.1:0-5950 GCA_041166945.1 Verrucomicrobiota bacterium
ATTGGCCTGCAATTCGAGGAAGTCGCCGTCGATGCGCGCCCGCACGAAGCCTTCCCGGGCGAGGCGCTCGACCACGTCGCGGAACTCGCCCTTTTGATCGCGCACGACCGGTGCGAGGATCATCACGCGGGTGCGGGGCGGCAGCGCGAGAATTTTGTCGACGATGTCGCTGGTGGTCTGAGGGATGATGGGCACCCCGGTTTCCGGACAATGCGGCTGGCCGACGTGGGCGTAAAGCAGTCGGAGATAATCGTAGATTTCGGTGACGGTGGCGACCGTGGAGCGCGGGTTCATGCCCGAGGTGCGCTGTTCGATGGCGATGGCCGGTGAAAGGCCCTCGATGAAATCGACATCCGGCTTCTGCATCTGATCGAGGAACTGCCGGGCATACGCGGAGAGGCTCTCCACGTATTTGCGCTGGCCCTCGGCATAGATGGTGTCGAAGGCGAGCGAGGATTTTCCGGAACCGGACAGGCCTGTGACGACCACCAGCTTGTCGCGGGGGATCGTCAGCGACAAATTCTTGAGGTTATGCTGGCGCGCGCCGCCGATGCTTATGAATTGCCTGCCCATGCTCTCGAATTTTGCGTCGTCATCATCCGACAAGAATACGGCATTGGCGGACGAAGAAAAGGATAACTCCTTCTTCGCGATGGCGCGGCGCAGTATGCCCCGCTAGGATGAGCCCGTTCATGAAACGCGCCGCGTTGCCCGTCGGTATACTGATGCTGCTCACGGCTTGTCGCCACGAATCCGCCAACATTCCACCCATCCCTGCCGTGTCTCCAAAAACCGCCTCCGCCGCCCACGCCCACACGAATCATCTCGCGTTGGAAAAATCGCCCTACCTGCTGCAGCACGCGCACAATCCGGTCGATTGGCACGCGTGGGGCGACGAGGCCTTCCAAAAGGCCCGAGCGGAGGACAAGCCGATCTTCCTGAGCATCGGCTACTCCACCTGCCACTGGTGCCACGTCATGGAGCGCGAGAGTTTCGAAAACACCAACACGGCCGCCTATCTCAACGAGCATTTCATCAGCATCAAGGTCGATCGCGAGGAGCGGCCCGACGTGGACAAGATCTACATGACATTCGTCCAGGCCATGACCGGTGCCGGCGGCTGGCCGCTCAACGTTTTCATCACGCCGGATCTCAAGCCGTTTTATGGCGGCACATACTGGCCGCCGGAACAGCGGCAGGGACGCCCCAGTTTTCTCACGGTGCTACAACAGATTCACACCGCATGGACCGGCAAGCGCGAACAACTCACCAACTCCTCCGCCACCATGCACGCCAAGCTCATGGAGTTGACGGCGCGCCCGGGTGCCACCAACGAAATCCTGACGCCGGCCGTGCTCCTGAACGCCGGCCGCGAACTCAAGGAGGGTTACGACGCCCGCAACGGCGGATGGGGGCGCGCGCCCAAATTTCCGTCCCCCAGCCACCCCGCGTTTGTGCTGCGCCATGCCGTCCGCACCCAGGATGCCGAAGCCATGGAAATGTTCCTGCACACCTGCGAACGCATGGCCGCCGGCGGCATTTATGACCAGCTCGGCGGCGGGTTCTCCCGCTATTCCGTCGATGAAAAATGGCTCGTGCCGCATTTCGAGAAGATGCTTTACGACAATGCCCAGTTGCTCGGCCTCTATCTCGATGCCTATCTCGTCAGCGGAAACGCCTCCTTCGCCAGCGTCGCCCGTGACATCTTGCGCTATCTGCTCCGCGACATGCGTCATCCAGACGGCGGCTTTTATTCCGCCGAGGATGCTGACAGCGAAGGGAAGGAGGGGAAATTTTACTGCTGGACCCTCGAAGAAATGAAACAGCTCCTCACTCCGCCCGAGCTCGAGGCCGCGGTCCGCATCTACGGCGTCACCCGCGATGGAAACTTCGTGGATCACAGCGACCCCGATCCACTCCCGCGCCAAAACGTCCTGAGTCTCGTGCGGACGAATCTCACACCGGCCGAGGAACCGTTGCTGCGTTCGGCAAGGGAAAAACTGTTCGCCGCGCGCGCGAAGCGCGTGCGCCCGCATCTGGATGACAAAATTCTTTCCTCCTGGAATGGTCTCCTGCTCGGGTCCCTGGCCCGTGCGGCGTCCATCCTGGACGACGACTCGTACCGGGAGGCGGCGATCCGGAACGCTTCGTTTCTCCGCGCCAAGCTGTGGGATTCAAAAACCAAAACCCTTTTTCACCGGTGGCGCGACGGCGCGCGCGACAGCGTCCAGCTGGTCGACGCTTATGCCTGCCTGCTTTACGGAATGGTCGAGCTTTACCAGGCGACGTTGGACCCGGAACACCTCAGCTTCGCCATCGATATCGCCGATGCGATGCTCGGCAAATTCCATGATGCGAACGACGGAGGGTTCTGGCAGAGCCCCGCGGGCAGCACCGATCTCATCCTGCGGGTGAAAGAGGATTACGACGGCGCGGAACCGTCTGCCAATTCGGTGGCGATTTATGCCCTGCTCAAGCTGGCAGCGATCACGGAGCGCCAGGAATACCGCGCCGCAGCCGACAAAAGCCTGCGGTTGTTCGCCGGTCGACTTCAGCAAATGCCGCAGGCGGTGCCACATATGCTTATGGCGCTCGATTTTGCGATGACCGAACCGCACCGCGTCGTCATCGCCGGAGATCTTCATTCCGCTGAAGCCCGGGCGCTCCTGCGCGCCGCGCATAGCGTTTACCAGCCCCACAAAGTCGTCCTCGGCGTTACCGGGCTGGTGGAACCTTTCGCAAAATCGCTGGTCGCAAAGGACGGCCGGGCCACGGCTTACGTCTGCACCGGCTTAGCCTGCAAGCCGCCCACTCATGACCCCGACGCGGTGAAGGGCTTCCTGAAGTAAGCCAATCGCAGGCGCCGTCGTCATGTCCGCGACCCATTCTCCCAAACGCATCGTCGTCATCGGCGGGGGGATCATCGGCCTGTGCACCGCCTATTACGCCACGCGCCTGGGACATCGGGTGACGATCCTCGATCGCGGCCAGCCGCAAGCGGAAGGTTGTTCCTTCGGCAACGCGGGCATGGTGGTGCCCAGCCATTTCGTGCCGCTCGCCGCGCCGGGAATGGTCGCCCTCGGCCTCAAATGGATGTGGAATCCCGAATCCCCATTTTACATCAAACCGCGTTTGAACCGCGACTTGCTCAGCTGGGGCTGGAACTTCTGGAAATCAGCAACCGCGGCGCATGTGGCGAGAGCGGCGCCATTGCTCCGTGATTTAAGCATGGCGAGCCGCGCCTGTTTCGAAGAGCTCGCTGATCAATTCGAGAACGAATTCGGCCTCGTAAAACGAGGTCTCCTCATGCTTTGCAAGACGCAGAAATCCCTCGATGAGGAGGCGCAAATGGCCCTTCGCGCCCGTGACCTCGGCATCCCCGCCGATGTGTTGGACGCGCGGCAGACCGCGCAAAGCGACCCCGCCATCCGGCTCGATGTCGCCGGCTCGGTTTACTTCCCGAAGGACTGCCATCTTTCCCCCGCCCGATTGATGATCGCGTTGCGAAAATATCTCGAGACCGCCGGAGCCTCATTTTCGTTCAGCACAGACGTTACCGGATTTATCAAGGCCAACTCGAAGGTGAGCGCGGTCCGCACTTCGCGTCGAAACTTTGCTGGGGATGAATTTGTGCTGTGCGGCGGCGCCTGGTCTTCGCGACTGGCGCGCGACATCGGGATGCGCCTGCCGTTGCAAGCCGGCAAAGGTTACAGCCTGACACTCCCTCAACCCCGCCAACTGCCCACGCTTTGTTCCATCCTCACGGAGGCGCGTGTCGCTGTGACCCCGATGAACGGAACGCTTCGTTTCGGCGGAACAATGGAACTGTCGGGATTAAGCGAAGGCATCAATCCCGTCCGCGTCCGGGGGATCATCAAATCAGTCTCCAATTATTTTCCGGATTTCACTCCCGCGGACTTCGAAGGGATTCAGCCGTGGAGCGGGCTGAGGCCGTGTTCACCGGACGGGATGCCTTACATCGGCCGCACGCAGCGGTTCCAAAATCTGACGATCGCCACCGGGCATGCCATGATGGGACTGAGTCTCGGTCCGATAACAGGCCGCATCGTTTCACAAATCCTGTCGGATGAACGTCCCGACTTTGATCTGAGTTTGTTGACTCCGGATCGATTTGGGTGACCCGAAGGGGTCAGTCCCTACTATTTGAACTCCCCCCAAAATTCCGCAAGCCGGTGGAGAGGTGGGTGAAAGAATTCCCTCGGCGGCCAAGGCACAAGACCCCTTCGGAAAGTCAGCGGAAGCTGGACATTCGATTGCTGCCGCCGTTTCCTCTGGGCATTCGCCATGACCTGGACGCAAGTCTATGATCCGTTCCATAACCCACTTTTATCGACTCTGTTGGCCGCGGCACCGGTGGTGGTGCTGCTGGGATCGATCGCGCTGCTGAAGGTCCGCATTCATTATGCAGCCCTGCTGGGTCTGGCCGTTGCATTGGCAGTCGCAATAGGGGGTTACGGAATGCCCCCCGGCATGGCTGGCATGACAACCTTGTACGGCGCGGCCTATGGGCTCTTCCCCATTGGCTGGATCATCCTCAATCTCATTTTTCTTTATCAACTCACGGTGGACCGCGGCTGGTTCGATGTTATCCGCGGCAGTCTCGGAAAGCTGGCTCCCGATCCGCGCATCCAGGTGATCCTCATCGCGTTTTCGTTCGGCGCATTTTTCGAGGGCGCAGCCGGTTTTGGAACTCCGGTTGCCGTCACTGGCGCGCTCCTGATCCAACTCGGTTTCAAGCCGCTCCAGGCGTGCGGGCTGTCGCTCATCGCCAACACCGCCCCCGTCGCGTTCGGCGCTCTCGGCACGCCGATCATCGCCCTCAGCAAAGTCACGGGGATCGACGAGCTCATCCTGTCAAAAATGGTCGGCCGACAGCTCCCCTTTTTCTCCGTGCTGGTTCCGTTCTGGGTGGTGTGGGCGCAGGCGGGCTGGCGCGGAATGATCGGCATCTGGCCCGCCGCGCTGGTGGCGGGCGTCTCCTTCGCGGTGCCGCAATTCCTGGTGTCCAATTTCCATGGGCCCTGGCTCGTCGACATCATCGCCTCGCTTTGCTCGATCGGAGCGGTCATCGCATTGCTCAAAGTCTGGCAACCCGCGGATGCCGGCCCAGCCGCCGCGCGCGCCGGGAATTCACCCGCAATTCCTTCCCCTGCGCTGGCCGCGCCGCGATGGCCGGTTCCTTCCGTGCGCCGCGCGTGGGTTCCCTGGATGCTGCTGAGCGTGCTGGTGTTTTTTTGGGGCACCCCTCAGTTGAAGGATCTGTTGAACGGCCGAAAGACGTTGAAGGATTCGGCGGCGACACTCGGGGTTGAACTTCCTCAATTCACCGCGCGCGCGAAGCTGCCCTCCGCCGTGACCGCCCCGGAATTTCCGGTCGCCGGCCTCCATGCCCGCGTGGTGCGAGGCTTTCCGGTTGCCCCGCGCCCCGCCCCCGGCCTGGCTACGAGCCCCGAGGATGCAAAGTTTGTGTTCAACTGGCTGTCGGCCACTGGCACGGGCATTCTTTTCGCCGCGTTATTTGCGGGGCTCTTCATGGGACTGGGCACCCGGGACATCGCGCGCACCTGGCTGCGCACGGTGTGGCGGGTGCGTTTTTCGTTGATCACCATCGCGGCCATGCTCGCCCTCGGTTACGTCACCAAATATTCGGGAACCGATGCCACGCTGGGCCTGGCCCTGGCCCGGACCGGCTCGCTGTATCCATTCTTCGGAACGATGCTCGGGTGGCTGGGCGTGGCGCTGACAGGCAGCGACACCGCTTCCAACGTCCTCTTCGGCAGCCTGCAAAAAATCACCGCGGAACAGACGGGCATCAGCCCGGTGCTCATGGCTGCGGCCAACAGCAGCGGAGGGGTGATGGGCAAGATGGTCGACGCCCAAAGCATCGTGGTCGCCAGCACCGCCACCAACTGGTACGGCCACGAGGGCG
>JBEEGQ010000061.1:0-5980 GCA_041166945.1 Verrucomicrobiota bacterium
ATTCCATTCGCCCGTATGAACCGGGGAATGACTGACGCGCCGCACGCAAGTTCCACCTTTGGCAGTGCGTCTGGGGACGCGGCACGGCCCCTACCAAAACTTCAAAGAAACTTCAAAGAACTGGCACGCCGGAAATTCCATTTCCGTTAAAATCAAGCTTCCGTCCCATTATACTCCATGGATCAAGCGTTTGTACTCAACAGGCCTTGGTCATTGCCATTCCATCCGTAGCCCCTCGCGGCTGACCCCATCATTCCCCGCGTGTTCCTCCTCAACACTTCGTCCCGCTAGGTCCCGAATGCTGGAAACGGGCCCGGTGTGGCAGCTGCTGCGACCAAGGCATTCCCGTAACAAAAAAGTTCGCACGGAGCATCCCAGCGGGACAGTAAAACAACGCTGTCGTCGAAAAAGATTCATTGGGGACAAAGTCGGAACTCTCATTGGACAACCATAACGGCGCGGCGTTCGATCGCGGCCTTTTCGAATCATCCCGCGCCTGAATTCGTCCCGTCTCCGAAAAGAGCCGCCGTCTCGCCAAACGATGGCAAAAGGTTTGCACCGGTTTCGCCCTTTCTGAGAAGATCATCCCACCACGGCCGTTTTCACACGATGAGCATTGCCACCAGAACCGGCGACGACGGCACCACCGGCTTGATGTATAACCGGCGCGTGCCCAAATGCGACGCGCGCGTCGAGGCCTGCGGTTGCGTGGATGAATTGAACGCCGCCCTCGGACTGGCTCGCGCCACCGCGGACGATGACTTTGTCCGCGTCCCGCTATTGGCGGTGCAGCAGGACCTCATCATTCTCATGGGTGAACTGGCGACCCTGCCTGCCGATCGCGAGCGTTACCCGCGGGATGGCTTCAAATTCGTCTCATTGGAAATGACGGCGAAGCTCGACGGCCTGGTGAAGGAGATCGAAGCGCAGAATGTTTCGTTCAAGGGCTGGGCAACGCCCGGTACGACGACTCATGCGGCGGCCCTTGACGTCGCGCGCACCACGTGCCGGCGCGCGGAACGCCGCGTGTCCACTCTCCGCGAATCAGCCGGATTGGAAAATGCCGCCATCGGCATCTATCTCAACCGCCTCTCCGACGCGCTCTGGTTGCTCGCCCGCTGGGTGGAAAATCGGCCGGCCCGGGAATAATCAGGCCCCGTCCGACTTACATCGGCACCAGCTTGAAAACTTTGCCGGTCGTGCCGAGCAGTCCGTTGCGGGCGTTGGTCAGCACGTAAATTTCACCGTCCGGATCCTGTCCAAACGCAACAATGTACGCCCCGATTTTTGCGGGTTCCTTCAAGGGTAAATAGGCGAGGGACCATCGGCCTGTGCCGGCGGCCGGGCGCGTCGCGACAAACAGCACCCCGTCCGGCAACGCCCACGTGCGCGACCAGTCCGCAAAAATATAACGACCTCGCAACGCCGGGATTGTCGTCCCCCGATACACATAGCCGCCCGTCACCGAAATTCCCTGCGGCTCCGTCTGGCTCGGCGGCTTGTTGCGCGGCGGATGCGGATATTCGAGGACCGGATCGATGAACGGCCGGCCTGCCATGTCATTCGTCGGCGCGTTTTCAGGCGGCGTGTTCGGGCTGGAGGGATCGAACCCGTGAAACGATTCGCGCACGCGCCATCCATAATTGCCGCCTTTCACCACGATGTTCAGTTCCTCGAAAAGATTTTGTCCCACGTCCACCGCGAATAACTCGTGCGTGCCGCCCAAATCGAAGCTGATACCCCAGGGATTGCGCCAGCCCCACGAATAAATTTCCGGCAAACCGTCCCGGCCATCGGCAAATGGATTGTCCTTCGGAATCCCGTAGGGCGCCCTCCCGTCCACGTCGATCCGAAGAATTTTCGCGAGCAGCGTCTTTGTGTTTTGGCCGTTGCCCGACCCCGGATGGCCCGCCTCGCTGTCGTTGGCGCCACCGCCGTCGCCGGTGCCGATGTAGAGAAAACCATCGGGCCCAAACGTGATGCGCCCGCAGTTATGGTTCATCTGCGGCTTGTCGATCTCGAACAGGACCCGTTCCGATTGCGGATCGACCTTCGCGAGGTCACCCGCGAGGACGTTGAATTCCGACAGCCGGCTGGTGCATCGGGCCTTGTCGGTAAAATTGGTGGGAACGCTGGCCCGCGGCGGGGCGCTGTAAAAAACATAAAGCCTGCGGTTGTTGTTGAACTTCGGATGCAACGCCAATCCCAGCAAACCGCGTTCATCAAATCCTGACGCGAGCTTCACCAGGTTCGTGCGCAGATCCAGAAACAGTTCCTTCGAAAGTGTTCCGTCCTGGTTGAGCACATGAACGGTGCCCACCTGATCCGCGATGAGTCGCCGTCCTGAGCCATCCGGCAACGACACCAGGTTCAGCGGGGAAACAAAACCCTCGGCCACCAGCTTCAGACCGACGGCAGGCGGGGATTCGGCGGCATCGGCCACCGCCGCAAAAATAAGCGTCGCCATCAGGGCGATCGGCTGGATGAGGAAGCGCCGGCACGATTTTTTAATGTTCACGGGCGGGATTCTAGACAGGCGCCTCTTCGATTCAACCAGTTCCTTCGACGCTCCGATTCCTCAGAGTTTCTTTTCCGCCCGGAGATCGACGCAAACCAGTTGTCGCGGTCCCTTGATGTACGCAAACCCATCGGCGATCGCCGGATAACTGCGCGTCGTGCGGCCCACCACTTGGACACGACCTTCGGTTTTAAACCCCTTCGGACTGGCCTTCGCGAGTTGCAACTCGCCGGTGTCGATCAGGATCAGCAGATTGTCCTTGAAGCGCACAAGGGTTCCCGAGCCGACCTGCGGCTGTTCCCAAACCATTTTGCCCGTGGCGAGTTCGACGCATCGCAGATTTGGACCCCCTCGTTCCCACGCGTGCCCGTGAAAGCCGTAGAGGTAGCCTTCATGGATTATCCCGGCCGCATAATGAGTGGAAATCGCGTCATCCAGATGCCACACCTTTTCGGGCTGGTTATTTTTTACCCGGATAAACTGCGCGCCGAGCTTGTACCAGCCCGAGAGAAAAATCTGGTCGCCCGATACAACCGGGCTCGCCGCGTAAACGTCGCCGGATGTTTGCCGGCGGGTGGGGATCGACCAATAATCCGCGCCCGTGTCCGGGTTCAGGCTGTGCAACGTGGTTCGTGTGACTACCAGCAGTTGCGGCTTTCCATCGAACACTGCCGGGACAGGAGTGGCGGCGCTGGCTTTGTCGTCCGTCACCTGCCAAAGCGTTTCGCCCGTGTCCCGTGCGAACGCGACGATCCCGCCGCCATTGGTGCCGCCGACGGGAAGGATCACCGCGCGATCATTGACATACGGCGAAGCCACGCATCCATGCCACGTCGCGCCCGAATGAAATTCGCTTTTCGGATGCCGCGACCAGATTTTTTTTCCATCCTTCAAATCCAGGCACGCCAGATAACCGTCGGCGTTATGAACATACAGCCGGCCTGCATAAATCGCCGGCGTCGGCCGTGGTCCGTTGTCGAAAAAGGCGCCATCCTGAAATTTCATCGCGTGCTTGAATGTCCAGATCGTGGCGCCCGTCGCCGGATCCCGGCAGTCGACCAGCAGTTCGTCGGCAATGCGATGACAGAGGATCAGCTTGCCTTCACCCACGATCGGACAGGAATAACCTTCGCCGACTGCCACCTTCCACACGATCGGGGGACCGGCCAGCGGCCATTTCTCGGCCAGGGCGGGTCCCGAGTAAACCGCATCGCGCGTGGGTCCCAGCAGCTGCGGCCAATCCGAAGCGAAAGCTGAAAAAGCCGCCGGCAGCGCCATCGCCACGGTGGCGGCCAGGTTTTGAAAATTCATCGCTTCACCATCCCCAAGCCTGTCCCTGTGAGCAACTGGATAATCCCTTGCTGCGCGGCGATTATGCCGTCTCAGCAACAAAATTTCTCACGAGGCCCTGAACCATTCGGGCGATCCTTCCACTTCCACCTTGAAGCGGCATGAATGCCCGCGCTCCGACCGCGGCAGGTGCGGCCTCGCCGGCGCGATCGGACCGCGGCATTTATGCCGCCTCGGCAACAAAATTCCAAAGCCGGTCTCTTGAACCATTGGGGTCAGGCGCGGCTTCCCGCAGCGCGACAGGTGCCACTCGCGCGTTCCGCGCGGGGAGCCGATCCCATTTCAAAAGCTCGCCGACATGAACGCGCCGCATTAAAACTGTCGCGACGCGATGAAGCTTTCACATGAACGATCCTGAATCGCCGCTCGACGAAGCCGCGCTGCCCACCTCGCCCGCCATCCCGGGAACGCCGGCGTCCGACCACCCCTATGCGGTCCTGCGCAATCGCAATTTCCTCCTGTATCTCATCGCCCGTTTCATCGCATCCATCGGGCAACAGATGCTCACGGTGGCGGTGGGATGGGAACTCTATGAACGGACTGGTTCGGCGTTGAATCTCGGGCTCGTCGGGCTCACGAACATGATCCCCATGTTCCTCTTCACCCTTCCTGCGGGCCACATGGCGGACAATCTCAACCGCCAGCGCATCATCGTTTCCATGACCGCTCTCATCGCACTGGCGAGCGCGGGACTGACGCTGGCCTCCATGCTGGAGGCGCCGACGGCGTGGATGTATGTCTGCCTGTTCATCGGCGCGACAGCGCGCACATTCATGTGGCCTTCCAGCGCGGCGTTTTTGCCGCAACTGGTTTCCCGCCGGTTTTTTCCCCGCGCCGTCACGTGGGCCACGGGCAGTTTTCAACTTTCGTCGGTGGCCGGTCCCGCCGCAGGCGGCGCGATCATCGCCCTCACCGGGCATGCCTCGCCAGTGTACGCCTTGAACACCTTGGCGACCGCCGCCTGTGTGATTCTGATCGGCCTCGTGCATTATCATCGCGTCCCGGCGCCGCGCGAGCCGATGACACTTTCGAGCCTGGCCCTTGGATTTAAATTCGTTTTTGCGACGCGAATCATCCTGGGGATCATCACGCTCGACATGTTCGCCGTGCTGCTGGGTGGGGCGACGGCGCTGTTGCCGGTTTACGCGAAGGATATTTTGCGTGTCGGCCCGCACGGCTTGGGACTGCTGCAAGCCGCGCTGCCCGTCGGTTCGCTGCTCTGCGCCCTGGTCCTCGCCCACCGCGCCCCACTCGCCCGCGCCGGGAATGCCTTGATGTGGTCCGTCGTCATTTTTGGCCTGTCCACAATCGGATTCGGATTGTCCCGCGTGTTCGCCGTCTCTTTTTTCATGCTCGTGGTTTGCGGCGCCGCAGACAACGTGAGCGTCGTCATCCGCCACACGCTGGTCCAGATGCTGACGCCGGACGACAAGCGCGGGCGGGTTTCCGCGGTCAACAGCCTTTTCATCGGCACCTCCAACGAATTAGGCGGCCTGGAATCAGGTCTCGTCGCCCATTGGCTCGGCCCCATCATCGCGGTTGTGACCGGCGGAGCGGGAACCATCCTGGTGGTGTTCGCCGTCGCCTGGTGCTGGCCGGAGATCCGGCGTTACGGCAAATTGATAGGCGATGAGCCAGCCGAGGACGCTGCCAAAAAACCGCCGCCCGCCTGAGCAAACCAACTATTTGATCAATTCAAAATGACCGATCCACGGGAGCGGCTTAAACAGACCCGAAGCTGCATTGATGATGCCGATGACCATCAGCACCAGGGCGAATAAAATCGCCACGAAGGGCAGGATCGCCGCGATGCAGCCGATAATCGGGATGAACGTCAGCACAAACGAAGCGCCGCACACCACGAGCGTGGCGACGAACAGTACGATGCCCTGGTTGGCGTGATATCGGGCGAAGGGCGATTTCGGGGCGGCCAGCAATGGAATCAAAAACAGGATCCCGATGTAGGCCAGCAGCGCGACGATCTTATTTTGATCGATGTCCGCGGCGGCGGACAAGGGCGTGTTCAATGGCGGCGGGGTCGCGCTTTCAAGCCGCGGCGGCAATGGCGGCGTTCCGGGAGGAAGACCGGCCCCCGCTAATTCAGGGATCGTC
>JBEEGQ010000062.1:0-7632 GCA_041166945.1 Verrucomicrobiota bacterium
ATCGCATTTCCCGTGTTGTTCAAGGGCGTCGAAACGGTGATCCACGAGTTCGGGTTGGCCACCGACCAGGGACAGCCGCTGTCATTGGCGGTGACGGCCACGCTGCCATTGCCGCCGCTGGTATCGAAAGCCGCCGCATTGGTTGCCAGGGAATACGAGCATGTGCCGAGAATGGTAACCGTCGCGTTCGAATAGTTGGCGGGGATGGGATTGGCTTCCACGTCGACCACTTCGCGGCTCAACGGCTGATCGCACATGCTGACCGTGACCGATGCGGGGGGCACTCCCGTCACCGAGCGAAAGGAGACATCGATGATGTGCTGTCTGCCGGGGTTGAAGGGCACGCCTGTCGGGAGGCCGAGGAACAACCCAAGCCGGCCGCTGCTCAACTGATTTGTATTGATGAAAAAGGTGCTGCCGGAGGCATTGCTGCCGCGCACGGCGATGACGTACTTCAGGTTGGCCGGATCAAAGCAAAGGCTGAACTGCACGCCGTTGTCGATGCCCACTGAATCCAGATAGATGGGCATGGTATTGGTGGCGCCCCGGGCGACTTGAATGTCCGTCGCGCGAACGACGCTATCGGCGCCGCGGCTGGAGGGCGCCAGGGAAACGCTCGCCAACAGAATGGCTGCCCACCATTTCTTAAAGATCCATTGTCTCATGCTCAAAATCCTGTTTTCTTCTGATTTGCAATTCGTTACGCCGCACCGTTCACCCAATATCGGCAAAACAACCCGGCCCCTGCACCTGGCCTTCCGGCGGGGCACGGCGGGGCGATTCAAAGTGAACGAGAGGGGTGGTTAAGGTCAGTAGCTTCGCCGGCGGTCAGGGTTGGACCGCCCGATAGAAGCGCATCTTTCCATTGGTTAGCCCGGCGTCGGTGTATTCCACGACGCCGGTAATGTTGGTAATGGTGGAAATATTGACCCAATTAACGAGGTTCGATGAACCTTGCAGCCGCCAGACACCGGCCGGTGCACCGGCGAGCCGCAACTTCGACTGTCCGAGCGATTGCATCACGATGGTTTCAAACACAAAACCGTTCGTTGCCGCCCGTTGAACCATCGTGAGCGTTTGATCCGCCACCACAACGACCCCCGTTCGCTGGATGGGTGAAAAGTTCCCCGGAATTGTATAGGTGAAGCTTCCATTGCCGTTGCCCGAAGCCCCCGCGACGATGGTAATCCATTGGTTGGTGTTGCTCACCGTCCAGCCGCAGCCGCTGCTGGCAGTCACTGCCACGCTGCCTGTGGTTGCCGCGAAACCGTGCGTGCGCGTCACTGGCGAGAGGGAATAGCTGCACGAAAGGCCGCGCTGCGTCAGAAGAAAAGGCTGGCCTCCAATCAAGATATAGCCTGTCCGCTCATCGAAATTAGGATTCGGCTCCACGCTGTAGTTGATGGTGGCGCTGCTCGTGCCACTGAGAGGTGAAGTGATCGCGATCCAATCATTTGTATTCAACACGCTCCAAACACAGCCGCTGTCCGCGATTAAGCTGATTGAATTGGCGGTCGCACCGTACCCATGGACACGGTTCGTCGGAGAGAGACGGTAGGTGCAGACCACCGGGAGGCCCGACTGGATTATCGTGTAGGGATCATCCGCGATCATCACGATGCCGGTCCGGGAATTGACCGTCGGATTTGCCGCGAGCCAATAGCTCACCGAGCCGGAGCCCAGCCCGTTCGCCCCGGATTGAATCGTGATCCAGCTGTTGGAATTGGAGACGGTCCAGGCGCACGCATTCACGACCGTCACGGCCACCACCCCCGTCTCCGTGCCCGCGCTGTGTGAACCCGTTGATGGAACGATTGAAAAGGCGCAGGGCGATCCATACTGCGAAATGACCAATGTCTGGTCGGCGACAAATACGGCGCCCGTTCGCGGAAGACTGGAGGGATTGGCCTCCACCGTATAGCCGACCGTCCCGTTGCCCGTTCCAGCCGGGTTCAGGACAATCGTCATCCAGTCGTTCGTCGTGCCCACCGTCCAGGCGCAGTTGGTGCCTGTCGTGATCGTGAAGGAATTGCTGGCCACGCCGTAGCCATGATTCCGTGCGGCGGGCGATACTGAAATATTACAACCCACACCACGCTGGGTGATGAGGAAGGGCTGTCCGCCGATGACCACGGCGCCGGACCTGTCACCGGTCGCGGTGTTGGCATCCACTGAATAGCCGACCGAGGCGCTGCCCGTTCCGCTCATGCCCGAATTGATCGTGAGCCAGGGATTCGTATTGACCACACTCCAGGCGCAACCATTGCTGGCAATGACGCCGATGTTGTTTGCGTTGGCTCCTGATCCATGTGTGCGACTCGTCGGTGAAAGCCTGTAGCTGCACGCCATCCCAAGCTGATAGACCGTGACCGCTTCCCCGGCGACGTAGATGACACCCGATCGCGGATTGTCGCTGAGATTGGTGGCTAGACGGTATGTCACGACCCCGCTGCCCATTCCGTCGGTTATGGAAGTCAGGCTGATCCAGGGAATCGAATTGCTGGCGGTCCAGGCGCATCCTCCAACTGCGGTGACGGCGACCAATCCCGTTTCAGCGGTAAACCCGTGCGTGATGTTTGTCGTGGCGATGGAATAATTGCACACGGCAGCGCGCTGGGTGATGACGAGGAACTGGTCGCCGATGAGAAGCGTCGCCACACGTTCCTGCGCGTCCGGATTGGCTGCGACGAGGTAACCCACCATGCCATCCCCCATTCCGCTCGTTCCCGATACCACCGTAATCCAGCCATTGCTGTTGACCGTGGTCCAGGCGCAGCCGGGACTGGTGGAGACGCTGACGGCGTTGGAGGCCGCGCCGAACCCATGGGTCCTACTGTCGGGCGAAAGGGAAAGATTACAGATCACACCATGCTGGGTCAGAGTCAGGGCCTGGCCCCCGATGGTCACGATGGCCGTCCGGTCCTCGGGACCGGGGTTGGCTTCGAGGGTGTAAACCAGCATGTTGCTGCCGGCGCCAGACGATCCCGAAGGGAAGGTCACCCAGTTATTGGGATTGACGATCTCCCATGGGCACGTGTTGCTGGTCGTCACGCTAACGGTGTTGGTCGCGGCGCCATACCCATGAACGCGATTGGTGACGGAGAGTTTGAAGGAACATCCCAAGCCTGGCTGGGTCACCGTAAAATGCTGGCCTCCGATGGTCACCATTCCGGTGCGGACGCCCGACCCGGGATTGACGGGAACGGAATAAGTCACGCTGCCGGCGCCCGTTCCGTTGGCTGCCGAAGCAAATGTTATCCAGTTGTTCGTCGTCGCCGCTGCCCAGTTGCAACCGAGCGTGGCGGACACCGTGATGACGCCCGTGCCTGCCGCCAGGCCCTGGCTCTGGGTTGCCGGAGAAATGGAATACGAACAGGGCAAGCCCAGCTGGCTCAGTGAAAAAGTTTGGTCGGCGATCGTCACCAGTCCCGTTCGCGCCATTCCGCTCGGGTTCGCGGAGGCGGAATAGGTCACTGACCCATTGCCAACGCCATTCGCTCCGGAGGTGATGCTGATCCAATTGTTCGCATTGCTGACCGCCCACACGCATCCCGCCGTGGCGCTGATGGTGATTAGCCCGCTGACCGACCCCGCTGTGATCACCCGGCTCGTCGGGGAAATGTCATACAAACAAGGCGAGCCCCTCTGAATGACTGTGTAGGATTGGTCGGCAACGAATACGACCCCGGTTCGCCAGTTGGCGCTGGTGTTTTCGTTGACGGTATAAGTCATCGTGCCGCCGCCCGAGCCGTTCGATCCGGACACCAGGTTGATCCAGGGGGTGGTATTGGTCGCAAACCACGCGCAGCCGCCTGACGTCGCCACACTCACCGTGCCGGTGGCCAGCGAGTAGCCATGGGTGCGCGTCTGGGGCGAGAGCGCATACGAACAGGGGACAGGATTTTGACGGATGGTGAAAAGCTGGTTGGCGATGACTACATTGCCGGTGCGCCATGTGGGATTGGGATTGGCCGCAACGAGGTAGATATTTGTAAAACTTCCCGAACCGTTTGCCGCACTGATGAGGGTAATCCAATTGTTGCTGTTCACCACGGTCCAGGAGCAGGTGTTGCTGGTGGTTAATACCACGGTGTTCGACGCGGTTCCGTATCCGTGGGTCCTGCTGGTGGTGGACAGGACGTATGTACAAGCGGCCTGACTGGCTGGCGCGAGCATCGCCACCAGCGGCAGGAGTAACGTCCACAACCATTTGTTGCGCTCTCTGATCATGTTGTTTTCCAAGTGTCTTCGGATCCAGAAACCCTTCGCACGCTCCGGCTGCCCGGAAATCGGAGAAACCTCCATGCCTGGCATCCGCAAATCCCCGGGACGCGCGGAAGCGCGGCGGGCGATTGGGCCGGTGTGGGGATGCGCCTCATACAACGGCCAATCCTCAAAACTTGACCGCCCTGTAGAAGCGCTGCGGCGGGCTAATCGCCGAGCTATCGATGAACTCCACAAGGCCCGTCGTGTTGGTGACAGTCGTCAAGGGTTGCCAGTCATGCAGATCGGTCGATACCTGCAGGCTCCAGCGCGCGCCCGTCTCCCCCACCAATCGCAGCTGGACCGAGTTCGGCGCCGGCATTTTGATCGCTTCAAAAAGGAAGTTGCTCCCCTTGGTGATCACCGACGTTGCATCCCGATAAGTCGCAGCGAGCGTTCCCGCGAGGGCATCGGTCACCTCGCGGAAGATGGGTTGATCGCCAAATCGCAAGGAGCTGGAGATCGGGTTGGTGACAGACATTCCGCGGAAACAGAGTTCTGCCAGAACCACCCTTCCCGGCGGGAATATCACGGCTTCCTCGGATTCCGGCAGTGAGATCAACATTCCCAGACGCCCTCGAACCAGGAGGTTCGTCATCAGGTTTGCCTCCGCCGCATCCGCACCCAGCCGCACGGAAACCAGCACCAGCCGGTTCGTGTCGTAGCTCAGGCTGAACGCCACGGCATGCTCGTCTTCAGCCGCGTCCATCACCACTCGCACACAATTGGTCCCGCCCTGCTCCACCGCCGTATTGGTCAGGGTCACTGTGCGCAAAACGGACGCCGGGGAGAACCCGCCACCAGCCGGGGCGAATCCAGCGCCCACGGGCGGGCAGTCCGACATCAAGACCCAGGGATCCAGTCCGGCGGCATAGCGTCCCGCCTGCACCCAGTCGCCGATCGAGATCGCTCCATTGCCGCACGGGCTGCCCAGGAACTTGGCGCAATCCGCCTTGGCCGTTTGACACGGGTTCGTAGGGTCGAGGATTCCCGCCGCAAAGCGACCCACCAGCACCCAGTCGGCGATCGTCACCTGCCCATTCGTCCCCGTCACGTCGCCCTTATAACCGCCGCACGGATTTCCCGGGGTCACCGCCACCACGAAACTTTGGGTCGCGCTCAATGAAGGCGTCCCATTATCCGAAACACTGACGCGCACCAAGTTGGTTGTGGACGCCTGCGCGGCCGTCGGTGTCCAGGTGAAAAGACCCGACGGATCCACAGTCATGCCCGACAGCCCGCTCACGAGACCGAAGGAGATTGCCTGGGGCGGGTCATCCGAATCGGTGGCCGTGATGCTGAAGGATAACAGCGTTCCCGGATCAATGGTTCTATCCGGCAGGAAGCCTAGCGCGGGGCGTGAATTCACCTCGTTGACAGTGACCAGGAAGCTCTTGGTATCGAACATGGGCGGCCCTCCGTTGTCCGTGGATTGCACGGTGATGGAATATGCCGCACCTCCCTGCAACTCGGACGGGGTCCAGGTGAATACGCCAGTGACGGGATCCACCGCCGCACCATCGGGCACGGTGCCGACGAGTGAGTAGGCCGGGGTTTGCGGAGGAACATCGTTGTCCGTCGCACGGTTGGTGAATGTCAGCAGGGATCCTTCATTCACAACGAAGTTCGGAATGGCCGTCAGTATCGGAGCAAACAGGTTGTTGGTGACCACATTGTTCGTGCGCGGCGTCGTGTTCGGCATGAAGTAATTCGGGCCGTCGCTATTGCCATCGGGAAACTTGCCCTGGCTGACATCGCTCGACTGGCTGCTGAAGGACACCTTGTCCACCTTGATGCTGTCCGGCGTGTAAAGGGCGAGCTCACCGCCACCCTTGGCCAGTTTGAAACTCGTGTGCAGCGCGTTGCCCGTCAGATTCGTCCCAGCAAGATCCCCATCCGCCCAGCAAAACAGGAAGGTATGCGGTGCAATGACGGTGCCATCCGGGACGCGCCATTTCTTCGGATTCACCGTGTCGTCCGTCAGGTAGAACCCGGACAGGTTCACATCGGACAATCCGAAGTTATAAAGCTCGAACCAATCCTCATAGGTGCCGGTAGACGGATCGATGCCAGTGTGGGTATTGCTGGCAAGCCACTCATTGATGGACACAGCGACCGGGGACGGATTGTTGCCCAGGCCGGGCGTCAGGTGATAGAACAGCTGGCGATCAAAAAGCTGGCCATCCGGATAGGACCCCTTGGACACCCCGGGAAGCATGTTGGTGTAATTGATGTAATCGAGGAGCTGCCCGTTCCGGGAAAAAATGATGGCGCCATTGGTTGTATCCATCCGGAATGAGGCATGAATGTTCGAAGGCGTTGTGTATTGCGGACGGCCATCCACAAACACGACGCGGAATTCGCCCGGTTGAATCACGGTGCCGGTCGGGAATGACCATTGAGCGAGATTGTTGTAGGCCTTGGAAAGAGTGCAGCCGTCCAGGTTCAAACTGTTGCTCGATGAATTGAACAACTCGATCCAGGGCTGGGAAGTTCCGGTATTATCCTGGAATCCATCCGGGTTGTTCGGCTGAACTTCATTCAGCCAGATCAATGGATAAGGATTCACAGCGCCGGCAACCCAATTGACGGCTCCGGGAGTGGCATTGACGGGCCGCACATTTTGGACCTGGCTGAACGAGCTTCCTCCCAGCCGGGCAGTCAGGTTCAACGCATTCGTCGTCGGTTTGTACCAGAAACTGACCGTGTAATTGGTGGTCGTTAAAAGGGTGAGCTGCTGCGAAAGACACTTTGAAGTGCTCCCCGCGGCGTTGAAGATCAGGCGCAGACAATTGGTGCCCGCCTTGGAGTAGAGGTTGGTAACGACCGAGAGATTTCCGCCTGTGCTGCCCAAAAACGCCCAGGGACTGACCAAGGGCGTTTCAAAATCACCATTGCGCAGGTAATTCGATCCAACAGCGGGAATGTTACCCATCACGATCCGGATATCGTCCAGGAAAACCTCGTTGGTGAAGGCATCCAGATAAAGGTAGAGGATGGGACTGGTGGTGCTCGGCTGGCCTGTAAAACTGACAAACCGCCATCCGGAGCCGTCATCCCAGTTGCTCACGCGCGCATTGTCCTGGGCCGCATCGATAAGTTGGAGCGCCACACCCGAGTTGGTTCGGCCTGGCGCGGAGGACCACGGCGGGACGATCTCATACTTCACACGGTCGACGACCACGTCGACCTCGTTGGTCGTCACCGCTTCCTTGATTAAAGAGATGGATTCGCCGTTCCGATCGAAACTTCCATCGAATTCCCCTGCGATCAGTGCATTGGTTCCATAGACAGCCTGGAACGCGACGGCATCCCGCACGGCCACCATGTAGCTTTGCGGGCCGATGATGTCGCCGGGATTGAAGTGGA
>JBEEGQ010000063.1:0-11758 GCA_041166945.1 Verrucomicrobiota bacterium
GCCAGCCATCGCGGCGATGTCCCCATTTATCCTGCGAGCGTCATCAAGCTTTTTTACCTGGTTGCCGCCCATCGCTGGATGGAGGACGGACGGCTCCAGGACACTCCCGAATTGCGGCGCGCGCTTCGGGACATGATCGTCGAGAGTTACAATGAAGCGACCCATTACGTCGTCGATCTGCTGACCGGCACGACCAGCGGGCCCGAGTTGCCGGACAAGGAGATCGACGAATGGTTCGACAAACGCAACGCGGTCAACCGCTATTTCACGTCGCTCGGGTACACCAACATCAACGCCAACAAAAAGCCGTGGTGTGAAGGTCCCTATGGCCGCGAAACCCAATCCATCAAACGGCATCAGCCCACTCGCAACATGCTGACCACCGATGCCACCGCGCGGTTGGTGGCCGAGATCGCCACGGGCGAAGCCGTCACTGCAAAGCGCTCTGCCGAGATGCTGGAATTGATGAAGCGCGAGCCGTTCAAGAAAATCGAGGAGGGCCCCGAGCCCGACCAGGGAACGGCGTTCAGCGGTCTGGGATTGTCGCGCGGCGCGAAGCTCTGGTCGAAGGCAGGGTGGACAAGCCAGACCCGTCACGATGCGGCTTTTGTCGAGCTGGCCAATGGCGAGCGATTCGTGCTGGTGACATTCACGACGGACCACGCGAACGAACGCGGCATCATCGCCGGCGTCATGCGACGGGTGGTGGCGGCATTCGAACAACGCCGCCCGGCCGCACGTGCTCCCGAGACGCCGCGGGTTCGATGAATGGGTGCGCTCAATAGAGGGACGCTCCTCCTCTCCCCCTCCCTCTCCTCCATGTCGGAAATGGGGGAGAGGGAGGGGGAGAGGAGGCGTTTCTGTTCGGCGGTTCCCGGGCAGCGGAAAGAAGGAGTCAACTTCGGGATGCTTTGTGCGCGCAACCGTCGCGCATTGCCCCCTATACAACCTGCACGCCGCTTGCTAGCTTGGCCTCCTTATGCCAGTCGATGACATCCTGCTGGAAGCCGAAGAGAAAATGATCAAAACCGAGGAGGTCGTGCAGCACGAATTCTCGGGAGTCCGCACGGGGAAGGCTTCCCCCGCGCTTGTTGAAAACATCCTGGTGGAGGTTTACGGCTCCCAGATGCGCATCCGCGAACTGGCGGGGATCACCACGCCCGAGCCGCGCATGCTCGTCATCCAGCCGTGGGACATGGCGACAATTCACCCGATTGAAAAGGCCATTCAAAAAACCAACCTCGGACTGAATCCCACCGTGCAGGGAAAAATCATTCGCATCTCGCTGCCCGAACTGAGCGCCGAACGCCGCCAGGAATTCGTCAAGGTCGTTCGCAAAATGTCCGAGGACGGCCGAGTCGCCATTCGTCACGTGCGCCGCGACGCCATCGAGCATCTTAAAAAGGAATCCAAAGGCGGAGGAATGTCCGAGGACGACGAAAAGCTCGGGGAAACTGAAGTTCAGAAATTAACCGATCAATATATTGCCAAGGTCGATGCCCATCTCGCGCACAAGGAGAAGGAGATCATGACGGTCTGATTTCCGCGGCACCGCTTTACCCCAACGGGGTACCATCCCTCAGCCCAGGGTTGCGAGGGACGAGCCACCCTGGGTGAAACGGGGAAAATAAATCAACCCCAACGGGGTTGCATCCACATCCACCGGGAACGAGGCAATCCCGTTGGGGTGGATGGCTCAGCGCCGCTGGGAGGGTTCGAACCGGATCACCATCTCGTTTGTTTTCGCCCATCCCAGTTTTTCCCGCGCGAGCCGCTCCACCGCTTTGGGATCGTTCTGAAGCGAATCGATGGACGCGCGCAGTTGCCGGCCCAGGCGTTCCTGCTCGATGTTGCGCGCCTCGAACGCTAGCAATTCCTTTCGGAAATTCTGATTTTTCTGGATGAGCGGCAGATATTGGAGAAATGCGAATAACATCGCGGCCACGAACAGCAGGACAAGAGTGATCTTCGACAGCTTATCCCAAAAAACGGTGACGTTCATCGCCGGCGAATTAATCAGGCGCGTCCTGCAAAGGGAAGAAAAGAATCGCAACATTCTTCATTCAGGCGCTCCTCTCCCACCCTTCGGGCACCCTCTCCTCCATTTCGGAAATGGAGGAGAGGGATGGGGAGGGTGCGTTTCTGTTCAGCGGTTACCGGGCAGGCGACGGGGTGCGCCCGTCCTCGGGCGCAGCAACATCCGCACGCTGAGTGACGTCCGAAATAATCAAACGCCTCGTCACGTATTACCCTGCTGCGCCCGGGACGGGCGCACTCCGGTACTGCGTCGGCAGGCGCAAACGCTTTGACATGCGGCTTGTGTGGCTCGCGCTCATCCGCAAAATGACGCGCGTGTTCAAGACCTGGTATCTCGCGATGACGGTGGCGGCCGCGGCCGCCTTGAGCGGCTGCGAATCGGGCACGCATCAGTCCACCACCGTTTTCCCGGCGAACGTCAAGGTGGTGTCCGTCCCCGTGCTCGTCACACCGCCCGCGCCGGTGAAAGTTTTGCCTCCACCCGTCGCACACGACATCATTTCCAAGCCCCTGCCTGTTGTTCCGCCACCGGCGCTCACCAACGCAACTCCCGCTCCGGCTCCAAAGCCAGCATGGCCATCGAATTGGGTGAACTCGTGGGTGCCCCTCGAAAGCTGGGGCCAGTTTAATGGGCTCGAAAGGCCGCGCCAATTAACGTCCGGCGCGGATGCCAGCTATCAGATCTTTTCGAGCAACGGAACATTTCGTGTCCAGATGGGCAGCCATACCCTGCGGGTCGGCGGGATGGATTTCTGGCTCGGGTACGCGCCGCGCGCCATCAAGGGCCTCCCCTATATCCATTCGGTCGATGGCCGCAAGACTCTTCAACCGTTGATCGATCCGCTCCTGCCATGGCCGCGCACCAACCGGACGATCGTCATCGACGCCGGTCATGGCGGAAAAGACGGCGGCACCCGGAGCGGCATCAACAACGAATTCGAAAAGCATTACACTCTGGACTGGGCGCGCCGCGTCGAACGACTGCTCACGGCCCAGGGCTGGAAAGTCGTCCTGACGCGAAGCAATGACACCGCGGTGTCGCTCCAGGATCGCGTTGCGATTGCGGAATTGTCGAAGGCCGATCTTTTCCTGAGCCTCCATTTCAATCACGGCCCCGGCAATGATGACCTGGCAGGAGTGGAAACCTATTGCCTGACGCCAACAGGAATGCCGTCGAGCATCAACCGGGGTTATGGCGACGACATTGGCGCATGGCACCCGAACAACGCTTTTGACGATCAAAATTTTCGCCTGGCCGCGGTGCTGCACCGGGCGGTTCTTGCGACGGCGGGAGCGGCGGACCGCGGCGTTTGCCGCGCCCGTTTCCTGGGCGTGCTTCGAGGACAAAACCGCCCGGCAGTCCTCATCGAGGGAGGCTACCTCTCAAACCCGCGCGAGGCCCGAAAGATCGCCACGTCGACCTACCGCCAGACGCTCGCCGAGGGCATTGCGAAGGCGTTGGAATAATTTTTCGCTTCTGATTCTTGAACTCCCCGGCCAAACAAATCCTGGTGACTGGCGGCGCCGGCTTCATCGGTTCGCATCTGGTCGAACGACTCCTCGCGGACGGCCGGTCCGTGGTGGTGATCGACGACTGTTCAACCGGAACCTGGTCAAACCTCGCCTCGGTGGCGGGCGATGACGGGCTGAGAAGAATCGAATCGACCGTATCCGGATGCCGCGAGCTCGATGCCCTTGTGAAACAATCGGAGCGTGTGTTTCATCTCGCGGCCGCCGTCGGGGTCGAGCTGGTGGTGCGCTCGCCCATTCGCACGTTGCAGACCAACCTGCACGAAACCGAGGCGGTGCTCGAAACGGCCGGCCGCCATGGCGTGCCGGTTTTGTTGACGTCGACATCCGAGGTTTACGGCCGAAGCCATCGGGACGCCTTTTCGGAGGAGGACGATTTAATCATCGGCACGCCAATGGTCAGCCGGTGGAGTTACGCATGCTCGAAATTAATGGATGAATTTCTGGCGATGGCCTACGCCCGGGAGAAACAACTCCCGGTCGTCATCGCGCGCCTGTTCAACACGGTCGGGCCACGGCAGACCGGTCGTTACGGGATGGTTTTGCCGCGTTTCATCGAAGCCGCAAGGGCGGGCGCGCCCTTGCGCGTGTTCGGCGACGGATCGCAGACGCGCTGTTTTTGTCATGTGTCGGACACCGTCGAAGCCCTGGTGCGCCTGGCCTGGCATCCCGCCGCGCAGGGACAAATCTTTAACATCGGCGGCACCGAGGAGGTCACCATCTTGGAGCTGGCGAGAACAGTGGTGCAGACTCTGAAATCGTCGTCGGCCATCGAATCGGTGCCCTATAGTGAAGCCTATGCGCCCGGATTTGAGGACATGCTGCGGCGCCGTCCGGTGGTCGACAAACTCAAGCGTGTCACCGGATTTTGCCCCGCCACGCCGCTCCGCAAAATCATCGAGCTGACCGCGGCAGGCGGAGAGCGCTGACCTGCCCAAGCGGCATCAATGCCGCGGTCCGCTTCGCGCGGGCGCGCGAGAGACTAGGACGGAGCGCGGCATTTATGCCGCTTCAAGGTGGACAACAATCAGGCCATCGTATTTGTACGGGCGCTGGGCAGGACCGGTTGCCGAAGCGGCATAAATGCCGCGGTCCGCCGCGAGAAGGAGGGAGATTTAGGTTGAAGAGTCGCATCACCTCAGGCATCAAGCTGCGACCGTCCAACACTCCTTCCTCCCATGAAATTATTTTTTGCCCCCTCCATCGCCGTGCTTGCCGTCGTCCTGATTTCGGGCTGCGCCCCGCGGTACCAGCTCACGCTTACAAATCGGCAAGTCGTCACGACCCACGGAAAACCGAAGGTGGACAAGGATCGAGGCCTCGTCAGTTTCACCGACGCGGAGGGCAAGAAACAGGTAATCCCACTTTTCACAGTGAGGACAATCGAACCGCGCTGAGATTCGCCCTCTACTTTCGAACCCCACGCGGCGCGGCGAATTTTTCCACGTATTTTCCCAGGATATCCGTTTCCAGGTTCACAATGTCGCGCGCCTTTCGTTCGCGCAACGCGGTGAGGTTGAAAGTGTGCGGGATAATCCAGACACGAAAGCCCGCCTTTGACACCCGCGCGACCGTCAGGCTGATGCCGTCCACCGCGACGGATCCTTTCGCGACGACATAACGCATCAGCTCCGGCGGCGCGACGATGTCCAGGACATGATCCGCACCGATGGATTGCCATCGGGCGATGCGGCCGGGGCCATCGATGTGACCGGTGACAAAATGTCCGTCGAACCGGCCATCTGCGCGCAATGGGCGTTCGAGATTAACAAGGGAACCCGGGCGGACGAATTGGAGATTGGTTCGCTGCAACGTTTCACGGAGAAGATCGAATTGGACCCATTTGAGCGCGCCGTGCCTCGAGAGCTTCACCGCCGTCAGGCAGCAGCCGTTGACTGCGACGCTGTCGCCGGTTTTGAGGCTGCGGGCGCATCGATTCATTTCCACGACGAGTCGTGCGCTTTTTCCAGAAGACCCGATCGCCCGGACGGTGCCGGTCTCTTCGACGATTCCCGTAAACATGCGGGGAGATTGCCGCGATCAATCGCAGCTGACCAGCGCTGTCATCCTCAAGTCGTCACCCGCGCGCCTCCATTCGACATCGCGCAACGACAGCGCCCCGGCGAGGTTCCGCGCTCCCGCGCCGGCCACCGCGCGGCGGGCGTCGCGCCCTCCCAGGATCCTGGGGGCGTAAAAGAAAACGACGCGTTGCGCGAACCCACCGAACAGGAACGAGGCATTGACCTCACCGCCTCCCTCCACGAGCAAGCTGGTGACGTTCTCGCCGCCCAGCCGTTTCAACAACCACGCCAGATCGACGCGGTGCGCAGACGCCGGTTCGCCGGTTTTCCGCGGCCCAGCGCTTCGGCTCGGTGCTCTCCAAACTGACACACGCTTTGCCAGCGCCGCCACACGTCGTGCGGGGGCGGCGGCTGTCACCACGATTGTGGTGAGCCGCGCGAATTCATCGCTCACCACCTTCGCCGTCATTGGTGTGCGTGCGCGCGAATCGAGCACGATGCGCCGCAGTTTGGGATTCTCGCTGCGAGACTTCGACCCCGGGGCACAGCGGGCCGTGAGTTGCGGGTCATCCGCCAGCGCCGTGTTCACCCCCACCAAAATCGCGTCCGCGCCCTGTCGAAGTTTCATCCCTTCGGCCCGCGCGGCCTCGCCTGTTATCCATTTGGATTCGCCGGACGCCGTGGCAATCCTGCCATCGAGGGTCATCGCTGATTTGACCGTGACGAACGGTGTGCGCGTGCGAATCCAATGATTGAACGATTCATTCAAACGCATCGCATCGTCAGCCTGCAGGCCGGTGACGACCTCGATGCCCGCGCGGCGCAGCAGGCCGAATCCTCGTCCCGCATGGCGCGGGTTCGGATCGGTTGCCGCGACGATGACCCGCTGAATCCCGGCGTCGATGATGGCGCGGGTGCAAGGCGGGGTGCGTCCCTGTGTGCAACAAGGCTCGAGGGTGACGTAGAGGATGGCTTGTCGCGGATCGTTTCCGCGGCGCATTGCGTCGCGGAGCGCCTCAATCTCGGCATGGGGTCCGCCGGCCTGCCGGTGCCAGCCGCGGCCG
The DNA here is from genome assembly GCA_041166945.1 of Verrucomicrobiota bacterium. Lineage (GTDB taxonomy): Bacteria > Verrucomicrobiota > Verrucomicrobiia > Limisphaerales > JADJPG01 > DASTLJ01. The sequence goes on from JBEEGQ010000063.1 coordinate 6,653, forward strand.
ATGATTTTGCCGCGCTTCACGAGCACGGCACCCACCATTGGATTGGGAGAAGTGGTTCCGTACCCGCGGGCGGCGAGGCGAAGCGCCTCTTTCATCCACGCCGTTTCCATGGTCAACGTGCTGCGGCTTCAAAACGCTGGTGCTGAAGCCAGTGGTTCAATGGGTGGGAGATCAATTTTCGAACAACGCCCCGGCGAACTGTTTGGCGTCGAACGGCTGCAAGTCATCGGGTTGCTCGCCGAGTCCGATGAATTTGATCGGAATCCCGAGCTCCTTTTGGATGGCAACGACCATGCCGCCTTTGCTGGTGCCGTCGAGTTTCGTGACGACCAAGCCGGTCAGAGTGACGGCCTTGTGGAACTCGCGGGCCTGGTTCAGGGCATTCATTCCCGTTGTCGCATCGAGCACCAGCAACGTTTCATGCGGGGCGCCAGCCAGTTTTTTGTCCATCACCCGATGCACTTTCTGCAGTTCCTGCATCAGGTTGTGCTTGGTGTGCAGCCGGCCGGCGGTATCGACCAGAAGATAATCGGCCTCCTTCGCCAGCGCGGACGCAATGCCGTCATGGGCGACGGCGGCCGGATCGGCATTCATCGCGCCGGCAACAACCGGAACATTGAGACGCTGTCCCCAAAGCTTTAATTGCTCGACGGCGGCGGCGCGAAAGGTATCGCAGGCGGCCAGGACGACCGACCTGCCTTGCTGTTGGAGCACATGGGCCAGCTTCGCCGCCGTGGTCGTTTTGCCGGTGCCGTTGACGCCGATGATCGAGACGACCGTCAAACCGGCAGGCTGTTTTTTAAGTTCGGCGCTGGCCGTGGCCAGGCTTTTTTCGACTTCGCGCCGGGCAATCTCGATGATGTCCAGTCCGCTGCGTCCCTGGGTTTCGTAGGCTTTTTTGGCTTCGTCGAGAATTTGTTGCGTCACGGCGGTGCCAAGGTCCGCGGCGAGCAAGGCGGCTTCAACCTCATCGAAGGTTCCACCGGAAAGTTTTGGGGAGAGGGTGACGATCCGTTTCAGCTCGTGAACAAGCTTCGCCTGGGTTTTATGCAGGCCTTCCTTGAATTTTTGAAACAGTCCCATCAGGAGAGCTTTCTTGTCAGGATTTGGGATTTTCCACCGGCACGCTGGCGAGCATGACGCCACGATCGGCCGCGCGTTGAAAGGCTCTCTCGCGAAGGCGCAGCACGCAATCGTAAGGGACCTTGATGCTGCCGATGAGGGGTTTTCCCTTGCTCATGCCATGGCAATCGGAGCCGCCGGTGACGAGCAACCGGAGATGATCGGCCATCTCGAGGTAACGCTGCGTCATCGTGGTGGAATGTTTGGTGTGAAAACATTCGATGCCATCCATCCCGGCCTCCACCAGCTCGGGAATCAGATCGTCATTGTGATTGAGACCCGGATGAGCGAGCACAGCCAGCCCGCCGGCCTGATGCACCAGCGCGATGGCATCCGTGGCCGAGATTTTGAATTTCGGGACCCAGGCGGGCCGGCCTTTCCGGAGAAATCGCTCGAACGCCTCGTCGAGGCTCGAGCACCATCCACCCTGGACGAGGGTCCGGGCCACATGCGGCCGGCCGGGAGATCGGCAATTTGCCAGCTGGAACACCGCCTCGTGCTTGAGGGGAATGCCCAGGGCATTCAAGCGCACGACCATTTCGACGATTCGATTCTGTCGCACTTCCTGGAACCGCGCCAATTCCTCCTGAAGCCGCGCATGCTGCGGGTCCAGGAAATAACCGAGCATGTGCAATTCGTGGCCGCCCAGTTCTGCGGTCAGTTCTGTCGCCGGTATGAATTCCACCGAACGCGCGACACAGGCAGCACCCATTCGCTCGCATCCCTCCATCGTGTCGTGATCCGTCAATGCAACCGCCTTGAAGCCGCATCGGGCCGCGTGGCCCGCCAGTTCCTCGGGCGTGTAGGTGCCATCCGAGAAGTTGGTGTGAAGATGGAGGTCGGCGTACATCACGATGCGGACATCATAGCATAAGCCATCCGAGGCGGACGCTCGGTTGGCGACTTCATTTCACCTCGCGCGCGGGACGCATCAATTCTTTTTTTACGCTGTCGAGAATCCCATTCACGAAACGGCCGCTGTCCTCGGTGCTGAACCGTTTTGCGATGTCCACCGCCTCGTTGATGCTGACGACGGGCGGGATATCCTCGCGGTGCAACATTTCGTAGATGGCGAGGCGCAGAATGTTCCTGTCGACGGCCGCGATCCGGGGCAGATCCCAGTTCTTGCAATATTTGCGGATGAAACCGTCCGCTTCATCCCGATGAATCAGGGCTCCGCGGATGAGGGGTTCGGCAAACTGGCGCATGGCGAGCTCGTCGTCACCGGGCGGCGGGAGATCAACGGGTTCACCCCAGGTGGCCTTGCCTTCCTTCTCCTCGGCGATGGCTGCCGTGCGTTGGGCCTCCCAAAACTGCGCGAGGGCCTCGTCGAGGTTCTCAGGCGGATTCAGGTCGTTCTGAAACAAAAATTGAACGGCGCGTTCCCGCGCCTCCCGGCGTTTGCCCATGCCAGCAGCATGGCTCATGCAGAGAGGCGGGCAAAGGAAAATCAGGAAAGCCGGCGGCGCCGGACAAGAAGGTCGGGGTGGCACCTGTCACCGCGACGGATGTGTTTAGCACCAACGGCGCGGGGTCATACCAGGCATCCGTGGCTTCTTCCGAATGCCGGGTGACGCCCAGCCAAATTCATTGTCACTTGTCAAATGTCGAGATGTGACCCCACTTCCATGTGTTTAGCGCCAACGGCGCGGGGTTATACCAGCCTGGTGACCAGCCCAAGATTTACCAGCGCCGAGAATGCGATGAATGATGCCCGTTGAACTGCGGCCGGAACCGGAAATTGAATCCAAATTCAGGAAAGCCAAAACGCGGCGCGGGCAGGTAACAGGACGGAGACGCGATGACAACGGGCGGTCCCTGAACGATGACCGGTGGCGGAACATAATAACGGGCGACCGGCGCCATCGGCGGTGCGCAGACCACGGGAGCGGATTGCACGAACACCGGCGGGGCGATGTGCCCCCTCGGCGCGACATGCACCGACGCGGATCGAAAGGGCAACGGCAATGGCGGCAACGGCAAAGAAAAACTGCCGCCGATGTTGATTGAAACGTGGCCGGCCTGCACCGTCGAAACGCCCGCCGCGGCCAGGGTGGCGATTCCCAAAATTGCTATCGTCTTTTTCATAATTCTAGCTTTCACTAACTGCATCGTTGCGTTGGACACGAGCGCGTCTGGCTTTATTCAGCGGCCGCTTATGTTGAGTATTAGCAAGCAGTTAGCATGACGAAAGATTCGAATTCCTCGCCGGAGCCCTCGAAATCACGCCGGCGGTTGCCCCGCTCTTTCAAGGAGCTCACTCCCAGCAACCACTTCAATCCCAAGACATTCTTCTACGAGATGGTGTGGAAAGCGTGGCTCACCGCGCGGACCGGGCAACATCGCCGGCCGGTTTTTCCGCGCCTGACGAAGGGCCACGTGGCCATCACCTGGATCGGGCACGCGTCATTCCTGATCCAGTTCAGCGATCTGAATGTCCTGGTGGATCCAAACTTTGCCAACTGGCTCTTCCTTTTGAAGCGGCTCAAACGCGCCGGATTGCGCATCCAGGATTTGCCGCCCATCGATCTCGTGCTCCTCACGCACGCGCACTTCGATCATTTTCACAAACCGACCCTCCGCAAACTGCCTGCGCCCAAAATCGGCGTGATGCCATGGGGCGTCGGCGATCTGGCCCACGACCTGGGTTTCACACGCATCATCGAGTTGCAGAAGTGGGAAAGTTTTTCGCACGGGGACTGGAGCGTGACGTTGACGCCGTGCAAACATTGGGGCGCGCGAACCATTCGCGATGAGCATCGCGGGTATGGCGGTTTCGTTCTCAACCACCAGGGACGCACGATCTATCACGCGGGGGACAGCGCTTATTTCGAGGGGTTCAAGGAAATCGGGAAGCGACTCAAGCCGGAAATCGCGCTGCTGCCGATTGGCGCGTATTATCCGGATTCATTCCGGCACGTGCACATGGGGCCGGACGAGGCGTTGCGGGCCTTTCGGGACCTGGGCGCCACATGGCTGGTACCGATGCATTTCGGAACATTCAAACTCTCCTTTGAACCGCTGGACGAACCGCCCCGCTGGCTGAACGAACTGGCCCAGCAACAAAAACTCTCCGAACACTTGAAGATCCTCGAGGAAGGGGTTCCGACCCTTTTCTAAAGAGCCTGGCCGAGTCCTATTTCATCGCCGCATAAACGTGATGCACGTCGTCGTGGTCGTCCAGCGCCGTCAGGAATTCCCCCACTTCGCTCCGTTGCGAATCAGTGAGCTCATGGAAACTCTTGGCGAGATACCGCATTTCGGATGCGAGGATCTTCCAGCCGGCCGCCTTTAGCGCCTTCGACACGGCATCCAGATCCTTGATGGCAGTGATGAAGCGGATCCCTTTTTGGCCATCGGGCGTTTCGTCGGCTTCCAGCGGTTCGAAATCCTGCGCGCCGGCCTCGATGGCGTCCCCTTCGGCATCGCGCGCGGGGTCGCCATGGGTGGCTTCGACGACGCCGCTATGATTGAAAAAAAAGCTGACGCTTCCGGGCTGCCCGAGAGAGCCGGCCAGGAAGAGGCGGCGGATTTCGGGCGCGGTCCTGTTGCGATTGTCGGTGAGACATTCAACAACGACGGGAATTTTGTGGGGTGCGAAACCTTCGTAGGTGACGAGTTCAAACTGGACCGGATCGTCCGTGAGACCGGCTCCTTTTTTGATGGCGCGCTCGATGGTGTCGCGGAAGACGGAGGCCTTGCGGGCTTTTTCCACCGCGGCGGCGAGCCGGGCGTTGAGGTCGGGATCGGCGCCGCCCAATTTGGCAGCGACGCTGATTTCCCGAACCAGCTTGACGACCATCTGGCCTTTCTTTTGCGCGTTCGCTTCGCGCCCGGCCTGTTTCCATTGTGCGCCCATGATGGGAAAGCGTGCCGGAGAGAAGCCGCCCGTTCAACGAAGAACCGAAGCCATTCCCCGGACCGGTGTTTAATGGCGACCAAGGCTGTTGAATGTTCAAGCCTAGCAAGAACTAGAAGCCTTAA
>JBEEGQ010000064.1:0-4369 GCA_041166945.1 Verrucomicrobiota bacterium
CGGAGAGGCTCAAGGCCCCCGACTTCCTTCGTTTCCAAATGGAGTTTTTGGGTAACAGGACTTTTGGCGCAATGGGTCCCTTCCCGCCCTTTGCTCGGGTAACAGTTACTTTTGGCGCACTACGCCGCCGGATGTCCCCCCAAGGGGTCAGTCCCTACTATTTGAACTGCGTAGGAAAAAAGTTCAAATAGTAGGGACTGACCCCTTGGGAAGGCGCGGAGGACCCGGTGAAGCTTGCGGGGCGCAAAAACCAGTTGACCCCTGAAAACACGGCTTGTTACTTTGCGCGCCCGTGAATTTGCCGGTCCAGGTTGTATTCGTGGTCCGCGTGGTCCTGCCGTTGCAGGTTTGACGCGACCGGAAGCCTGCCTGCCGCTTCAGGTCGCCCGCAGTCCTCCGGGACGCGGGTTTTTTGATTTGGCGACTATGCGACACACCATTTCCGTGCTGGTTGAAAACAAGTTCGGCGTGCTCACCCGCGTCGCCGGCCTGTTCAGCGGCCGCGGCTACAACATCGACACCCTCAATGTCGGTCCCACCCACGATCCCAAAACATCGCGCATGACGATCGTGACGCGGGGCGATGACGCCACCATCGAGCAAATTGTGAAGCAGTTGAACAAGCTCGTGGATGTCCTCACCGTGCAGGATTTTCGCGACGCCGAATATATTGATCGCGAACTGGTCCTGGTGAAGGTCAGCGTCGATTCCAACACCCGCGCCGAAGTGATGCAGATCACTGATATTTTTCGCGCCAAGATTGTGGATGTCCAGCCCGCCACGCTCACGATCGAAATCACGGGCAACGAGAGCAAGGTGGAGAAGTTTCTCGAGCTGATGAAAAGCTTCGGCATTATCGAATTGACCCGCACCGGAAAGGCGGCGCTTCCCCGGAAATAATCCGCCGCCTTCGCGCGCCGCACCTTTTTCGACCCCTCCCCTTCCAATTGCCATCCAACCATCAACCCTGATTCATCCCATGCCCGCCAAAGTTTACACTGACAAGGACGCCGACCTGAACGTGCTCAAGAACAAGACGCTCGCCGTTCTCGGCTTCGGATCGCAGGGCCACGCCCATGCGCTCAACCTCAAGGACAGCGGCCTCAATGTCATCATCGGACTTTACGAGGGCAGCAAGTCCATTCCCGTCGCCCAACAGAAGGGCTTCGAGGTCGTCACCACGGCCGAGGCGGTGCGGCGAGCCGATGTGATCATGATCGCGCTGCCTGACACGAAGCAGGCGACCGCCTATGCCAAGGACATTGCGCCCAACCTGACCAAGGGGAAAACCCTCCTGTTCAGCCACGGCTTCGCCATCCATTTCAAAACGGTTGTGCCGCCCAAAAACGTCAACGTCATCATGGTGGCCCCCAAAGGCCCGGGCCACATCGTTCGCCGGCAATACACCGAGGGCAAGGGCGTCCCCAGCCTCATCGCGGTTCACCAAAATCCCGGCAAGGACGCCAAAAAAATCGCCCTGGCGTGGGCTCGCGGCATTGGAGGCACCCGTGCCGGCGTGATCGAAACGAATTTCCGCGAGGAGACCGAGACCGACCTGTTTGGGGAGCAAACCGTGCTCTGCGGCGGGTGCAGCGCGTTGGTCCAGGCGGGCTATGAAACGCTCGTGGAAGCGGGTTACGCCCCGGAGATGGCTTACTTCGAATGTTTGCACGAGCTGAAATTGATCGTGGATCTCATGAATGAATCGGGCATCAGCGGCATGCGCTTTTCGATCTCGGAAACCGCGAAATGGGGCGACGTCAGCGTCGGCCCGCGGATCATCGATGCCAGCGTGAAGAAACGCATGAAAGCCGCCCTGAAGGACATCCAGAGCGGCAAGTTTGCAAAGGCCTGGGTGAATGAATACAAGGGCGGTTACAAGCGCTACAACGCGCTGCTCAAGAAAGGCGCCAATCATCCCATCGAAGTCACCGGCGCCCGCCTGCGTTCATTGATGCCGTGGATGAAAAAGAAAAACATCAAAGGCGCCCAGGCAGCGTATTGATTTAAGCCAAACTTTTGCGCCGCCTGCTACGCGGCGCCCCCTTGACCCAGCGCGACGCAGCGCCAACGCTGCCGCGCGCGGAAATCTCGCAACGATTTTTCAGGGCTGGTGTTTGCCAGAGACGTTAAACTCGTCACGATGAACCCAATTTCGACATTCGGTCCCACAGCAGTCGCAGCGCTCTGCCTTGGCGCTGCCGGGGCCGCCGATGCCGCAGAAGTGCGCAATCCCTACAATCATCTGATCGACCGAAACGTGTTCCATCTCCAGACACAGCCTCCACCCGGTGCGACGAATCGGCCACCGCAGGCCAGATTTCTGCCACGGGTTTATATTACCGGCCTCGCCGAAATGCGCGGGTTGCCCAGAGTGGTCATCGATTCGAGGTCAAGTAGACCTGATAACGACCGATCTTTGGGGTGGTGTTGGAATGTCGAGTGAAGTATAGTTTTCTTATGAAACCGGCTGGTTTAAATCTGGTTCGCCTTGTTGTTCCGATGGCTTTTTTCGCGTTATGGAATTGCGCCATGGCGGACACCGGAGCCAATCCGTACGATACGATTGCGATTCGCAACCCCTTTCACCTTTCGGATCCACCGCCCCCGCCCAAAATAGACGACCTGAACAAATTGCCTCCTCCCCTTGCCGCCACCGTCGAGGTCACCGGCATCCTGAATATCTTCCAAAAGAAACAGGCGTTCCTCGAAATCATTCCGAGTCCCGGCAAACCGGTTGTCCGCCGAACTTTGGGCGAAGGGGAACGGGACGACGCCATCGAAGTGGTTTCCATCGATCTGGAGAAGAATGAAGTGACGATCAACAACGCGGGAGTCGTTACAAATGTCGCCTTGAAACTGGCGTCCAAGAGTTCTGCGCCGAATCCTGTGGCGCCCGGGCTCCTCATTCCTCCTGGCGTCAATTCCGCTTATGTCCAGCCACCAGGCTCGGTTTACAACCCGGTCCCGAATGGCAATACATCGGCATCAGCCGCAGGCCGGGCCAACGTAATGGTGGCAGGCGGCTCGGCACCCGCCAGCCCCAACGCTGCGCCCATCAATCCTTATGGCGCCAACCAGGGCTACAATCCGGGCGCCAATGTCCCCGCCTCGACTTACAACCAGGGGCTCAACACCAGCATCGGTGATCTTCCTCGAAGCATTCCGCCCCGCACTGTTCGTACGCAAACCACTCAACCGGACGGCGCGCCGATCGATCCTGCGGTGCAATACATCAATATGGCGGTGCAAAAGCAGCAGGCGGAACGCGCGGGTAAACCGTTCCCACCTCTCCCTCCGATCCCGGGCTTGGAACATCAACCTCAATAACGCTCCCCACCGCGCGGGTCCTCGGCCTCGATGAGGCATAAATATCGCGCGCCTCCAATCTGTAGCGCGCGTCCGCGCGAAAAAACCGGACCGCGGCATTCATGCCGCCTTGGCAACCTACCTGTCCAGGCTCCAAGGAAATTCAATGTCCTAATCAGTGTCCACCGTGATGCGGCATAAATGCCGCGCGCCGTCACCACTTCAAACGGTCGGGAAAAAATTCGCGGATCAGGTCATCGTAAAACGGACGCAACGCCTTCACATCCGGCCGCTCATGGCTCTTGGTGTAAAGGTCATAGCGATTGAACGTCCTGACCCACTCGAACATTCGCCGATCTTTTTCGTTCGTCAGATAGGCGTAGGCTCCCTCCCGATGCCCGGGATAAAACGAATGGTAGCGGAGCATGTAAAGACCCTCCTCTGGCAAATGGTCCTTTGCGACGTGATAAATGTATTCGTCATGCCCCCACGAGAGTTCGACATTGGCCAACCCACAGCCCTCCTCGTAAATGCCCAGGCGCGTCTGATATCGCGCGTTGGATGAATCCGGGTTATCTCGGAAAAATTCGTGGAACACGATCGAATCCGAATACGCGCAGCCCACCGGAAAGGTATCCCCCACGACGGCCCATTGCGGCTCGCCCCACAGGCACAGGATTTTCCCGAGGTCATGAATGAGCCCGGTGAGGATGAACCAGCGCGGATGCCCCTCGCGCCGGATTTGCTCGGCGGTCTGCAACAGATGTTCCAACTGCGTCAGATCCGTGTCCGGATCGCTGTCGTCCACCAGCGTGTTCAGAAATTCCATCGCCTCCCAAATCCCCATCTCGCGGCGCGACCGCGACAGGTACTCGGCGCGCTTGGCCAGGCCGAATTCGCGCGTTTGATGCCTGTGGTTCAGGCGATAGAATTCGCGCACGGTCGGACGGGCGTCGGTTTCATAATTCCGAAACTGCTCCGGTTTCTTTTGGGGATCGGTGGTCACGAACGGTTGGGACGAGCTGGGGGCCGGCTTCGGATAGCGGGTTTTGAGAAAATC
>JBEEGQ010000065.1:0-12036 GCA_041166945.1 Verrucomicrobiota bacterium
TCCTTGTCGATGAGTCCGTGCAGGGGGATATCCTTCAATGCCTCGGACGGACGCCGCAATTGTTCACCGGCGTTGCCCATGTTGAAATACAGTTTTCCATCCGGCCCAAACACGAACGCATGAACGGCGTGATCGTGATCGAAGCCCTTGATGTCGGTGAACAACAGTTCCCGTCTGTCCGCCTTGCCATCGCCGTCGCTGTCGGTCAGCACAAAAACATTCGGCGCGCTCGACACAATCACCTTGTTGCCCAGCACGCAGATCCCCAGCGCGGCGTTGATGCTGGGGTCCTGGTAGAATGTCGATGCCTTGTCCGCAACGCCATCGCCATCCGTGTCCTCGATTATTTGGATGCGGTCGCCGCCTTCGCGGATGACGCCCCAGTTGGTGTGCATCGAGATGCGGTAATTGGCGCCCTCGGTAATCCAGACCCGGCCGCGTTCATCGATATCCATGTCGCAGGGATTCACCACCATCGGTTCACAGGCAAACAGCGTGACGGCAAGGCCGTCGGCGGCGGTCATCTTTGCTGTGTCGGCAAGGGCCGCGTGGCGTCCGTAAGAATGTTGGCCGGGCGGCCGGGCGGGACGTTTCGGTTTTTCGGGCGGCGCGTCGGCAGCCAGGGCGCAGGAAGCGACGAACGCGGCGACAACCAGTGAAAGGACAGGCGGGTTCATGGAGTGGATTGAAATGGAAAAGGACGCGTGTTTCCAAGCGCCAAAATGACCAGGCCAAAAAAGCGGTCCGTTGCGACAAAAACGCAACCTGGTCCCCAGCGCGTGAGCAGGGACAGACGCGCCGTGCCTGGGTTCCATTCAAATCGTCGGTGCAGGCCGCATCCCTCGCGCGGCCCCGGCGGTTCGCCTGCTTTTGGTCACGCCCGAAATCCACCCGGATCCGTTTCGCTGCTTCCTTTTCCGGCGGTCAGCCTGTAAACAACCGCCCATGAAATTCATGACGTTTATTCGGGCGGGAATCCTTTTGCCGGCCGCGCTGCTTGGCGCCGGCTCGCGGGCTGAAGAGGAGTCCCTGCTCTGTCGAACCGGGCTTCTGCTGCCGGTGGATTCGTCCGAGCACCTGAAATACGCACCCAGCCGCGAGGTCGACATTGTTCATCTGATCCTCGACGTCACCCCCGATTTCAAGGCGCAGACGGTTTCGGGAAAGGTAACCATCAGGTTCAAGCCGATTGCAAAACCGCTCGAAGAACTGAGGCTGGATGGCATTGAGCTGAGCGTTCGCGACGTTTCCTGCACGGCCAAACTGCTCGGCTGGCAGGCCACCGACAAAAATGTGATCCTCACCTTTGCCGAACCGTTGCCGGCGGATCAGGAGGCATCCGTGACGATCCAATATTCCGCGGTGCCCAAGCATGGGCTCTATTTCCGCACGCCGGACATGGGTTACAAACCCGAGGACATGCACGTCTGGTCGCAAGGCGAGCCCAACGAGGCCCGGCACTGGTTTCCCTGCTTTGATGCACCGAATGAAAAATCCACCAGCGAGGTGATCTGCCATGTGCCGGAAGCGATGACGGTTCTGTCCAACGGCAGGCTGGATGGCGAGGAACATGAGGCGACGTCGGGGCTGAAGGCCGTGCGCTGGATCCAGGACAAGCCGCATCCCGCCTATCTCATCGCAATGGTGGCGGGCTACGTCAAAGGGATCGAGGATCGTCACCGCGATGTGCCCCTGGCATTTTTCACACCCGCTTCACAGATCGACCAGGCACGCGCTTCGTTTGCCGAGACACGGGAAATCATGGCGTTTTTTGAAAAGGAAATCGGCGTGAACTATCCATGGGCAAAGTATTTCCAGGTGGTGGTGGACGACTTCACCTGGGGGGGCATGGAAAACACCTCGCTCACTGTGCTGACGGATCGCACGCTCCATCTTCCGGAGACCGAGCAAATCTGGAGCAGCCGCGGATTGGTGGCCCACGAAATGGCGCATCAATGGTTTGGCGATTTCGTCACCTGCAAGGATTGGAGCCACCTCTGGTTGAATGAAGGATTTGCGACCTATTACACCCATCTTTACGAGGGTCACAAGGCGGGGCGCGATGAATTGCTTTACGGGATGTACCAGGCGGCAAAAGGTTTCATGAGCACGCCGAACGACACCAACGCCATCGTGCGGCGCAACTTCAACAATCCCGAGGAACAGTTCGGCTTTCACGCCTATCCCAAGGGCGCCTGGATCCTGCACATGCTCCGCAATGAGCTTGGCGAGGAGCTGTATCGCCGTTGCATCAAGACGCATCTCGAACGCCACGCCCTCGCCAACGCGACGACCGACGATTTGAACAAGGTCATCGAGGAGTTGAGCGGACGGAGCTTCGATCAATTCTTTGATCAATATGTCTATCATGCGCACCAGCCGGAACTGGGCATCAGCTATTCCTGGGACGAACGCAGCAAGCTGGCGAGGATCACGGTTTCGCAAAATCAAAAACTGAGCGAGGACGTGCTGCTGTTCAATGTGCCTCTCACCATCCGGTTCAAGGGCAAGTCCGGCAGCGTCGATCGCCGCCTGACGGTAAAGGAAAAATCCGAGGACTTTTATCTGCCGCTCGCCGAACAGCCCGTCCAGGTGCGGATTGATCCGGAACTGGCGCTCCTGGCGAAAGTATCCTTCACACCATCCGCGGCGATGCTCGACGCACAAATCACGGACAAAAGCGACATGCTCGGCCGCCTTTACGCCGTGGAATCATTGAGTGGAAAAAGAGAGGCACTCGCCAGCCTGAAAGACCGGCTGAACAATGATGTTTACTGGGGCGTGCGTATCGCCGCGTCGCAATCCATTCGAGCCATCGGCACCGATGAAGCCATGCAGGCGCTCATCCAGTCGACTCGGCAACCCGACGCGCGCGTGCGCCGGCAGATCGTCTGGGACCTCGCAGGCTTCTTTCGCGAACCCGGCAGGGACGCCCTCCTGCGCCTGGCGCGCGAGGACAAAAACCCTGACATCCGCTCGGCCTCGATGTCCGGCTTGGGCGCCTGGCGGACGCCTGAAGTGCGTGAGGAAGCGCTGAAATTTTTACGTTCGGACTCGTATCGCGCCGTCCTGGCGGACGGGGCGATGACGGCGCTTCGCGGACAGGACGACGCGAGTCTGGTGGCGCCGGTGCTGGCGGCGTTGCGTGAACACGAAGCGGGCTGGCCCGCCACTGTTTGCGCCCGGGGCCTGGAGACCATCGCCTGGTTGTCGCGGCACGAGGAGAAAAAGGATGTGGTTCGGGAATTCCTTGTGGAACGGGTGAACAGCCCAAAAAAGCGCGTTCAACAAGCGGCACTCGCCGGGTTGGGCACGCTCGGCGATCCCAAGGCCATCAGCGTCCTCGAGAAATTCGCCACACTCCCCAAGGAGAGTCCCGAACGAGTCACTGCGGAGAAATCGCTCGCATCGCTTCGGGACGCGAAAAAGCCCGCGGTCGAGTTCGGCACGCTGCGGGCGGATGTCCTCAAGGTGCAGCAGGAAAACAAATCGCTGCGCAAGGAGCTGGATGACCTGAAGAAAAAGTTCGATGCCTCGCTTCCCAAGACGGCCGCTCCGAAGCCCGCCAGGAAATAATTAACGCCCCGCCTTGGCGGCCTTGACCACTTCGTCAACCAGCACATCGGTCTTCCACTCGTTCTCGGCGGTCATCCATTGCACACGGCCGGAGGCGTCAATCACGACCGTCCGCACATTGTGGTTGGGAAGCGCGTCCGGTTTTTCACGCCAGAACTGCAACCCGAATTGTTCGGCGATGGCCGTGATGTCTTCGAGATCCCCCGTGAGGAAAGTCCATTTATTGGGGTCGGCAGCATACGTCTTCGCGTAGCCCTTCAGCCGGGCCGGGGTGTCATAGGCAGGATCGATCGTGATGCTCAGGAGATGCCAGTTCGTGGGCCCACCGGCCATCGCTTTGAGCCGCTCCTGGGTTTCGCCCAGCCCCTTGCTTTGCCGCGGACAAAAAGTCGGAAACGGGCAGCGCGTGAAAATGAAATTCAGCACATACGCCTGGCCCTTGAAATCGCTGAGATGCACCGGCCGCCCCAACTGGTTCGTAAACGAGTATTCCGGCATCTGATCTCCAACCGCCAGCGGCTCGACTTCGCGCGCGGGCCGGAAAGTTTCGGGCGGAGGCGCCGGGAGCGGGGTCGTGGTGCCCAGTTTTTTTATCGCGTGAATCCAGCCGTCGTCCTTCGTCACCACCATGCGAAAGGTGATGTCATCGCCGGGATTCAGCCCGTTTAACTCAGCCAGGTTCGTCACGGCGAAATCCATCGTCATCGCGACCATGTAACCAGGAATATTTTCATGAGCGATCGTCACGAGTTTCTTGCCGGGCATGATGTCTCGAACCACGCCTTTGACGTCGTAAACTTTGGGCGTCTTGCCGCAGGACACCGCCACAAGGGCGAGGCCGATCCACAAATACCAAAAACGCGCGGTCATGCTTTGCGACATTGTGATGAGAAAGACGATTGCGTGGCAAGCTGTGTTCGATCGCCCCACTTTCTTCCTTGTTCTGACCGGGGACGGGGCCGTCCCCGCCCCAGCGGTTGGCCGCTGCGCTTGCCAGGGTCGGGGGCGCCATGATTTAGTGCCGCCCACCATGTCCGAACGTCCGCCCAGCCAGAGCGCCGAAGACTACCTGGAACGCATCCACGAGTTGATCGAGGAAAAAGGTTATGCGCGCCCGGCGGACATCGCCGCGTCGCTCAAACTCAAACGCGCCAGCGTCACCAGCATGGTGCAGAAGCTGGATGAACTGGGTTTTCTGAAATACGAGAAATACCGCGGCCTGATCCTCACCTCGAAAGGTCGCGACGTGGCCAGGCGCATCCAGGGCCGTCACGCCACCCTCGCGCGCTTTTTTTCCCTGTTCGGCCTGGATGCCGAGACGCAACAACGCGACATCGAAGGCATCGAACATCATTTAAGCCCGGACACCGTCGACGTCCTGGCGGACCTGGCCTCTTTTTTTGAACAACAGCCCAAGGCGCTGGGGGCTTTCAAAAAATCGAGAGCCCGACGGGCGGAGTGAGAGGGGATTGGACCTTTTCCCTTGCCGGCAATCGCGTCCGGGTCAAAGCGGACGCAACGACATCGTGACGTAATAAAAGTGGCTCGGACCCGCGGGAGGCAGCGTGACATCAAAGACGCCGCCCGCATGGGGCACATCCAGGAGGACGTTCGTGAAAGGACCGGCGATGCTGGCCGCTTCGCGGATGCTGAAGATGAAATTGTTCGCGTATTGAAAGGCGAAATTCCACTGGAGACGCACATTGCCCAAACCGTCCACGGTGATCAGGATCGTAGGCCGCGCCATCGCCACCGGAAGCACCGAAGGCAGGCCGAAAAAGTCGCTGGGATCGGAGCCTTCGAACATTTCCTGGACGTTCTGATAGCCGTCCCCGTCGTAATCGGCGAAGGCATCGCTGCCGAGGCCATCGAGGAACAGCAACTCCCACGAGTCCAACAATAGATCGCCATCGAGATCCGGGTCGCTGGCGATCGGAATGCCCGTCATGCTGATGGTGATCACCTCGATGGCGTCGCCGGCACAGGCCGTGTTGGTCACATCGGTGTAGCCCAGCACCTGGACTTCGGTGCCCGCGATCATCGAGAAGGCGCTGGGGAACGAGTAGGGATGTCCATCGGCGTCGATCAAATATTTGATGACGGCGAAGGCGGGTGTTTCGAGTTTGATGCAGAAGGAATTGGCGAAAGTGTCCGCTCGGACCTTGAGGGCGATGTTGGTGGTGGGCCTCGGCATGGCAAGCGCCACCAGGTTGCTGACGCCCACGCAGGCATTGGAGCGAACAGAAGCGCTGAGCGTAAACACCGCGGCATAGTTGGATTCCACTGTGCAGGTGGCCAGAAAATGGCGCACCGCCTCGACGGGCGATCCATACACGGAGGGCGCCGCATTGTTGGAGGCGCTGCTGATCCGATAAATCTCGGCGGTGACGGCGCGCAAGCCGAGGGTGGCAGCATCGGTGTTGGTGCGAACGGCGGAATTCAACCGCTCGAACATCGGCGCCAACAGGTAACCGGGAAAACCATTTGTGGTCCGCTCGAGGGAGAGCAGCAGTTCCGATGAGACATTGCTCCGCCCCAAATCGCCGGAGCGATAGGAAAACAGCGTGATGTTGGTGCCCCAGTTGGTTCCCCGGTTGAGCAGGATTTGACCCACGCCCCGCTCGAAAACGAGGGCGGTCAAGGTGTCGAAAATAGTGATGTCGCGCCGGCTTTGCACATGCGGCACCGCGGCATAGGCGTTCGAAGCCGTCAGAATCCAGTTCTGCGCCTCGGTCAGCAAATTGCTCCCGCCGTAACCATAGGAAACCGTCACCGGCGTGATCGCCGGAAAAGCCGTGAGGCGAAACACCTCCCTGCCGATGGTCCGGTCGGTGGAAAGAGTGATGATATCGTAGTGCGGCTCGGTGCCGGAGACGAAAAGCCGCTGGAGCGGATCGAAAACCAGGTTCGTCATATACCCGGATGGATTGGTGATGCCCGCTGTAAAAAGATTGGTGGCGATCCCAAAGCCCAGGAGACTTCCCTGCATGTCATAGGCGCGCACCAGCGCGCCGGTGGCGGAGAGCGAGTTGGTATTCAGCGTCCCATCCCACGGACGCAACGTGGGGACATAATCGAACGCGTTGCGATCCTCGAGGCGCGGAGTCCCAAGCGGCGGATGGCTCGTGGCGTCGTTCGGGTCGGTGTGCCGCACGAGCTCGTCCTTGTCCGACCAGCCGTCCCCGTCCGAGTCCGCGCCCGCGGTCGGGTCGAGCCCCTTCGCCAATTCCACGAAATCAGGAACGCCATCGCCGTCGGAATCGCGCACTCCTGTGGCATCTGTGAAGGTATAAACGGCGGTGCGCAGGAGGGAGTTGCTGATCCCGGCCGGGGTTTTTGCGTAATAAAAAATCGTGGTGTTGGTGTAGATCCAAAACGGCGCGGCGTAGAGGGTCCAGGCGGCGGCAACGCTCTGGCGGTACCAAACCTGGTTGCCGGCGGGAGTGGCATTGAATGAGATTTGCTGGCTCGTCCGGTAACTGCCGGGCTCCGGTGAAATCATCACCTCCGCGACCTGGTCACCTGCGGCGGGGGTGAGGCCGAACAACGAGATGGGAATGCCATATTGATTGACGAGGCCGAAACCGGCGGAGGGATGCGCTTTGCCCAGAGAGGTCAGCACGGGATTGCCGAGGCCGTTGCTCGTCCCGCCAAATCGCTCGGCGGTCGCCCCCGCATTGCCGGCCACGAGCGTGAATTTGCTCGACCAGTCCCCCGCATTCAACGAGCGAAGCAGCGTCGCAGGCGCCGTGACGAACGGCTCGGTTTGAAATTGGAAAACGTTGGCGCCGCCGGAGTACGGAGTGATGGCGGGCAGCGCACCGGACGCCGACAGATTGTAACCGCCGCCAACCGCTGTGTATTGGTGGAAACTGGAGGAGACGCCGCCGACCCCGCTCAACAACATCACGCCATTATTGCCGATTTGAGCGGCGCCCGTGATGGATTCACCGGGCGGCGCGGTGAGGTTGGTGACAAGGATCGGAGCTGATGCCCCGTTGAAATTGTAAATGCCCGCCGATGCGCCGCTCCCAAAGATGAGCAGCAGACGGTTGGTGAGCGGGCCCGGAAGGACAAACACCTGCCGGAGCGCCTGGGTGTACGTGAACGCAACGGCAGTTCCGAAACTGAAATTTCCCGAGAGCGCGGGAACTTCATTGATCGGACGCAGCTCGAGGTTGGTCCCGCCCGGCACATAAAAAAGGAACTGGCTTAGCAACGTTCCGCTGAAGCGAGCATGAACGTAGTCGGCTCCCGCCGGCAGATTGGTCGCGATGGCCTTGAGGGTCGCGACGCCGGAGGTGAATTCGAGGAGCGAGAGATCGTTGGTGGGCGCGGTTCGCGATACCACACCGAGCAGGCCCGGATAGGTGCTGCGGGCAATGGTTCGGTTCACGCGCGCCATGGGAGCCAGCAACGGGCTGTCCAACAGCAACCCGAAATTCGTCCCATTGGTATT
Source organism: Verrucomicrobiota bacterium (assembly GCA_041166945.1). GTDB lineage: Bacteria > Verrucomicrobiota > Verrucomicrobiia > Limisphaerales > JADJPG01 > DASTLJ01. The sequence goes on from JBEEGQ010000065.1 coordinate 8,036, forward strand.
TCGCATGATCGACGATCGATACGAGATGGCTCCGTTGAGCACACTTCCGATTACGAAATCTTCATACGCTGTGTTGCCGCCGCCGCCGACGTCGATGACGCCCACCGCACTGGGGCCGACGGACGGGATAAAGACCGACACGGGTGTGCCCGCAGTGGTGGGAGTCGAGGCGTCCAGAAGATTTACCCGATTGGCGTCGGGCGCCGTGAACGCCAGCCCCGATCGCGTCGTGGAGACGACAGCACCCAGGCCAAATCCGGACACATGGGACACGCCGCTGGCGCGGGTGGGCGCCCAGGCATAGTTGCCCGCCGTCAATTGGTAACCGATTCGGTACGAACCGCTCACCCGATCCACGATGACAAGGTCTTCACGGCCGTCGCCATCCAGGTCCGCGGAGCTCGTCAACTCAGTGAGGCTCTCGGAGACAAAAAGGTTTTGAGCGAAGCCTGAACTTCCAGGGGCCAGGGCCCAGAGAAGCACCAGGAACCATCGGCATGATAACGCGGTGATGCCCCATCGCGATCGCGCGGTTGAAGGTTTCTCGGTGATTACACTGCCCAGGCGCCAGCGATGAATTCCGAGTTTCATGGCGTGACCTCCACTTCATTGGTCGGGATGACCTGATCGATTTCGTGGTTGTCCTTGAACCGGACCAGCAGATACCGATAACGGGCGCCGAGGATGACGGGTTGGGTATCGACGAGATAGATGCCGTAGATGGCCGGATTGGCTCCCGACGCGCGAGTCATCACGATAAACGGATCGTAAATCGCCGCGGCCGGGCCGCTGCCCAGGAATTCGTTGAACGCGACAATCCCATATGCGATGCGCTCCATGAGTGGGGAGACCTGGATCAGGTCGCCCGACACCACGGGGTACATGGCATTGGTCACCTGATACCGGTAGAGGCAGACCGGGAACGCGGTCTGGCCCAGAGCATTCGCAAAGAGCCAAGTCATGGGATCGTTCGTGCCGGGCGTGGCGTAGGGCCGCAGGTCCTTGTTCCCTTGCGCGGGACCACCATTGGTAGCGACGCCGATCCGGACACCGAGGCCATTGAAAAAGGTATTTGTCACGCGCGCGGCGACGAGATTGGCGGAGATGGTATTGGTGAGGGGCGGAAGCCCGCGCGCGGGCCATGGCACCATTTGAGTGGGCGTGTTGGTGGGGTACCAGGAGAATTGTTCAATGTTGCTGATATTGGTCGAGACACTGCCATCGTTGCCGACGGATTTGAGAAAAACGGTGTAGGCCTGCCCGAGGTCGACCCTGACTTTCACAGTGAAAAGCGCTCCGTTGCCGAAGCCGGGACCCGCGCGCATCGATCGGAACACATTCCAATCGAGAGATTGGACCGAGCCGTTGAGGTCGACGGAGAGAGGCGTCGTGACCGGGTTTGTATTGACGAGATTGACCGAGGCATTGCTGGCGACGGGTCCCGCGATCCAAACCTCGAAGCGCTCCACACCGAACGTGGGGCAAAACCAATTGAGACACATCATCGCATTCGTCTCTGTGCCCGCCGGTTCGATCGGTGACAGCACGGGGGTGGGCAGCACGCCGGAGAATTCGGTGCAACCCAGCCGTTGCATGGGGCTGGCGTTGCCATGCTCATCCAAAAGCTGCACGAAATAACAAAGCGCGCCGGAGTTGACCGGCATCACGTCGTCCGTTGTGCAAACGGCCGCGGACGGCTGATTCGTTCCCTGTGAGATCAAGGTCAGAGGCGCGCCATCCACGCGACGATAAACCCGCCATTCGTAGCTGTTGGTCGCGGTGTTGAAACAGATGTCGATGCCATGAACGTTTGTTTCGCCTGGCGGCCGCGGATCATGAGAGAAACAATCGGGTGAGGGATCCGTCTGGTAGCTGAGCAGCGATGCGTCGAAGTTGACGTTGATGATGTCATTTGGATTTTGCGAAAATCCGCCGGGCTGCGATGCGAACGGTGAGATGCGTCCGTTCACGGTGCCTGCCTGGCAGAGGAAAGTCGGACCCAGACCCACGCCGGGCTCGTTGGTGTAGCAATAATCAAATGTGGCCGGGATCGACGTTCCGTTCAGGGAGGTAAAATAGCGGCGTCCGAGAAATGCGGTGGTGCCGCCCGGCAGCGGGAAGGGAAGATTCACGTAAAAATCGACCCACTGGATCCGTGGATCAAACCGCGAGCAGATGAGGTGATAACGGTGGCAGTTGGTTTCTGCGGCAGGCGTCTGGACGGGCGAGGCGCCCTTGGGGCTCACAACCGGCTGCACGCACCAAATGCGTATGCCGCCGCCCTGCGAATCGGGGCCCGTCCGGTCGCGCAGCACCCCGAATGCGGGCGAGCTGTTGCCGGACACATTGGTGCCGCACGCGCCATTATCCTGGGCACGAACCGTGTACCAGAATGTCGATCCGGCATCCGTTGCAATCGATGGCGAACCGGCGCCGAGATCCACGTAAAAATTCGTCAGGCTGCCCGTCACATGCGGCACGATGGCGATACGGTTGCTCAGGACGTTTCTAGCGAGCGCATGCATCTGAGTGATGCTGGTCCATCGATAAACATGATAGGCCATCGTGGTTTCCGCGGCGCTGTTGGTGTTTTGCATCCAGTCAACCCGCAGTTTCTGACGCGGATTGCCCGCGATGTAATGGTAATCGTTATAAACCTTCACCTTGCGGGGCACCGACGGCGGCATGCGATCGCAGATCACCACCAGCGTCCCCGGAGAAACCAAACCATCCCGTCCCAGGATGTCGCGGGCGGTGGCAAAATAATAAAAGCGATCGCCATTCAGGAAATTGGTGGCGCCCGGTTCAAAGCGGCGATTGTCATCCGCCATGAAATACGTCGCCGGATCGACGACAAAATTGCCGACATCGGCCGCGGAAAAATCCTTGCTGGCGAGAATGGGGAGATTGTTGACGCGGCGAACATTGGGGTTCGATGCGGCGAGATTGGTCAGGACGGCTGGGGCGGGCGGCGTGGCGTGATAACCATTGGCCACAGCGAAATTCGTGGTCATCCGGTAAATATTGTAACCATAGCTCAGCAGGCCCAGACGCCGGAGTGGATCTGGCGTGGCCCAGCGCAATTTCGCGTTGAGATCCCCTTTGGCGCTCGTGTCCGGAACCAGGACCGGACCGCCCGGCGCGGGCAGGACGGTCGGCTGCCCGGCCACCAGTGTGATCCGTCCGACCACGGCGATGTCCTTGAGGGATGCCGGATCAAACAGCCGAAGCTCGAAGGTGTTGGTCGCGCTCTGCATCACTTCGGCATGAGCGGTCCCGATGCAGAAGTTGATCGCCGGATGCAAACGGGACAGGAGCACAAGATTGTTGTACTGGCTGGCATCGTTGCGCGCCCCACGCAGCAGCGCCGAGACCATCGCGGGCAAATCGACGCCCCCGGCCGGGACGATTTTGTCGAACAGGTTGGTGATGTCCTGTCCCAGCTTGGGCAGATTGTCGCCGATCATGGCGGCGCGGTTGAGCAACGGTTCGATGACGCGCGCGTCGGTCTGAAAAGCAACGACCGCCTTGCGGGTGAACAGCGCGGTGGAAGCAGGGTCGCCATTCTTGCAATACACAGCAAAGACGCGTCCGGTCACCAAGCCGGGAGTCGTGCCCTGCCAGGCGATGTAAGCCCAATCCCGGCCGTGCGAATCGTGCCACGTTGTTCCCGCGGTGAAGATCATGTCGGTGAGCCCGTCCTGGGCGGGAACGCGCGCGCCCATGAGGCACCACAACAGGACGAGGACGGCAGGCAGGGCCGCCAGCGCGCGCGAATTTCCGATCCGCGTCCTGTTCGCTCCCGCATTCACAATGGTTGCCGTGTTCCGCATGTCAGTCGAGGTGCCAGGAGTTGTGTTCGTAGCGCAGACCGATCGATTTGTTAAACTTGATGCAGAACGGGCAGCGGCCCGCCTCGCCCGTAAGTGTGCCGGTTCCCTTGAACCGAAAATCGCTCCCCTGCTTCACGCCAATCAACTTCACTTCGCCCTGGATCGTCA
>JBEEGQ010000066.1:0-3387 GCA_041166945.1 Verrucomicrobiota bacterium
CGGGCCTCCTCTCCCCTCCCTGCCCAGTAACCGCCGAACAGAAACGCCTCCTCTCCCCCTCCCTCTCCTCCATTTCCGAAATGGAGGAGAGGGTGCCCGAAGGGCGGGAGAGGAGGATCGTTCCACCAACGCGGGCATTACGGGGCGCAATGCCCGCACAAAAGTCCGGGGAAATCTCTCCTTCAATTCAGCCGCGGCCGGCGGTGGGGGGTGTTGGAACAGCCTTCAAAAACGCCGCACAAAGGACTTGGCCTTGAGGCGTTCGACCCATTTGGCCCGAAGCCGCGCCCGTTCCTGGACGATCAGGTCCCGTTCAATTTCGTCCCGAAGATCATTGATCGAGCGGGTGTGCGCGATTTTTTTCTCGTCCACTTTGAGAAGATAAAATTCCTGAGGCAACGCCGGGAGCCCATCGTGGCTGGCGAGGCCGGGGAAAACCTTCTCTTCGACGAACGATTCCTTGCCATCCTTGATGTTGTATTGGCGGCCGCGGGTGATTTTTCCGGCGTCGTCGTAAAAATAGATCCAATAGCTGTTTTCGCTGTCACGGCTCTTGCTGAAGACGCCGCTGATGTGGCCGGGGGTGAGACCTGAGGCGACATCAACGAAGCCCGCGCTGAGTTTCGAGGTTTCAAACCAGCCCCAATCGCCGCCATCTTTTCGAGGGGGATCATTGTAGATCGAGGCCATCTCTGCGAAATCCGCGCCTCCCTTGATCTTGGTGAGGATCTCCTGGGCCAGTTGGCGAATTTCATCCGCTGTGCTGATGGCGCCGCGTTTCAAAACGATCCCGCGCAGCTTGACCTGATCATCGAGTTTATATTTGGCGAGGTTCGTTTGGTAGTAGGTCTCAATTTTGGCGGGCGAAATGATGATGGCCTGCTTCACATTTCGTTTTTCCATTTCATTGAGGATGAGTTCCTCCCGCCGCTGCTGGCGAAAACCTTCGATCGTCATGCCGTCCGCCTGAAGGGTTTTGGCGAGAGTCGCGCGGTTTCCATACCGTTCGCGAATGATGTCGTGAATCTGATCCTCGATGATGCTTTCGGGGAAAACCAGGCCGGAGCTCTTGAAATCGTCGAGGATTAGCTGACGTTCGACCAGATGCTCGGTCGCGTCCAGGATCAGGCGGTTAAACAGGCGCTCGTATTGAACCGGATTGCTTTCCCGGGCGCGAGTCAGCCGGGGATCGGAGGAAGTCGCCAGCACTGTCGCCTCGCGAATGGTCACCAGCGCGTCATTGGCGATCGCCGCGATCCCGCTCACCACCCGCATCTCATCCGGTTCAGCGGCGCGAACGCTCCAGGAGCCAAGCAGGACCACCGCGAAAAGATGGAATAGGAATTTCATTTCGAAATCAGGGGTCATCGTAGGAAGCAGGGAACCGCCGGTCAAGGCGCGCGCGAGGATAATCTCGTGTGGTGAGAAAATCCGCGATGTGACCTCGGCGGCTACGAAGCGGGCGGGCGCAATTTTTTTGGGGCGCGCGGACGACTGGGTTTGAACAGCTCCAACTGGGGCTCACGGAAGAAATCGTAATTCTTCAGGATGCGTATGATTTGGAGCAGGTCGCTCTTCTGATAGTTCCGATTGATGGCGGTTTGGGCGATGAGATCGGACAGCAGCGTGCGGAAGGGGATGACGGCATCGACTCCCTTTGCCCGAAGAAGCGCCACGCTTTGGTCGCGGGCACCGGCTCCGGAGGGCAGGGCGGGGACGATCAGGATTTTCAACGGATTTGCATCCTCACCGAAGGCCTTCGCAGCGTGACTGAAAACGGCGGGTTCGAGGAACCTGAAGATCTCGGGTGCATTGGCCAGCAGCCCGGGGCTGAACGTCTCGGTATGCCAGCCCTTCACGACAACCACCGCGCGCGGAATGCTGGCGAGGTCCGTGGAGCTCAGGACAAATGGAAAGGTGCTCGACGCATGATGACGCGGGTTGGTGATGAGAAAATCGATTTCGTCATCCTCCCTGCGAAACGGCGCGATGAACTTGCGTTGCTGGCGCACGAAAAAGCCGTGCAGTTCGAAATATTCGCGAACAATGGATTCGCTGACGCCGCTCATGAGGAGGGATGGGTCGCGAGGCGATCGAGGGTTCGGTGCAGCAGCGCATCGGGAACCTGCCGGCCCCAGTGAACTTTCCCGATCCGTTCCGCCAGCACAAAAGTCACTTTTCCGGCGCTGACTTTTTTGTCGAGCTTCATGGCGGCGAGCAGGGTTTTTCGTTGTTGGGGTGACAGATCGATTCGTGTGGGCAGGCCGGCCGCACTCAGAAGTTCTGTAATGCGGGTTGCGTCCGCGGACGGCAGGCCGGTGACTTTTCCCGAGAGCAGGGCGGCGGCAACCTGTCCGATGCTGATGGCCTCTCCGTGGAGGTAACGCCCATAGCCTGCGGAATTTTCGATCGCATGCCCGATGGTGTGGCCGAAGTTCAGGATGGCGCGCATGGCAGATTCGGTTTCGTCCTGTCCGACGACCTCGGCCTTGATTTCACAGCAGCGAGCCACGACAGCGCTGAGCGTCTTTGGATCCTGGCGAAGCAATTGAGGAAGCCGGCGTTCGACATACTCGAACAGGGAGGCGTCGTGGATGATGCCGTACTTGATGATTTCGGCGATGCCCGCGCGGAACTCGCGCGAGGGAAGCGTTCGCAGCGTGCCGAGGTCGCAAAGCACCAAGCGGGGTTGATGAAATGCGCCGACGAGGTTCTTGCCGGCTTTCAGATTCACGCCCACCTTGCCGCCGACGGAACTGTCGACCTGGGCGAGCAACGTCGTGGGCACCTGGATGAACGGGACACCGCGCAGATAAGTGGCGGCGACGAATCCGGCGAGGTCGCCGACGACGCCGCCCCCCAGCGCGATCAAAAAGGATTTTCGCTCGAAATGATGCCGGGCCAGTGCGTCGTAACATCGCGCGACCGTATCGAGGCTTTTGGAGGTCTCGCCGGCGGGAACCTTGATGAGAAGCGGATCGAATCCAGCCCCCTTGAGACTGGTGATGATCGCCGGGGCATAACGTGGCGCGACATGGCTGTCGGAGATGATGGCGCAGCGCCCGCCCAATCCGAGTCGGGCGCATTGGGGTCCCAGTTGATCCAGCAACCGGGGGCCGATCCAAATGGGATAACTTCGCCCGCCGAGCGGGACTTTGACCACGCGCATGATTTCGAGCGTAAAAGTTCGAGACGCAATGTTCAAGGCCGTCCGTCCGGACGCAGGAGAATTCCCTCCGGACTTTGTGCGCGCATTGCGGCCCGTGGCGCCCGTTTTGCAGGGAGGCACCTCCTCTTTCGTCCTTCGGAGACGCTGCCCGGCAACCGAAGCGCCTCCTCTCCCCTCCCTCTCCTCCATTTCGGAAATGGAGGAGAGGGTGCCCGAAG
>JBEEGQ010000067.1:0-2616 GCA_041166945.1 Verrucomicrobiota bacterium
AAATTGACGGATAGAAACCAGTCCACCGGCGAGATCCCATTCACTGTGGGGGATGCGGAAACCGCCGCTGATGCGCTCACCATTACCGCGACGTCGTCGAACCCCGTTCTGATCCCGGTTTCGGGAATTGTCTTTGGAGGCGCCGGCAGCAATCGCACCCTCCGTCTCACACCGGAGCCCAGCCAGGTGGGCACGAGTTTGATCACCATCACGGTCAATGACGGCGCCCTCAGTGTCAGCGACAGTTTCGTTCTGACGGTGGAACACCCCGGATTGGTGAGCCACTGGAAATTCGACGAGGCCGCCGGCCTGGCGGCGCTCGATTCGGCTGGTGCCAATCCCGGAACACTCGCCAACGGCGTGACGCGCATCGCCGGCCGCGTGGACGGTGCTCTCAGCTTCGATGGCATCGATGATGTCGTGAATGTGCCGGACAGCTCGTCGCTCGATCTGTCGAACCGAATGAGCATCGCGCTCTGGTTCAAGCCATCCCGTTTGTTGAATTCGCTCAGCGGGCGGAAGGACCTCCTGAAAAAGCTGAACTCCTACTGGCTGATGATCGGCTATCCGCAATCCGACGGCAAACTCGCCTTCGTGTTCAACTCGGGTAGTCCGCTCGTCAAGAGCACCACCAGCGCCTGGCAATCCAATGTCTGGTGCCAGGCCGTCGCGACTTACGACGGCTCGCAGATGAAGCTCTATGTCAACGGTGTCCTCGAAGCTTCCGCCGCCACCGCGGTCCCCGCCAACATCAACACGTCGCCGCTCCAAATCGGCGGCAACACGGACTTCAACATCTTTTTCCCGGGATGCATCGATGACGTCCGCCTCTACAACGTCGCGCTCTCGCCGGGGGAGATCGCCGACCTCTACAACAATTCCACGGCGAACCAGCCGCCCGCACTTGTTCCGACGGGGAACAAAATCGTCGATGAAGGCAGGATGCTGACTTTCACAGTGAGCGGCACCGATCCCGACGCGCCGGCGCAGCACCTGACTTATACCCTGGATCCCGATCCGCCGATCGGCGCCACCATTCATCCGACCACCGGCGTGTTTACATGGACTCCCACCGAGGCCCAGGGGCCGAGCACCAACACCGTCATCCTGCGCGTCACGGACAATGGCACCCCGGCGATGAGCGCGACCGAAACCATCACCATCATCGTCAATGAACTGAACAGCCCGCCGATCCTCTCGCCGATTGCCAGCCGCGGGATTCTGGAAGGGATCACGACGGCCTTCGCGGTTTCCGTAATCGACACCGATTTGCCCCCGCAAACATTGACCTATACGCTGGGGCCCGGCGCTCCCGTGGGTGCGAGCATCAATTCCACCGGGTTCTTCACCTGGACCCCGAGCGAGGATCAAGGCCCCGGAGTTCATTCAATGTCGATCATTGTTACCGACAACGGGCCCGGGAGCATGAGCGCGACGCAGAGCTTCACCTTCACCGTGTCCGAAGCCAATAACGCGCCCACGTTCGTGTCGATCCCCGATCAGGTGGCGCAGGTTCTCCTGACGATGCGCGTCACCAACGTCGTCGTCGATACGGACATGCCGTCCAACCACGTCACTTTCATCATCGCCGACGGCCCGAAAGGGGCGCGCATCAACAAGCTCACCGGCGTGGTGAGCTGGACTCCCGACCGGACCCAGGCGCCCAGTACGAATTTGATCACCGTCGTCGCCACGGACGATGGATCGCCGCCGCTGAGTACCACCAACGTGTTTCGAGTGACGGTTGGCGATTTCGTCGAGATGGCGCTGGGGTCGGCGGTCATCCGATCCGGCCAGACCGGCAGCGTTCCACTCAACATGGTGTCCACCGCTTACGTGACCAACTTGAATTCGTTGTTGCTGACCGCCGATGACCGGCTCGGCAGCCTGGGCTTGAGCATGCTGGCGCCCGAGCTGGGCGCGGGCACACTGTTGCCCCAGGGCCCGGATACCAGCCGGCTCAGCCTCGGTGCGGCGCCCGGACAATCGCTGCAAGGCAATCGATTGCTGGGAGAAATCAGTTTTGTAGGCACTTCCCGTCAATCCGCGTTTGTGCCGCTCATCCTTGATAACATCACGGCGACGCGGCAGACCGGCGGTCCGATCGCGCGCACGATCGCGAACGCAGGCCGCGTCGTGATCATCGGCAATGAGCCGCTGCTCGAGGCGATGATCTCCACCAACCATCAGCGGTATCTGATTTTGTATGGCGAGCCGGGCGGAGGTTACGTCGTGGAATCGTCGCCGCTTCCCGGAGGCCCGGGTCCGTGGCAGGTCACCTGGCAGGGCTCGCTGAGCAATCTTTCCCAAACCATCCAGCCGCCCGCCGCGACCAACAGCACGATCTATTACCGGGCCTATCGCCAATAGGGAGCAGTGCCACCGCAGTCCAAGGTCCATGTTTGCTCCAATTTGGACTGCGGGGACATGTCCCCGCTTTTCCTACGTCGTGATTGGGTGAGCATGGTCGAAGCGTGAAGCCAAAGCGGTGTCATGCCACCGCAGTCCAAGGTCCATGTTCGCTCTCTATTTTGGACTGCGGGGACATGTCCCCGCTTTTCCTACGTGGTGATTGGGTGAGCATGGTCGAACCGTGGAGCCAAAGCGGTGTCATGC
>JBEEGQ010000068.1:0-8161 GCA_041166945.1 Verrucomicrobiota bacterium
ACACCTTCATCCGGCAAATCCACATTCTCCCAGTTTGCGCCGAGAGAACCATCCGCCAGGCGCAGATAGAACGAGATGAGGCCGCCAACGCTGGTATTCAAAGGGCGCGTGACGGCAAAGCGATCCCCGTCGCCCCCAAACCAGAGTGAATTCGGCGGCGAAACACTGCCTCCATAATTGGTCGCCCGCACCGTGCCGCTCAAAGCTTCCCATTGCGCAAAATCAATCCCCGGCTCGAAGTCGTCAAAAATCTCGGTGCCCAATGGAACGACGGTCAACGCCGCCGGAGCACTTGTGATCGAGCCGGAACTGTTGCTGATCACCACGGAATAGTTCGCGTTCTCCGCGCTGCCCGCGTCCATGACGGAAAGTGCGGGCGCCCGCACTCCTCCAAAATGGCCCCCGTTCACCAGCGGTATTCCGTCCGCCCGCCACTGATACGACAGCGGCCCCGTCCCGGTCACTCCCACCGTGAACACCGCCGACCCGCCCTCACTGACAACTGCCGGCGCCGGAGGGACCACGACGGCCGGCCGTGTCACCGTGGTTGTCGTCAGGCCCGTCAATTCCAAATTGAAACTAACATCGGAACTGGTGCTGTCGCTTTGATGAATCTCGATCGCCAGAATATTCGTGCCCGGAACCAGAGGCGCGCTCCCAACTGTGGTGGTAAAGAACTGGGATTCGGCCGCGCCACCGACCACCGATGAGGCGAACGTCAAATAATTCACATCACCGGACGGCATGTTGCTGCGGAATATCTCAACGCCATTGAGGTAAACCACGCCGCCATCATCCCGGACGAGCCTTGCGGTCAGCGTCGAATAATTCGTCCCAGCCGGCGCCACGAACGCGCGCCGAAAATAGGTCGTCACATATCGGCTGGATGACGGACCTCCCGCGATGATCGTCGCTTCGTCGCCATCGCCGAATCCGAGTTGGGCCGGGCCTGATAGCCACGCGCTGTCATTAAAATCAGGCTGGCGCCAGCCCGTCCCGAGGTCCTGGCCCTTGTCGAAGTATTTCCACACCGAGCCCGCGGGACTGAGGATGACGGTGGTTTGCGCCTGCGCGCCCACTCCCCCACAAAGACCGCCCAAAACCACGCCTGCCAAAGTTCTCCAGTTCATGTTACTTCAGATTAATGCCGCGGGAGCCATCTTCCTGACACCGCCGAAACGCAATCGTTTCGCAACCCGGCGTCATTCCGCGGTCAGGCTCGTTGAACTAGAGCCTCTGTTGATCGACGGTTTGACGGGTTTTTTGTGGCCTTGCTCCGTTACCCGGCCCCAAAAATCGAGGCGAACCCGGAGGATGGACGGCGGCGGTGAAGATTTCTTAGAGGATTCCGCGGGGAAGTGGAAGATAATACCACCGAAACCGCTCACTAAAGCACCTCCGCCCGGAGCGCGGACAGCCTTGTCCGCGTGTTTCTCCAGCGGCTGAGGTTCGGGCGGACAGGGCTGTCCGCGCTCCGAATCCCGGGCGGAACATAGTTGTCCAATGACGGTTACCGGCTACCGACGTTGGCGGCCAACGCCTCCAAATCGAGCCGACACCAGGATGATCCCTGTGGGCTGCCGGGTGTGGGGATCCCGGGATACGTTATCGTAACCCTGCCCAAACTCGGCTGGCGCGAAGGGATTGATTGCCTGCCATGGTTGTCCGGCCCGAGTCGCGCGCACCAGTGCGCCTTCATAAGTCACGTGCGACGTCCCTCTATCCTGCATATTCGTCACTTGTCCGATGGCTGGAGGCAGACTTTTTTGAAGAGTGGGTTCAGCGGAGGGAGGGGCGTTGGTTCCGGGCGGGAGCGCTTTTTCCGGCAGACTCTGGGCTCCTGCGACGATGGGCATCGACGCCAGGAAACAGATGAAAAATAACATCGTTCTCATAACGGTTCCTTTCAGTGAAAACCTTGCCCCCATGAACCGATCTGTCAACCAGCCCTTTCCGAGTTTTTTGCAACCTCCCTCCTCACTCGTCACTAGTCACTCGTTAATCGCCACTCCTCCCAGTCACCCTTCCTTCCGACCGCGCGCGCGCGTCGGGACGCCGCATTGTGCCTGCTGGCGCAGCGCGTGATCGATAAGGACCAACGCGGTCATCGCTTCAACGATGGGAACTGCGCGGGGAAGCACGCACGGATCATGACGGCCCCGGCCTTTGAGCGTCGTGTTCTTTAATGTCGTCGCGACGGTTTCCTGTTCGTGCATGACGGTGGCCACCGGTTTGAAGGCGACGCGGAAATAAATCGTTTCACCATTCGAGATGCCGCCCTGAATGCCGCCGCTGCGATTTGTCGGTGTGCGAACGCGCCCCGATTTCATCCGGAACGCGTCGTTGTGTTGTGTGCCGGTCAATTGGATGCCGTCAAAGCCGCTGCCGACGTCGAAGCCTTTGCTGGCGGGCAAGCTCAGCATCGCTTTGGCCAGGTCAGCTTCGAGCCGATCGAACACCGGTTCCCCCCAGCCCGCGGGAACACCGCGCGCCACTCCTTCCACAATTCCCCCCACGCTATCTCCAGCGCGCCGGGTCGCTTCGATCAAGCGAATCATTTTCTCCGCGGTCGCTGCATCCGGGCAGCGGACGATGTTGGATTCCACCTGTCGGAAAGTGACGCGTTCCGGATCGACACGAGCGGCAATCGCCTGGACCTGCTTCACGTAGGCGAGCACCTCGACCCCGAAACGTTCCCGCAGCAGTTTTTTGGCGATTGCCCCGGCCGCGACGCGCCCAACGGTCTCGCGCGCGCTGCTGCGCCCGCCGCCTGGCCACGCGCGAACACCGAATTTTGCCAGGTATGTGTAATCGGCATGGCTCGGACGAAACTTCGTTTTCATCTCTGAATACGCCTCGGAGCGCGCGTCCTCATTTTTTACGAGGAGACTGATGGGAGTCCCGAGCGTCTGGCCTTCAAATGTGCCGGATAGGATCTGCACGGTGTCGCTCTCCCTTCGCGGAGTCACGATGCGGGATTGGCCGGGGCGCCGGCGGTCGAGATCCGGCTGGATATCGGCTTCGGACAACGCCAGGCCGGGCGGGCAGCCATCGATAACCACGCCGACCCCGCCGCCATGGCTTTCGCCCCATGTCATGATGCGAAAGAGATGCCCGAACGTGTTCGCCATGTCCGCCAGCTTACGGGGAATGTGGGAACGAGGTCAAATCCGCCACGGACGGTGGTGGCGAGCAGCGATGTCACCACCTCCTGTTCCAATCGTCGCGTGAATATTTTTCATCCATCAGCCGCGCCATGATTTGGCGCGGCGGTTCACTGGCAGTGGGCCGGGCGTTCCACGCCTCCTGTAACGCCTCCTGGAGTGCGTCGCGCTTCACTTCGAGGCGCATCAGGAAATCCCCATGCCCCCTTCCCCGCCGGTATTCCGGCTGCCGTGATGGCGCCAATAGAAACCTCGACACGAGTGCCAAATCGAAGTCCAACAAAAAGGTTCCGTGGAACAACAGGTGCCGCCGCTGGCGCCGCTGGGCATTGCCAGAAAATTTGAGGCCGCCGATGACGAGGTCGGTGTGGCCGGCTACCATGACCTTTTCGCCCGAGAGCCGCGCAATCGCCCCACACTGACGGTCCATGATGTAACGGTTGGCGCTGGTGATGTTGGCCAGCGGACCCGATTCGTCGATGGGCAGGATCAGCGAATAGTTCAGGCATCCCGGGCCTTGCAGCACTGTTCCTCCGCCACTACAGCGACGCAGGATCGGGATCTGATGCGCGGCGCAGGCATTTAAATCGAGCTCGTCAGCCGCCTTGTTCGCATAACCCAAAACGGCGAAATAACTTTTCGATTCCCAAAATCGCAACATCCCCGGGCAGTGAACCGCCTCGGCGCCTTCGAGCAAGGCCTCGTCGCATGCCAAGTTTTCCGCCGGGCTGGGCAGCGTCAGTTCAAAGCTGGCAATGGATGAAAATTCCATCTGGAAATGGCTTCAGACAATTCAGGGCCTGGATTTCTTGATCGCTGTTCATGCGGCAAGCGGGGACGAGCCGTCCCCGCCCCAGCAAGGCTGGAGCAGTCTCGAACCTCGCTCGTCATGTTTCGTCCGGATTCTGGACGGCGGACGTTTCGTTCTCAGGCTATCATTCAGCCCGTCGCGGGCAACCGGAATGACGCCGTGCTGCCCAGTTCCGCCCCATAACGCCTGTTCTCGAGGGACGCTCCTCCTCCCCCGCCCTTCGGGCACCCTCTCCTCCATTTCGGAAATGGAGGAGAGGGATGGCGAGAGGAGGCGTTTCAGTTCAACGGTCGGGGCAGGGTGCCCGAAGGGCGGGAGAGGAGGAACGCTCGAAACGGCTTGCCGCGGTTGTTTGAATCCCCATCATCCGGCAGTCGTCCCCATTGACTGAATCAATTCGAACCATGCATTGCACGCCTCTCCTTCCCGCACTTTTCGCCGTCCTCTTCGCCGCCTTCGCCCCTTCCCTGCGCGGGCAGGCGCCGGAATGGATTTGGTCGTCCGGCAAAGCCGGTGAAAACGACGTGCGCTATTTCAGAAAACCGTTTCGCATGACCGATGCGCCCGAAACCGCCATCCTGCGATTCGCCTGCGACAACAAGGCCGCGGTGTTTCTGGATGGCCGGTCCATTGGGGAGAATTCCGAATGGCATGATCCCACTGTTGTCGACCTCACCAAACAGCTCAAGTCCGGCGACCACCTGATCGCTGTGCGCGCTGAGAATCAGGGTGGCGCGGCCGGGCTGGTTCTCACTCTCGATGTCGCCTTCCCCAGCACGAAAAAGATGAAGGTGGTGAGCGACGCTTCGTGGCAGGTCGCCAACAGCGCCGTCCCGGGATGGAACGAACTGGAAGGCGCGCCGAAGCAATTCGCGGCGGCCACCAGCCTGGGCAAGGTGGGAGTGCAACCCTGGGGCGATGTGCTCGCCGCAGGCGCCGTTCGCATGCCGCGGCGCACGGGCGAAGCGACTCCCGCCGAATCGCTCAAGGTCGCCGAGGGCTTCAAGGTGGAACTCCTGCGCAGCTCACAGCCGGGCGAAGGTTCCTGGGTTTCCATGACCGTCGACCCCAAGGGGCGCCTCATCGTTTCGCCGCAGGACAAGGAGCCGATGCTCCGCTTCACCCTGGGCCCTGATGGAAAAATTGCCAGGATGGAAACCATCTCCCTGCCGGTGAACGGCGCGATGGGATTGCTTTACGCCTTCGACAGCCTTTACGTGAATGGCTCCGGGCCCGATGGATATCATCTCTATCGCCTTCGCGACACGGACGGGGATGATCGATTCGACAAGTTCGAATTGATCCGCAAATGGAAGGGCGGCCCCGGAGAACACGGTGCGCACGGCATTGTGCTCGGGCCCGACAAAAAACTTTACATGGTGTGCGGCAACTTCGTCGACGTGCCGGACGATCGCGCCAGCACTTCGCCGCATCGCCATTACGCGGATGACCACGTGCTGCCGCGGATGGAGGACGGCAACGGATTCGGCGCGGGCCGCAAACCCCCCGGCGGGTATGTGGTGCGAATGGATCCGGACGGCAGCAATGTCGAGTTGTTCGCCAGCGGGGAACGCAACACGTATGACATCGCATTCAATCCGGTGGGGGAATTGTTCGGCTTCGACAGCGACATGGAATGGGATTGGGGCGCGCCATGGTACCGGCCCACCCGCGTCTATCACATCGTCAGCGGTGGCGACCAGGGTTTCCGCGAAGGATCCGGCAAATGGCCTGAATATTTTCCCGACAGCCTGCCGGCGGCGGTCAATGTTGGCATCGGCTCGCCCACGGGGGTTAAATTTGGGACGGCAGCGAAGTTTCCGGGCAAATATCAACGCGCATTTTATGCGATGGATTGGTCGTATGGCCGAATCCTGGCCGTGCATCTCGCACCCAATGGCTCGAGTTACGGCGGATCCTTCGAGACGTTCGTAGCGGGGAAGCCACTGAACGTGACGGACCTCGAATTCGGGCAGGATGGCGCCATGTATTTCACCATTGGCGGCCGCAAGACGCAGGGTGGTTTATATCGTGTCAGCTATCCCGGCAAGGTCGCCGCCGAAAAATTGCCGTCCGATTCAAAAGCGGCCGACGCCCGGGCGTTGCGCCACCAGCTCGAGGCTTTTCACGGAAAAACGGACCCGGCCGCGATCGACGTTGCCTGGCCGCACCTCGACAGCCCGGATCGTTTCATCCGCTACGCGGCGCGCATTGCCATCGAGGGCCAGCCGGTCGAAAGCTGGCAGAAAAAAGCGATCGATGAGACTCGCAAGCGCGCCAGTCTCACCGCGTTGCTCGCTCTGTCCCGGCTCGGCAGCAAGGAGATTCAGGAGGAACTTCTCGAAGCGCTCGGCCGTCACTGGCCCGATGAGCTCGACGCCGATGAAAAAGTCGAGGCGTTGCGCGTTTGCGAGGTCTGCATCGCCCGCATGGGATTGCCCGGTGAAAGTGTCGTCGCCGATATCATCAGCAAAACCGCACCTTTGTATCCGGCCAAAACGTGGCGTTTGAATCGGGAACTCTCGCAGATCCTGATCGCGCTCAACGCTCCCGGCGTGGTGAAAAAAACCCTCGACCTCCGAGACGCCTCGACAACCCAGGAGGAACAGGTCCATTACATGGTCGCTCTTCGAAACATCAAAACCGGATGGTCCCTTGATGAACGACGACGCTATTTTGCGTGGTTCCGCGACCGCCCGAAAACCGAGGATGGCGGCCCGACCTATCCAGGAGGTTCCAGTTATTTCATCAGCCGCAACACGCGGCATAGCGACGAGATGGTCCAATGGTTCAAGGATGTCGGACGCGAGTATGGCGATGGCGCGAGCTTCGCCAATTTCCTGAAAAACCTGCGCAAAGCCGGGATCGAATCCCTTAGCGACAATGAGAAAGGCGAACTGGCGCCGTTGATCGTCGATGCCCAACCGGCCGCCGCCCGCCCGCCAAAGAAGGATCGGAAATTCGTTCGTGAATGGAAAACAGCCGATTTGTTGAACGATCTGGATGCCGCGGGCAAGGGCCGGAACTTTGAAAACGGCCGGGAGGCGTTCGCCGCCACCCAATGCCTGGCGTGTCACCGCTTCGGAAATGAAGGCGGTCCCATTGGCCCCGATATCACCGCTGTCGCGAGCCGGTTCAGCCGGAAGGACATTTTGGAAAGCATCCTCGAACCTTCAAAAGTCGTCAGCGAACAGTATCAAAACATCAACGTGACCAAGAAGGATGGCGACGAAGTCACCGGCAGGCTCGTCGAGGAGACCGATGCCAAACTGGTCATCGTTCCCGATCAACTCACCGGGGCAAAAGTGGAGGTTCGGAAGGCGGATGTGCAGTCGCGATCGGCTTCGAAGCTTTCCCCGATGCCCGAGGGATTGGTCAACACGCTGACCAAGGAGGAGTTGCTCGACCTGCTGGCTTACATCGAAAGCGCTGGCCGAAAGAGCCACGCCGCGTTTCGAGCGAATTGAACAGGCGTCGAGGACGCGGGACCACCATTGCGGAATGTAGGTGGCCTTGGACGCGGGGACCATCGGCCCGGCAACTTTTCGGCCTGGGGCCGACCTCGAGGTTTCGGTTAACGGCCCTCGTTGATGCTCGAAGGCAGACCGTGTTCCCATCCGCGCGGCTGGTTCCAGGGACGTGCAGACGCGTTTTCGGAAGCTTCGTCCGTGGCGCACCCGGAGAATGTCGCCATGCCGAGGAGGACCAGGAAAAGAACGAACGTGTAGCGCATAGGAAGCCTTAAAGCGTGCTGGCCGGAGCGTAAGGAAACACGAGGTCGCCCTCCATCACGTCCTTCAGCTTCCAGCCGGGCATGATGTTCGCAATGCAACGATCGGGCTGGACGTTGGTGACGCGGACTTTGGCGACGAGAGTGCCGTTGCGGCTGACCAGCAAAACGCCGCGCTCCTTCAGGCCGAGTTTTGACCCCACATCCAAAACCATGAAGTCCCATTTCGGATCCACCACAAGCACACGTCCACGGGCGCTCGCCGGGATTTCGGGATCGTCCTGTCTTCCTTTGAGATCCGCAATTTCCTTGTCCAGCTTGTCGATCCTCGCCTTGAACAGCTTGTTTTCCTCGCCTAAACCGTCGTTTTGAACCTACAAATCCTTGACCTGTTTTGCCAGGACCGCGATTTTGTCCACGGTGAAGCAAGTCGCCCGACAGGCCGCCAGTTCATCC
>JBEEGQ010000069.1:0-8560 GCA_041166945.1 Verrucomicrobiota bacterium
CGTGTATCCGGAAGTGAACAGGATTTTGAGGCCGGGATAAGTTGCTTTTAACCATTCCGCCATCACTTCTCCACCCATCTGCGGCATGATAACATCGGTCACGACGAGGCGAATAAGGGTTCCCTTATGGTCACGCGCCACGTGCAACGCCTCCTGGCCATTCGAAGCGGAGAGGACGTGGTAACCCTGGGCCTTCAGCACATCGCACGCGAGACGCTTCACGGACGGATCATCCTCGACGATCAGCAACGTCTCCGACCCGCGCGGCAGAGGCCCCGTTTGGATCGGCCTGGCTGCAATCTCGATGGGATGATCGAGTCGCGGAAAATAAATCTTGAACATCGTGCCTTTGCCAACGGTGCTATAGACATCGATGTAACCGCCGGAGAGTTGGACGATGGTATTGCAGGTGGCCAGACCCAGACCGGTGCCTTTGCCCTTGGGCTTCGTTGTGAAAAACGCTTCAAACAGGCGCGCTTTAACCTCCTCGGTCATTCCGGTTCCCGTGTCGCTGACACTGAGCATGACGTAATTGCCGGGTATCGCGCCGGGGTGTGTGCGGGCGTAATTTTGATCCAGCGTGGCGTTCTGCGTCGCGATGGCCAGCCTGCCACCGTTGGCCATGGCGTCGCGGGCGTTGACGACCAAATTCATGAGCACTTGCCCGATGTAGCCCGGATCCGCCTTGATGCGTCCCAGGTCCTTTCCGGGATCCACCGTCATTTCGATGTTTTCATCGATGAGCCGGCGCAGCATTTTATCCAGGTCCTCGACAATGTCATTGAGGTCGAGCACGACGGGCTGGACCGTTTCCTTGCGGCTGACGACGAGCAGTTGCCGCGTCAATCCCGCGGCGCGCTCCGAAGCGTGCCGGATTTCCCCGACATATTTGCGCATGGGATCCTCGGGAGCCAGTCCGTGTATCAGCAAATCGCTATAACCGATGATGACCGCGAGGATGTTGTTAAAGTCATGAGCCACGCCCCCGGCGAGCTGGCCAATCACGTCCATTTTCTGCGCTTCGATAAATTTGGCCTCGAGCCGCCGGTGTTCGGCACGTTCCTCCACTTCCTGCATGGCACGGCGCACCGCCGCTGGGAGCCGGCCGAGGCGCTCCTTCAGGACATAATCCGTCGCCCCGCCTTTCAGCGAATCGATGGCCAACTCCTCGCCCGACACCCCGGAGAGAAGGATTAACGGCAAAAGCGGCCATTTCGATCGGACAATTTCCGCCGCGGACAAACCATCAAACGCCGGGAGCGAGAAGTCCGAAAGGATCAGGTCAATGCCTCCCTGTTCCAGGGCGGCAAGAAAATCCTCGCGATTATGCACACAGGTGATGGCACAGGCGATGTCCTCGGCCTCCAGCGTGCGTCGAACGAGGGCTGCATCGCCTGGGTCATCCTCCAAATGCAGAATGCTCAACGGCGATTTCAGCCCTGGCTTGGTCAGGTTCAGCAGAAGTGGCTTCATTACCTTGGACGGAGAGCTTCGAGTGCCAGGTCGGCATCCTGGGCATCGTCGTCAACCCGGTGGATATTTTTAATTGGAGGCTTTTTGATGTTATTTCAGATGTCGATGGGTTGAGGGGCGCGAGGAGTAAACGGCCTCCGGTTATCGTCGATGATTGGAATGCCCGTTTATCGTGCCAGCGGTTTGCGGGCGACGGGATTCTGTTGAGCATTCAACGCGTCCGCGCGGTTTAATTTTCCATCAATGCTGGTGATCAATTTTTCGATATCGAATGGCTTTTCGAAAAGGCCGATGGCCCCCAGCTCCATGACTTTTTTCATGAGATCCGGATTTTTGGACGCGGTCATGAAAATGACCGGTGTCTGGTTTGTCTCTGGAAGGCGGAGAAAGGTTTCCGCCAGTTGAAACCCGTTTCCCCCTGGCATCGAAATGTCCAAAAGGATCAGATCGGGTTTGAGTGCGCGGGCCTGGCTGGCGCCCGCGATCGCGTCCGCCGCGACCGATGCGTTGTAGCCACTGGCTTTGAGCCGAATCATCAACGCCATGGCGATTTTCTGGTCATCTTCGACAATGAGTATTGTTTTCATTTTTGAATTTATTTTTTGAGAGCGGCAGGGGCGATCGGATGGATCACAGGGGTTGAGTTTTTGGAGGGCAGCGCCCGGGCGATTGCCGCCAGCAGCTTGTCGGTATCGAAGGGTTTCTCAAAGAAGGCAACCGCATTCAATTCGTCGGCTCTGGATCTCAAGGTTTTTCGTTTGCTGGCCGTCATGAAGATGATCGGAATAGCGGCCAGCCCGGCCTCCCTCAACTCCTGCGCCACCGCCAAGCCACTTCCCATGGGTATGAAGATGTCCATGAGGATCAGGTCGGGTGGAGAGGTCATGGCCCGGAGATAACTGCGAAGGCCATCCGCGACGACCTGCACATCGTAGGCTGCAGCCTTCAGCCGAACCTCGAGGGCGGCGCCGATCTTCTTGTCGTCTTCAACAATCAGGATTTTCTTCATGGATATATGTGGAGTGCAGCGGCTTTCGATGGCAGTGCATCGTAACTTTCGCCGGTTTGCTGATGATCTTTCTCGACAATTTGAGATCGGTCGCCATTTGGGTCATTCATAACTCCGTTTCCGAAATTCAAATCAGCACACAAAACTCCCGGCCCAATCTCGCGCATCAGGCTCAACGTTAAATTATTTCGATAAGGCAACCAGCAGTCCGGGGAAACCCGGGGGCCATCGATATAATCTCGGCCTCCAGCCCCTGCGCGGCCATTACACTAGGCCAGGCTTTGACCGGTAGCCATTAGGTGTTACCCCTCCGTAACTGTTCGGACGCCGCGCTGGCGCGCCAGGCTGGCAGTGCGCTGCACGGGCTGGCAACCGGCACCCGCGCGCTTCGCGCGAGCAAGGTAGAAGTTGTCGCGCTGCGAAAACTCCGGCCGCGTAGTAGCGACCGGTTTCGGGGGGAGGCGCTCAACGGAGTGGGCAAGTTCCACCCGTGCGTTGCACCCTTATTAATAGTCAGGGGGATTGGCACATATCGAGCAACTCGGACCCGCTCGGCGCGCCTGCGGAGTGCCACTCCGCAAATACAGCCGATTGCCAATCGGCACGACGCCGCAACCGCACCCCATGAAACGAAAGGCGATTTACCGGTTATTCTGGTAGATGACGTCGAAGGTGCCGCCTTCCGCAAAGTGGGCCTTGTGCGCCGCTGCCCAACCCCCAAAGGTGTCGTCCACGGTCAACAATGTCATTTTGGGAAAGAGATCGGCGTGCTGGGCGGCGATGGCTTGGTTGCGCGGACGATAAAAGTGTTTCACGACAATTTCCTGGCCGGCATCGCTGTAGAGATATTGGAGATAGGCGGTGGCGACCGCTTCGGTGCCCCGTTTCTTAACGATGTGATCGACAACGGCGACGGGCGGTTCGGCGAGGATGCTGACGGACGGGACGATCAATTCGAAATCGCCCTTCCCATTCTCCTTGATCGCGAGCAGGGCTTCATTCTCCCAGGCGATGAGCACATCGCCGATGCTGCGTTGCACAAAAGTGGTCGTGGCGCCCCGGGCGCCGGTATCGAGCACCGGCACATTCTTAAACAATTGTTGAAGAAACTGCCGGGCCTTCAACGCCTCGTTGTTGTTGCGCTTCAGGGCAAACCCGTAAGCCGCGAGGTAATTCCAGCGGGCGCCTCCCGATGTCTTTGGATTCGGGGTCACCACGGCAATGCCGGGCTTCACGAGATCACCCCAGTCCTTGATTCCTTTTGGATTTCCCTTGCGAACCAAAAACACGATCGTGCTCGTGTACGGCGCGCTGTTGCTGGGCAGGCGCGTCTGCCAATTCTTCGGGAGCAAATTCGCGCGCAGGCTCAGGGCGTCGATGTCGTAGGCGAGCGCCAGTGTGACGACGTCCGCCTGCTGTCCGTCGATGACGGCGCGGGCTTGTTTGCTGGAGCCGCCGTGGGACTGGTTGATGGTGACATTATCGCCTGATTTCTCCTTCCAATATTTTATGAAGCTCGCGTTGAATTCCTCGTATAATTCCCGGGTGGGATCATAGGAGACGTTCATGAGCGTCAGGTCTTTGGCGTCCGCAATGGAGGCGACGAACAGAAGGGCGGCGGAGAATACAAGGAGGCGGGAACGAATGAATTTCATGAGGCGGAAGGGTTGGAGGCTTTATGGAGAGGAAGGCTTAAAATGCGAGTTGCACCCGGGTGAAGAGCGCATGTTCGGGCTGATGCGTCACAGTGGCCGGGGGAGAGGTGCCGGGTCCGCCGCCGCCAGAGAATTGAGTATGGGAGTAACTCGACAGGATGCGGACGTTCCTGTTGAGCCACCAATTCAGCCCGACGGACCACGCCTCTGCGCTGCTGGCCGAAGTGGCGGGATTGGCAAACAGCGGGAACGCGGCGTCATCGACATCCAACCGCGCGTAACGGGCGACGATCTGCCAGGCACCCCAATGACCCGCGCGCGGATCAAATGGATGTCGCGGCACAATGTTGCCGAAACTGGCGTCCTCGCCCGTCAGCACCCATTGCCCGGCGACCTGCCACGCCCGGTTTTCGATATCCCGGGCCAGGAGGCCGCGCGAGACGCGTTGATGGGAGATGGCATATTCACCGAGCAGCCCGACGGGCCCATAATACCAGGACGCCTGCGGGGAGATCCGCCACTGGGTGCCATTGGCGACGGTCCCGTTGGTGTACGCGAAGAAGAGCTGCTGGCCATCGGTGGCGTACCCGTTGTTGTTCGGCAGGCCGGCGGCGTTGGATGAGATCTCGCTGTAGCTACCGCCCACGCCGAACCCGAGTCCCTGGAGCGGGGCGATGCCCGTGTGCTTGAACGGCTGTAAAAAGAGGCGCGCGGCGCCGGATTTGTTGTCGTCGATGTCGAGGTTCGATGTGCTCCGGCCGTCGCCGACGCCATTGAATATTCCCAGCGCATAACTGAACACTCCGCCATAAACATCCCCCCAGAGTTGAACTCCCAGATCGCGGTTGGGAACGAGATCGGTAACGAGGGATCGTTCGTTGAAGGAGACGTTGGGATCCGATTGCAATTGTTCGAGGCCCACGGGGGTTTTAAATTTCCCGAGCTTCAACTGCAACTCAGGCCGGTAACGGTAGTTCAGCCATGCATCAAAAATTTGCGCGCTCGATCCCGCAAAATCAGGGACGAATTGAAAATCAAAATCCCGGAACACGGTTCCTTCGATGATGGGCCGGGCGCGGCGCAGGAGAAATCCGTCATTGCCCGACGAACTGGGGTTGTCATCAAAAAAGGTGCGGGAATCGAGCTGAAGCACCCCCTTCAACCGCACCACGAAATTGGAATCGGCGGAGCCCAGGACGAATCCGTTCTGCCCGATGGAAACCGTTGGAG
The DNA here is from genome assembly GCA_041166945.1 of Verrucomicrobiota bacterium. GTDB lineage: Bacteria > Verrucomicrobiota > Verrucomicrobiia > Limisphaerales > JADJPG01 > DASTLJ01. Next base: position 5,368 of record JBEEGQ010000069.1, read on the forward strand.
CCGGTTTCGCCTTTTCGGCGGGTGACTCATCCTGGCCGGCCTTGCGTTCGAGGTTGCGGACCTTCGCGTCCAGTTCTTCGAGCCGCTGCCGGAGCGCCTTGATGGTCTCGGCGGAATCATCGTCCGCGCGGAGCGTCAGCGCGGAGAACGCCGTCAGGCCAACGGCCAGGACCGAGGGCCAAACGATGCGGGGAGAACGGGAGACGAGTGGAACAGTTTTCATGGCGAGATGGTTTCGATGCACCTGACGAATGTTTTAATGGTTAATAAAGCGCGCTGGACTGTCAACGCCCCGGCAGAATGCCGATAAATCTATACTAAGTCAATAGAGATTATGTATTATATTAATTACCTTGTCCAAAGGTAGTTACGTATTTCTTGACCTGTCATATGGGGATTATATGATGGCGTGAATGAAATTGTCGCTTCGTGGCGAATACGCGCTTCGCGCTCTCCTCGTTCTGGGTTTGGACCATGTGGAAAACGACGCTGTGGTTCGCATCCAAAATATCTCCGACCGCCAGCATATTCCGAAGCGATTCCTCGAACAGATTCTCAATGATCTCAAGACAGCCGGAATTGTCGAAAGCAAACGGGGCATCGCCGGAGGTTATCGTCTCAGGAAATCGCCCGACCATATCACGCTGGCGGAAGTCATCCGCTACATCGAAGGGCCTCTGGCGCCCGTGAGCTGCGTCAGCGAGCGGTATTACGAAAAATGTTCCTGCCCGGATGAAAAGAAGTGCGGTATCCGCAGCGTGATGCAGGAGGTGCGCGATGCCATCGTGAAAATTCTTGAAGGGGTCACCCTCGCCCAACTCTGCGAGCGCGTTCGCAAGCTGCAAGGCGATCACTCCAATCCGCTCGATTACATCATCTGACCGAGGACCGGCGTGTTTCCAAAAGGGTCCCCGGGGAAAAATCATCCGCGTGGTAGGAGCTGCGCACCATCGGACCGCTCGCAACGTGCGCAAAACCGAGAGCGCGCGCCCTCCCGGCGAACAGCTCGAATTTCGCGGGCGCCACATATTCCACCACGGGCAGATGGCGGAGGGTCGGCTGCAAATATTGTCCGAGCGTCAAAATATCGCACCGGGCTTCGCGCAGATCTTCCATCGCCTGGATGATCTCCGTATCCGTTTCCCCCAGGCCCAGCATCAGCCCGGACTTCGTGAAGATGCTATTTCCGCCCTTTTCGCGGGCCTTGCGGAGGACATTGAGGGACCGATCGTAGGTGGCGCGGTGACGAACGTGAGGCGTGAGGCGCCGGACCGTTTCGAGGTTGTGATTGAAAATGTCGGGGTGCGCGGCGAGCACCGTCTCGATGGCATCATCGCAGTCGAGAAAATCGGGCACGAGCACCTCGATGACGATGCCCGGGTTGGAGCTTCTTACCGCCTCGATGGTTTGTTTGAAATGCGCAGCACCGCCGTCCTGGAGGTCATCGCGGGCCACGGCGGTAATCACCGCGTGTTTCAATTGCATGCGCCGCACCGCTTCGGCAACGCGCAGAGGCTCATCCGGCTCGAGGGCGAGCGGCTTCGCTGTGGCGACGGCGCAAAAACCACAAGCTCGAGTGCAGCGATCGCCCGCGATCATGAATGTCGCGGTGCCTTTGCTCCAACATTCCCAATGGTTGGGACATTTTGCGCTTTCGCACACGGTGTGAAGGCCGAGGCCGTCCAGCAAATCGCGCGTCTTTCCGAATGTATCGCTCGTGGGAAGCTTCAGGCGGAGCCATTCGGGAAGGCGCGCCCGGGGCGGAGAGGATGGGACTTCGACGGGGATCATGTGCTCATGAAGGTTGAAAGCCCATTTCCTTCCACCACACCTGAAGTTCATCGGCGCCGAAATCAGCGAGGATTTCGCCATCGACATCGATCACGGGCGCCAGTCGCTGGCCCGACAGCTGGATCATCTCCTGATACAACGCCGGGTTGGCGGAGACATTGAGGCGCTCATGCTGGATGCCCTTCGCATCGAGCCATTCCATGACTTCGTGGCACCAGCCGCAGGCCGGTTTGATGAAGAGCCGAATCGATGTGGGTTTCATTCGATGAAAACTTCCCGCGACGCTCAATGCTCAGTGATCGTGTGCGTGGGCCGCCGGGGTGGGCAGTTTCGCCTCGGGATGCGCGGCAAGATAAGCATCGACGTCCTTCGTCACGATCAGTTGCCCCCACATGACAGCCCAATGATTCGGGTACGTGCAGACGTAATCGTAATCGCCTTCATCCTGGATCCCGCTGAAGCTGAGCGTGGCTTTTTGGCCGGAATCGAGAAGACGGGTTGCGGAAATGATATCGGTGGTTTTGGGGAGGAACGCCCGTCCGCGATCGTCCAGTTTGTCAGGCGGCATGGTATCGGACATCTGCCCGACTTTCTCGCGCGTGCCAGGCTTCACGACAGCGAGGTTGTGCTGCATGAAATCTTCATTCACCAGGAGGATTTCAAATGGCTTCCCGACTTCGACCACAATCCGGGGCGTGTCATATCGCATCTGTTCGCGAACTGTCTTGACGACGAACACCGCCACGCCGAGCCCGCGCAATTCCTTGCGAAGGGATGTCGCCGTTTCCGCGGGCAGCGCACCCGACAGGTCACCGGCGACCTGAATCGTCTCGATGTAATCCTGCGCGGTGCGCTGCGGGGCAGGAACCGTTTTGGCCCAGGCGAGCAGCGCGGTGGCAGCGACGGCGGATTGTTCCTTGGGCCATGAGGCGCGGGGCAGAACACGCATGCCCGCGGCGGCGGCGGTGACGTCCTGGCCCCTGGAAACGAGGGCGGCGAGAGAGTTGAAGGTCGCCTGCTGATCACGGGGCATGGCGACGGCGGCGCGGATGGCCGCCTGCCGGAGCGAGGCGGCGTAATCCGCGCCGCCCACTTGAATCTGGGCGCTAACCGCGGGAGCGCTGTTGTTGGTTTTCCGGAAAACCTCATTCCGTTTTGCATCCAGCACGATGAGGGCAAACCCTTCGAGCCGTCCGCCCAATGTCGGGTCGGTGCGGTTCCAAACCACCACATTCTCGATCGGCTTCTCGGCGCCGAAATCGACTTCCCACCACGGATTTTTTTCATTCTCCACCGTGTGGGTCGAGGTGCCGGCGCTGAAGGCTCCATCCGTCCTGCCATCGATCGCCCGTCTGGCGTCGCCGCGATTGGAAATGCTCGATTGTGTGGCTTTGCCCTGGCG
>JBEEGQ010000070.1:0-9361 GCA_041166945.1 Verrucomicrobiota bacterium
TACGCCTCGAGGAGGACGTCCCATCCCGCGAGCGGCGACCATTCAAATACCGACAGAAAGTTGAATGCGGCGCGATTCGGAAGCGCGAAAGGTTCCGTCTTCCCGGCATCCAACCGTTCCGTGTCGACGGCCGGAGGAATCACAAACAGCTTGTCTCGCTCCACGCCGGCCTCCGCAAAAGCCTCCAGGTTAAACGGGCTCGCCACCCAGAGTTCATCCATCTGGTTGCAGACCTTCACCCAATCCTGCGGCAGTGTGTCGGTTTCAAAAAGGGTGCGGCCGATATGATAGACAGCGCCTTTCAGCCGGTTGAACTGCGCACCAGGCCGGTGCGAGATGACCACTCCGCCAATGATGAACGGAAATTCTTCCAGCGCGCTTTGCAGCACACCCCGGGTCACCGGATCGTGGCGCGTTGCAATATTCTCCGAGCAGGGCTCGCTCTGGTCGAGAGCGCCGACATGCAGTTTGCGGGTCAACGGGACCACAAGGTTAACCGCGTCACGCGCATATTGGCCGGGCGCAAAAAACGGCGCGATCCAGCGGACTGGAAAGTGGTCCTGACGCGACGCCAGCCCGGTCCCGGATTGAGAGGGCTGTACGCTGGACGCCGGCGAGCATGCGACCGCGGTTGAATCGGGGGCTGTCGACCTGAACTCGAGCGGCTCGACGGCTGGCGCGGCGTCCACGTGGATCCATTCCAGATGTCCGCATCGAAGATTGGCTTTCAACGTCCCGGCCTGCTCCGGTGGCAATTGCTGAAGGACCGATTCCGCCTCACGCATTTCTCCACGCAACAGACGTGCGATGGCCAGATTATGCAGAGCCGCGGGATGGCGCGGATCGGATTTCAGGGCGCGGTTGTAACAGGTCGTGGCGTAATCGAGATCCTGGCTAACGTTGTCGAACCACGGTGCCTGGTAGCGGATCGCCATGTTGCCCAGAGCCACCCAGGCGCTCGCAACGCTCGCCGGATTTCCCTTTTGCACCTTGAAGAGGCGTTCGATGGGCATTTCCGCCCGATATTTCGCCTGGATACGTTTGAACTCCTGCTCGCTTTTGGATTGCGCCTTGAAGCTGAGGCCGTCAGGGTTCTGGTAAAACAGACTTAACTCTTGCGGAACACGGATGGCGCGGAGGCCCGATTTCACAAAACGCAGCAGGAACTCGTAGTCGCCCGGCGCCGTATAGGTCGCATCGAATAAACCGATCTTGTCGAACACCGTGCGCCGCCACATCGGATGACAACCCGTCACGCAATAAAAAAGGAGTGTCGCGGGATGATAGGGCGGATGCACGATGCGCCGCAGGACTTGCGGATTCGCAAAACTGTCGTTCGGCACCGTGCTGGTGAAATAATCGCCGTAAGCCAGGCCGGCCTCGGGGTTTTCCTGAAGCGCGGCGGCGAGGATTTCGAGGGCGTCCGGGCGATGAGAATCGTCGCTGTTGGCATTCGTAATGAACTGGCCCCGGGCCATTCGCACCCCGCGATTCCATGCCGCGTAAAGGGTCTCCCGTTCGGTCCGCAAATAAACAATGTTGCCGTGACGCCGCTGGAAGTCCTCGACGATGCCGCGTTCGTTTTGTTCTGAGCCGCTGTCGATCACGATGATCTCCATGCGGTGCGCGATGGTTTGATCCTCGAGATCTTGAAGACAGGCGCGCAGGTAACGCTCCGAATTGTAAGTGGAAACCAGGACGGAAATGAGGATGTCGCCGGGACTCGATGTCGCGGGGGCCGGCAACGAAATGGATGGTCCGACTGGAACGCGAACGTGTTCGACGCGTTTCGTCGAAATAACGGAATCCACGGGCGCCCAACGCGGCAGGCCCGGAACGGACTTCCAACCCGGTTCATCCTGATAAAACAGGCGCGGCTTGGTGGTGCTTTCCGCCATCGTTGCCCGGATGGCGTGGGTCACCACCTCGGGAGCCAGATCCTTGACGCAATGTGCTCGCTCGAAGGAACAGGCCCAGTTGCAGTGGAAACATTCCAGCGGTAACGCCGCGACCGATGTGAGCTGCGAATAGGGCAGGAACCGCCCGAAGTGGCCGCCCCCCAGGACAACCACATTCTGAAGTCCCACCGCGCAGGCGATATGCGCCCCCGCCGAATCCGCCCCAACATAGAGGCGGCATTTACTCATGAGGGCGGCCATCTCCAGAAGAGACGTTTTGCCGCAAAGATTGACGCACGCACCGGGCAGTTGCGCCGAGAGGGAATCGGCGAGCGGGACACACTCCGCCCCGCCGAAAATCAGGAACTTAAAGTCGGAAAACTCGCGGAGCGCGGCCGCGAAGTGCGGGTAAATTTTGCAATCATGTTGCGCGGCCGGAAACAGCGCGATGGTCCGGGCCGGTTCCAGCTGATGCTCTTCAAACCACATCGCGGCGCGGGCTTCCTGCTGTGGAGTGATCCAAATCTGTGGCTCGAGCGTCTCCACCTGAATGTCCAGTCCCGCCAGAAAATCGCGGTGATGTTCCAGCTCCGTCTTTTGCGATCCTGTGCTGGAAATCAAACGCGTGTAGAGCGAACGCGCGGCTTCGTAATCGTCGCTGCCGATGTTCGATAAATCGCCGTCCATCCCGATGAATTCCGGCCCGCGATGGGAATGGATCAGGAATTCTGTCAGCGCCTCGGACGAATAGGTCGAGTTGAGAATGATCCGAGGCCGAAACCCGCCAATCTCCGCAACGATCGAATCGCGATAGGCCTGGTCTTCGGATGCGCGCCGCTTGTCGAAGCTGATCACGACATCGACGAACGGGCAGGCGAGATACAATTCGCCCAGGGTTTCCTGACAAAGGACCCCGATCTGGGCTCCGGGAAATTTCGCGCGCAAGTGCGGCAGCATCGAGGCGGCAAGGACCGCGTCCCCAATCGAGTCCGTGCGCACAAACAACACCCGGTCGGGCGCGCCGTTGGACGACACCGGTGGCGGCTGGACTTCCGTCCGCGAAACAGCGCGGCGATCTTGGGACGCGAGTGATTGGATCGTCCCGGCGTCCGCCGCGTTTTGCGAAAAAGGGAGGAGGGGAGCCGGTTCGGAAAGCGTGGGCGGACTTTGGCTGCAGTCAAAACTCCATTCTCCAGACGCGTTGGCGCGGGCGAGTGGCACAATCCCTTCGGCGCGGACGGTGTTCACCTGCGCTTTGTCTTTCACCCACGAAAAGTGGTCGGAAAGCTGGACGGGAAATTTCTTTTGCGCCTGCAATCCGCGCCATTGGGCCAGTGCGCCTGAGTAACCGTAATAGGTCTCCTTGAAACGAAGCTGCGCCTCGGTGACGTATGCGAAATGTTGAAAGACCAGATCCAGCGCTTCGGTTTCCTTGTGACGAAACGGATTGAGGGTGGCGAGATCCGCGAGTTGTCCGCGGGCATCGGGCTGGCAAAGGCGCGGAGGCTCGTGGGCCACCCACCGGCAGCCCGGCTTGTAGCGCCAGGTCCGGATCCATTCGTAATCGGTGTGATTCCCGTAGGTGTCCCGCGTCGAAATGACGAGGTTTTCTCCAACGAAATAATGGCAATGATAGAATGCCGCCGTCTTGTCCGGGCGCCCTAGGAAGAGCCGGCGTGCAAACGTGAGCTGTTCCGCTGTCCACAGCTCGTCGGAATCCAGCTGCCACAGAAGGCAGTCCTCGCGGATCTCCAACAACGGCGCGTTGACCATCTCGAGTTTCCCATCCCAGAACGTTCCCGGCGCCTTTCGGTGCACGGTCACCTGGCCGGGAAATTTTCGCGCCAGCTCATCGAGATATTCTGTGGTTCCATCGTTGCTCAGTCCATCCCGGTGGATTTGCGGCGTGATGCGTCCGCCCAGGGCCTTGCTCCAGGCTGTATCGTGGGTGAGGTCTGCGACCCCTTCAACGATGTGCCAGTGCCATCGAAACGGAAGCTGTCGCAGGACATCGATGTGATGCCGGATGAATGGCTGTCCATTCAGCACGATCGTAAAAAAATGGATGGGAAGCGGATCGGCAAGATCCCGGGCTGGCGCGAGCGGCGCTGCGGGAATCGCGATGTAATTCTCATAGAAGGCCGACGAATCGGTGACCTGCCCGCCGATTCGGCCCTCGCTGGTGATCGCGCGACATTCATAGCCGGCTTGCGCGAGGAAATCGAACACCGGCCGTGCGCGAGTGTTGAGGCCTTCGAGCATTTTTTGCGAGATCTCGAATTGCAGATAGCGAACGGCCTTTCTCTGCAACAATTGCCGTGCTCCTTCGAGCGCCCGCAGCTCCGCTCCCTCCACGTCCAGTTTCAAATAATCGATTTGCTCGATGCCATGCTGGCGGCAGAACCCATCCAGGGTCGTGGCTTCCACATCCACCGTGCCAACGATGGGCACGAGCCGGGATGGATCCCGCGGGTCTTCCATTTCAGGCCGCCCAAGACTGTTCCACGACGAATATTCCTCGGGAAACTGGTGCAATGTGATCCGTCCTTCGCGCTCGCACACTGCGCGATGGACAGGCGTGACGTTGGTCAGATTTTCCGCGGCCGCCAGCGAGGTGATGCGCTGGAACGAGACGGGCGCCGGTTCAAACGCGAATACCTTGCCTGTATCACCCACCAGCAGGCTGAATAATTTTGTATATTTCCCGATGTTGGCCCCGACATCAAAGGCGGTCATCCCCGGCGCGACCAGTTGCCGGACCAGGGCTTGTTCCTTGAGCTCTGAATCAAACTGGTAGGAAACCTTGTGCGCAGGGGCGCCTGCGAGCTCCTGTGCGGACGAATTCCGGAGCGGCGACAGCGCCGCGACATATTTTTGAAGCAGGCATTCCTTGAATGCTTTGGATTCAGCCGAGATTTTTTGGAGATCAGCCTGGCAGAGCCGCTGGAATTCGCGGTCGAAGGCTTCACGGGTGTTCACCCATGTCGAATGCGGAAACCCATCCAGGGTATGTGTGTGGCGATCCGTGTCATTGATGATGATGCCCGGGATGCCGTGGCCGTTGGCGAACAGGCTGGCGTGCAATCGCGTCGTCACCACCAGGTCCAGCTCCCGATAAAATCCCGACAAATCCTGGTAGAACGATGAAAAAAGAACCGGGATGTCGCGGCCCTTCAGCAGTTCGAGAAAATGATAATATTCGGTCTTATGATGGGCGATGACCTCGACAGCGAAACGCTGGGAAAGCTCCTGAAGCAGTGACACGGCAAGCTCGTATTGCTGCCGCGCGCAGGAATGGTTCAGCAATCCTTCATCGTGAGGCAGCTGGATGGAGAAACCGATGCGCTCAATCTTCCGGCGCGGCGGAATTGATTTCACGTCGGGCACGGAAAGAATCGCAGGGCAATTCAGGTGTTGATACGGGGTGCCCAGTGACGAAAGGAAGCCCGGGGTTTTTGCCGTGCGTCCGATGACCAGGCGCGCCTTCTTGAAAATCGAGGCCTCCGGCTCCTGGCCGATGTGTTCCGCGACGTAATTGTTTTCGTAGCCCGCCCCTATGAGCCAGACGCGTTCCTCCAGCCCGTTCGACAGTATCCAGCGGTAAAGATCCTTGATTTCATCCCCCGCCGACAGCCCGGCAATCACCACGGCATCGATGGAATCCCGGTAGCGATCGAGATCGCCGCGCGAGACGAAATTTCCGATCCCCGCGAACTTGTCCTGGGGAAAAAAGTCGGCATTGAAATTGTAAAATAAAAAATTCAACGCGGTTCCCGGAAAGACATTTCTCAGGATCCGAATAACCCCATCGCGGACAAAGTCATCGCCGGGATTCCAAAAATTGGTGCCTGAGATGACGATGTGTTTTACCGGTCGTCGGCTGGCTGGCACAACCGGCGGGGCAGGGGTGTCGCTCATGAGATCAATTTCTTTTGGAACATCACCCACGTCACCCAGGGATGATTCTCGTCGTTGGCTTCGGCGACGGATTTATGAAAGCGCCGTCCGCCCAATGAGCCATGGCCGTCATCGATTGCGAGGTTGTAAAGCAGCGCCTGTCGGTTGCCCCAGCCGCCTTTGATCAGGATGTCCACCCCGTCGAACAACATCGCGAGGCCGTCGGGCAGGAACCGGTAATAATCATTGAACGCCGGCGGGCCGTGCCGCGGGTTGTAGGCGCAGGTGGTGTGGAGGCCGATGCCGCCCGGCTCAAGCACGCGCACCAATTCGTGCGCCGCGAGCCAGGGTTTGGGAACGTGCTCGAGGACCTGATGCGAATACGCCAGTCCGAATGCCTCATCGGCGAAGGCGCGCAGATCCTGGACATCATGCTCAGGATGAATGGCGCACTCGATTTTCAGACTGGGCCATTTCTGGCGCAAAATGGAATCCAGGGTCGGGTTCCGATCGATGCTCAACGCCCTGGCCGGATGAAAAGCACAGTCCTGCACCCACCGATGGATGCTGTTGAGCATCGAGGTCTGCGGCGTCCATAAACCGCCATCGGTGAAATCCGGCTCGGCTTGTTTAAAGGTGATCATGGGTTTCTCCGGTGCGCGCAGGTTGCGGCGGGAAACTTTGCCCCGGCTGGTCCTGGGACAAAAATCACCAATCCCTCCCGTTCCGCCTTCATGGCGGAATTAGTGGGAGAGATCGATGACCGCATCCATGCGAAGGCGAGACCGGCGGTGTCAATCACGCGCCGGGCCCGCCAAATTTTTGGATTATTGCAACAGCCGGAGGGCGCTTTGGGGCAGCGCGTTGGCTTGCGCGAGCATCGCTGTTCCGGATTGAACTAGGATGTTGAAGCGCGCGTATTGCGTGGCTTCTTCAGCGACGTCGGTGTCCTGAATGCGCGAACTGGCAGCGCTCAGGTTCTCCTTGCTCACCGTCAGTTCCTCGGACGTGAAATTGAGCCGGGATTGATAGGCGCCGATGGTGGCGCGGTCGGAGGCCAGTTGGGAAATGGCCGTCTTGACCACCGTCAGTGCCGCCAGTGCCGCAGCGGTCGTGGACACCGAGGCGCCGAGGGCGGCGGTGTAAGCCGTTGTGCCGAGGTTGATTCCGGACATGGCAAACGTGTTGCCCTCCGAGTCGAGCGTGACGTTCAATGTCGCGGCGGCAAACAGGCTGACGCCGTTGAATTCCTTGGTCGCCGAGTTGTTGACATACGCGCTGAGCTGCGAGAATTCGGTGTTATACAGGGACCGGTCGGAATCTCCTTTGGTCACATCCTGCGCGAGCAGCGTCAGCTCACTCATTCGATCCAGCGCCTTCGCGATCTTTTTCAGGTAACCATCCTGCGTTTGGGTGAACGAGATCGCATTGATGACGTTGGTTTTGGCGGCGTCGGTGCGCTTGATCTGGCTGTCCAGGCGCATCGCCACAGCGACCCCGGCGGCGTCATCGGAAGGGTTGGTGATGCGCGAGCCGGAGCTGAGCCGGTTGAGCGATTTCGCCAGCATCGCCTGGCTGGTCTGCAGGCTGGCAGATGCCGATAGCGCCTGAATGTTGGTGTTGATGACCATAGATGTTGTGTGTTCTTAGTGTTTCAGTTTTGTCGCATGTCTTTTACGGGTGGTTCAGCACCCAGGCACGTTGACGAAAAATCGATTCTCAATCGCGGATCCTCGCATGGCGGCCGGGGCGTTTTGCCGGTTGGCTCAGGCGCAAATCTTCGGGGCCATGGGCCCGAGGGCGTGTTGCAGGGAATACTCCGCCGAGTTCAACGGAATGATTTGTCTCCCGATCAGCGTCCGGCGGTTCACGACGATGGGCCCTTTCAGATTGACCGTGGCGGTCCCATCGCGATGCAGCGTCACGATGTTGAAGAGCAAGGCGTCCTCCGGTTTTTCCAGCGCCAGAAATTCCGTGTCTTCGTCGCTCAGGTCGGGTTGATAACCGTCGACCGCGACGGACGGCTCGATGGCTAGAAATGCCAGCCGGGGTTCCTCATTCATTTGAAGCCGCAGAAACGGGGCCTCCTCCGGGCTGCCTAACAAGATATAGTTCTTCGCCTGCTCGAAGCCGAGCAAGCCACCGGGGAGGCGCAGCACGCCCGGCTCATTCCCACGGGTCCGTCCGCCATTGTCGTTCAATTCCTGCTTCTTCGGTTCGGCAATCGTCATGGTCTTCATAGTTTTATTCTGTCCGGTCGGAGGGTTAGCACCGCCTGTGCCAGCCGGCAAAGAAGGGCACATATCAGGCAAAAAGCGGTAAAATCAGGGAAAATTTCGCGCTCCACTGGCCGCTCCGTCCCGGAATTGCCCGGAATCGGAAAACTTCTCCGCTGCGATCGGAAATTATATCCATCCGTTTTTTTCGATCGGAGATCGGGACGGGGCGGGGACGGCCCGTCCCCGTTTGCTGCTTACTATCACTTGGGAATGGACCGCCCGTTTCTCTTTTAGAATCACGCGGGGACGGGCCGTCCCGGCCCCGTCCTGACAGAATCCTTTTGGGATGCGGCGAAACTTTCAATCTTTGCGTGGCGCTCCTGGAGTTTTCTGCCGCGGTTGGTGAAAGGGATTCCCTGTTGCGCCGCCGATCACCTTGAATTGCCCATAACCCGCACTTTTTTCCCGCTGGCATATCCCGTGCTCAGCTCGCCTTCGATGAATGTCAGCCTTTACCAGGCGGCGGCGGCGCTGAATGCGAGTTCGCGCTGGCAGGAAATGATCGCCGAGAATCTCGCGGCCAGCTCAATCCCCGGTTACAAGAAGCAGGATCTCTCATTCGCCGCAGTGCAGGCAGGCCGGATGCCGGTGCCGGGAAGCGGCCAGGAACATTTCTCGCTGCCACAGGGAAATGCCGCCACCAATTTTCATCCCGGCGAACTCAAAGCCACCGGCGTGCCTACCGACGTGGCCCTCGAAGGACGCGGCTTCCTGCCCGTGCAGCTGGCCGATGGCCAGACCGCCTATACCCGCGATGGTGAACTTCATATCAGCGCCACGGGACAGCTGGTGACGAAACAAGGATTCGCAGTGCTTGGCGAATCGGGTCCCATCCAGCTCGATTTCAACAACCACACGCCCATCAGCATCTCGGCCACCGGTGAAGTCAGCCAGGGCGCAGACATCAAAGGGACTCTGAAGGCCGTGGATTTTGCCCAGCCGAATCTGCTCACGCCGATCAGCCACGGCTGTTTTTTGGCGACCAATGTCAATTTGAAGAAAACGGACGCGGAGACTTTATTCCGCCAGGGTTACCTGGAGGGGGCGAACACATCGGCCGCAACGGAGATGGCGCACCTCATCACTTCGATGCGGATGTATGAAGCCAACCAACGCGTGATCCAGGCTCAGGACGAGCGGATGGGCCGCGCCATCACTGAACTCGGCAATCCCAACTAACCCATAAAATGTTGCGCGCTCTTTATTCATCGGCCGCGGGGATGCAATCCCAGCAATTGAACCTCGACGTCATCGCCAACAACCTGGCCAACGTCAACACCACCGGCT
>JBEEGQ010000071.1:0-5786 GCA_041166945.1 Verrucomicrobiota bacterium
GATCCGCCAAAAAACGGCGGTGCGCATCCGGCGCCGACGAGGATCGCGCCAGAGTCGTTTTCGGGCAGAAACGGCCAATGGCCTGAGTTGCCGGTCGAATAAATCGGGTCGTCGAGGTCTTGTCCGCCGTTGCCCGCCGCTTCGACGACCACAATGCCGTTTCCGACGGCGGTCTGAATCGCGTCGTACCAGGGTGAAAACCATTCAACGGGTATCAAGCCGCACTGGTCCGAAGCGGCGCATGGATAATTGGGGCCGTAGGTCTGCTGCTCGATCAAGATGACATCCCCCGGGCGCAAGGCGGCCGCGGCGGATAGAATCGCATCACCTACCAGCCACGAGCCGGCTCCCCAGGTTCCGGAAAAATAGAGGCTCGATTCCGGCGCGATGCCAGTAATGCCGAATCCATTGTCGCGCGCCGACAATTGTCCCAGGACGGCAGTGCCGTGGTCGCTGCCATCCGAGCCCAACCCGGGGGGATCGGTCGGGGGATATCCCACGAGGGTGACGAGCGGAAGATCCTGGTGGCTCACGCGGAAGGAATACTCGACGTCTGCGATCCGGATTCCAGCGCCGCGGCATCCCAGGGATGTCCATGCGCCGAAGGCGTCGATGCCATTGGGCGGAGCCAGGAGGTAAGCCTGAAACAGTTGAAGGTCGGGAGGAACCGGAGGCCGGACCGGCTTCGGGATGGGCTGTGCCAGTTCGACAAACTCCAGGCCGTTCAGAGCATCGAGCACCGAACCCGCATCCGTTCCCGCAGGAAGCACCAAATCCAGCTGCAGGTTCAGATCGGCAAGTTCCCGGTGCAGCCGGCGCTGGGCCGTTTGGCGAAGCTGATCGATTCTTTCCTCCGGCAATGAATGAGACTGCCGCCAACGCGCCCCATCCAGGCGTGACAAAAGATTTCTGGCCGCTTCAAGCTCTGCCGGACCGAGGTTGGTGAGCGCCTGGTTTCGCGCGCGAATCCTCGATCCCTCGCGGAACTTGACCGTGATCACGTGCGGCTCGAAGTGCTCGCCGACGATGCTCCGCACGGGTTTTGTTCTCGACACCCGCCTTTGCAAGGCGCCGTTTGTCGCGCCGCCGTCAGACGGGGCCGGCGCGGCCGCCGGACTGAATGCTGGAGATCCCATCGGCCCGGCGATGTCGCAATTCACGGAGAACACCAGCGGCTCGATGCGTATCCGGGCGGGATCATCCGTCGCCAGCAACTCTTCATGATGGTGCAACAGATCGGGGTCGTTTCCGGAATCGCGGGTATCATCCTCGACGACCGCCCCCATCCGGAAAATGATGATCTGATAATCGTAGCAACTGCAGTTGGGATCCATCGGGATGTCCACAAACTGATGATCTCCCGGATCATTGTTGGTGATGGTGTGGGCGGCGTTGGTCGTGAAGAGATACCAAACGTTGCTCGCACAAGGCTTAAAATAAATTTTTTCAAAAACAACGAGCGTTCCATTCGTGCTGGACACATTAGGGTCCCAGTTCAGGCGCGCGGTGCCTCCGGCTCCCGTGCCTGCGTAACAGCCATCCGAATCGGCATCGCGCTGGTTGGTCCACCACGCGTCTGCGATGGTCGCCGTGGCTGTGAATGGCGAATCCTGCGCCACGCTTTCTTCGCGATGAAACGCCAGGTCGAGGTCGTTGCCGGGCCCTCGAACATTGTCGGGCTCCGCCATGCCGCTCCGGTAAATTTCGATTTGATAATCGAAACAGGCACAGCCGGGATCCATGGTGATGTCCAGCACCTGCACCTCGAGGGAGTTGCTTCCCGTGACAGGATGGAGGGAACTGGTTCCGTAAAGCGTCCATGCTCCGCTGGCACAGGGCCGGAAATAAACCTTTTCGAACACACTCAATGTTCCCTGGCCGCCAGTGACATCGGGAAGAAAATTGAGCCTCGCCTTTCCCCCCGCGCCGGTGCCCGACATACAGCCGTCTCCGTCGGCATCCTGCTGAAAAGTCCACCAGGCGTCGCGAATGGTCGCAGACAGGATGACGACATCCTGGGAGACGAACTCCTCGCGATGGGCGGCGAGATCCAGGTCGTTGACGGGACTGCGCGAGTAATCGGGGGCCGTCTGCCCGCCTCGATAAATCTCGATGAGATAATCATAACAAGCGCAGTTGGGATCCATGGGGATGAGCGCAAACTGCTGGTCCGCTGTGGACGCGCCGGTGATGACGTGAGGGGTGGAGGTGGCGTAAAGGGTCCAGCCGGCGCTCGCGCACGCCTTGTAATAAATCCTTTCAAAAACGGTCAGCGAGCCGCTGCTGCCCGCCACATTGGGGTCCCAGTTCAGTTGAACCGTGTCATTCGTCAGTCCCGCACGGCAGCCGTCGCCATCGAGGTCCCGCTGGTTGGTCCACCATGCATCCGCGATCGTCGCCATGATGGTCGCCGCATCCTGTGCCAGCAACTCCTCGCGGTGATTGGCGAGTTCCGCGTCATTGGAGGAGTCCCGCGCGTTATCGGCGGTCGTGAGACCGCTTCGATAAACTTCGATGCGATAGTCGTAACAGTTACAACTGGGATCCATGGGGATATCGAAAAACTGCGCGTCGGAAGCGGCGGATCCCGTGATGACATGGGCCGTGGTGGTTACGAACAACGCCCAATTGGGAGTGCCGCACGTCTTGAAGTAAATCTTCTCGAATACGGTCAGTGAGCCGGCGCCTCCCGTCACATTGGCATCCCAATTCAACCGCGCCACCTCACCCGGCCCCGTTCCGGCGACGCATCCATCCCCATCGACGTCCCGCTGGTTGGTCCACCAGGCGTCCACGATGACTGCCGAGGCCGCGGATGCGGCGGGGATCTGCGGGGCCAGAATCAGGATGGCGAATAAAAATTTGAGAAGGGACGCAACGCCATGGGCGTTGGATGGAAGTGGGCTCATAAATGGTTGAGGAATCAAAAGCGCTGCAGGTAATTCCCCTCCCGCCAATCCATCGACACCGCGAACGTGCAGTTCCGGTCCTGGAACATGCGGCGCTGCGAGGGCTTTTACATCCGAGCGCAGGGTCGCCAAGCCCCGCTGCATTGACAAGCCATTTCACCGGGGGGCGTTCTGCCGGCACCTCCCCAAACTCTCTCAGTCTGTTTGCAGCAACCAATCGAATAGTAAAACAACCGAGGCACAGAGACGCAGAGAAGCACCGGGTCCAAGGGATCCCGTAGATCGTGGAACTCGCGGCATCCCGGTCAACGGCTTAATCCACGCTCAGGCCGTCGATCCAGATCGTGAATGGATCGGCGCCCCACGAATCGAGCGCGATGCCCAGCCCGCAGAGATGAGCCAGATCGATTTTACCGGATTCCTTCCGGCTCCAGCGATCGTCGCCAGCCAGCGGCACCTCGACGGCCATCCATGTCCATCGCGCTTCGCTAAAAGGGAGATCGCCAAAAAGATTTCGTCCCTTGGCCGGTTCGAGCCGGATCGTCCCGTCCCTGCCATAAAGCCAAATCACCGGGCCGGCATTCTGGAAGCCGGGGAGGTTGGGGTTGTTCGCGCGGATCCAGAAACGCACGGACTTTCGGCTGGAGAAATCCCATTGGGCATCCCGGGTTTTCGGAAAAATAGCGGTCGCATATTGTCCGGGATAAGGGTTGGGAGTGAACCTCAGCGAGGCCGTGCCGACGACTGCATCGGCATCGTCAGCAAACTGGATGCGACCGCGTCCATCGCCGTTTCCCTCCAGCTCGAATCCCCATTGGTCCGCGTGATTCTCCGTCCCGATTTCATTTTTGACAGGCTCAGTGACGAGCAAGTCGCGCCATGCCAGGTCGGCCAGCGCGCCGTTATCGACGGTCAATCCCAGTCGATAAAATCCGGGCTGTGCAAAAGTGTGATCGAAGACCGCCTGTTCGCCCGTGGCGTCTCCGGCGGTCCAGCGGAAATGAAGGAGGCGTCCGTCCGGATCGCGGCTTGAGCCGGCGTCGAAATGGACGGGAACGCCCGCGATGCCGCGGTCAGGGCCCGACAACCTTACCTGCGGCGCCCTCGTGGCCGCAGGATCATCCGGGAGTTCATGAAGCTGAGTCGAGTCAGCCAAAAAACGGGCGACGCTGTTGTTGGTGAATCTATTTTGAGCGAGCCAGATTTCATCGCCCCATCGCCCCCAGATGCCCCAGCGATTTTCCTCGAGCCGATTCTGTTGAACGATCCAATGGTGAGTTTTCCAGCGGGCGCCCTTCGAACCGGCGTCGCCGCGGAAGACGATCCCGCCCCCGTTATTGTGGTGGCACCAGTTGCCGCTGAGAACGGTGTGACTGGACGGGCCGCCGACGATGACGATGCCGCCGTGGCCGAAGCCGGCTTCTGGCGCGTTATGATTGGCGTTTGTCTGGCCATTGAATGCGGCTTCATTGCCGATCAGCACCGTCTGGTCGCTGCCCCCAAGCCAGAAACCGTAACTGCCATGGTTCGCCTTGTTGCGAATATAAATGTTACCCGGGCTCCACGATTCGATGCAGTTGTTGTTGGCGTATGACGTGTCGTTCTCGACGAAAATATTGCCACGCGAGACCCAGCCATTGAGGACCCGGATAAAGATGCCGTCGCCGCCCTGGGTGATGTCGTTACGAAACCAGTAATTTCCGTCCGAGCCGCTCTCGATCAACACCGAGGTGGAATCGCGCGCATGCACTTCCCCGGCGGCGCGATCGATGCGAATGCCGTAGGAGAGGTTGTTCCTCAGGAATCGGTTGCGTAATGCGCGCCACAGCTTCGCGCATGTGTTGGAGCAATGGGCAAAATCATTGTCTTCAACCAGGTTGTCGTCCGACTCGAGGAGGTGCAATCCATCCCAGACCCGGTTGGCTTTGGTGGTGCGGATGACGCTGTGCTGAACGCGCTCGAGCAGCAAACCGCCCCGGGCGGGCAGCTCGCCCCAGCCATGCCTCGGGTTGTGATAGTTGTCCGAGAAATCGCATCCTTCAACGAGGAGCGCCCGGGAATCACGCGCGATCAGCCCCGTCGCAAAGCCGCGGACTTTCAGGTTTCGAATGGTGACATCGACGCAACCTTCGATGCGAATGCCGGCGCCGGCATCGGCGAACGATTTTAAATCCTCACCATGCCCTGGTCCCTGGAGAGTACTGCCGTTGCCATCGATGGTCACATGGCTCGAGCGAACCACGAGGCGCGCTTCAAGGGGTGTATCTTTTTCGAGAACCCAATCGTTTGTGACCACGATCGTTCGAATCTCCGCCGCTCCCGAAGCAGTGAGCGTCGACGCGAACCAGCAAACGCAGGCGGACCAGGTTGCGATGCTTTTCATAAGTTCGGAGCGGCAGTTTTGAGCCGGAGGGTTGAGGATTTTGATGCGCGCGCAGAGTTTCGATAAAGCCGGCGGGGCACAAGCTGTAAACGCCGGCCCCTTCTCACGAAGCCTGCGAATCGGTTGAATACAAGGCCTCGAAGTGCACGGCTTGCTCGTTCCAATCGCTGACATCCCGGGGATGAAAGATCCGGATCTCGCTGCTGGAGCGGATAATTTCCCGCGCGGCTTGAATGGATGGAAGATGGCCGAGGGCGATAGCTTGGACGGCGACGTTGCCGAGAGCGGTTGCCTCGATGGGGCCGGCGTGCACTGGAATAGCGAGTGCGCTGGCCGTGAACTGATTCAATAACGAATTGCGGCTGCCGCCCCCGACGATGTGCAGCCGTTTAATTTTCGCCCCGAGCAATGCCTCCAGTTCGCGAAGTGTCCGACGGTAAAGCAGCGCCAGGCTCTCGAGGGCGCATCGAATTGTGGCCCCCGGATTGTCCGGC
>JBEEGQ010000072.1:0-12861 GCA_041166945.1 Verrucomicrobiota bacterium
CCGACGAATATTTTGGTTTATCGTTTCCTGAACAACGGAATGCCCTTTGTCGCGAATTTCATGGGGATGGTGGTCGCGGCCGAAGGTGGACCAGTGGGCTCCCGGATCCAGCGGCCTTCGCTCGCCGTGGACAATTTTCCGGGCGTGGTGCTGGGTCAAGGCCTGGTTTACCTCGCGTGGAGTTCCAATTCGCCCGCCGGCAGCTCCATCTGGTTCTCGCGGTCCCTGGATGGCGCCAACAGCTTCTCGCTCTCGATGAGTTCTCCGATCGCGGCCGTGGGCGCCGGGGGAAACGTCAACGCGCCCGTTGTCGTTGTGGGGGCCAATCACGACGTCTATGTGTTTTGGCTGGAGCAAACCACCGTTGGAGCAACGCCCAATACCATCAAGATGCGCCGGTCCCTAAACAACGGGGACACCTTTGCTCCGGCGGTGACGGTAGCCACCCTGAACGTGGCCAACGTTTTTCTGGATGGGGATCTTCGAATGCAGAGCGGCTTCCGCTGGAATTCGTTCCCGCAGGCAGCGGCCAACCCGGTTGTCGCCAACAGCCTTTATGTCGCGTTCAACGATCGGGCGGCGGCGGCAGGTGACAAGGCGGATGTTTTCCTTCTCCAATCCGCCAACAACGGCACGACGTGGGCCCCAGTGCTCGGAACCGTTGGAGGTCGCGTGAATGATGATTCAGGCCTGAATGATCAATACGGCCCTTCGCTGGCAGTGACCCCGGATGGAACAAAGCTGTTCGTCGGCTTCTACGATCGCCGCCGCGACCCGCGAAACATCAACATCGATACGTTCGGCCGCATCGCCACCATCACAGCAGGATCTGCGACGTTCGGCGGCACCCGAAGCTTCCGGATCACCACCGAAGCGTTCCCACCGGTGACCAACCAGGACCCTGGCTTCTCCAACCTGGATTTGGCGGATTATTACATGGGCAGCTACGACACGGCCGTGGCTGACAATGGCTTCTTCTATTATACCTGGAGCGACAATCGGCTCCCGCACACGTCCGTGGGCCACGTCAATCAGCCCGATGTGCGCTTCACAAAAATTCCGATCGCCGGTCCTGGCGGAATCATCGATCTCTTCACCGAAGGTCCCTCGGGTGGTGTGGTCGTCACGGGAGGCAATGGAAATGGCATCATCGATTTCAATGAATGCAATAATCTCACCATCACCCTCATCAATCGCGGCAACGCGAACGTCGTTGGCATTTCCGCCACTCTTTCCAGTTCGACTCCGGGCGTGACGGTCTCCCAGGTCGCGTCGCTCTATCCGGATATCGCGGCGGGCGGCACGGGGCCCAGCGTCATGCCTTACGCCATCGTCACCGGTCCCGATTTTGTCTGCGGCACCACCATCCAGCTCAAGTTGACGGGGGCCACTGCCAATGCCGGGCCGTTCACCAACTCATTCAACCTGGTGACAGGCACGCCGGGTCCGTTGATGCGTTTCGATTCCCTGGATGTTTTTCCCATCCCGATTCCGGACAACGATGGAACCATCGACTCGATTGTTCATGTCTCCGGATTGAGCGCGCCCATCAGCACCGTTCGGGCGCGCGTGCACATCCTTCATCCGAATGACGGCAATGTGGAAATCTCCCTTCAAGGCCCGGATGGAACGACAATTGTCCTTTCGTCGGACAACGGGGAAGGGGGCATGAACTACGGAACGGCCTGCGGCACGCCCACGATTTTCGACGATTCCGGTGCGACGGAAATTACATTTGGCATTCCCCCGTATGTCGTTGGCGGCCCGTTCCGTCCCGAGCAACCCCTGGCGGCATTCACAGGCAAATCGGGCAATGGCTTTTGGAAACTGCGCGTTCGCGACGACGAAGCCGGCAACACGGGCACCATCGTCTGCTGGGGATTGGAAATTGCCACGGCCACCTGCACCGACGGCGGCGGACCCTGCCTCCAGTTTGCGGGCGCACAAGTCAGCGCGGGCAACGGCAACGGCCATCTCGATCCGAATGAATGCGACAACCTCAACGTGACGCTTCGTAACATCCGCCCGGTCGCATTCCTCGGTGTCAGCGCCAAGCTCATTGCAGTGACACCCGGCGTCACCGTCGTCCAGTCCATGTCCGCTTATCCGGATATTCCCGGAAATGGCATTGGAGCGAACACGACCCCCTTCAAAGTCTCCATCTCGTCCAGCGTCCCATGCGGAAGTTTCGTCAATTTCATCCTCCGGGTAACAGCCTTGAACGACGGCACGTTCGATGTGCCTTTCCGACTGCAAGTCGGCTCCTGCGCGCCCAACCCGCCGTATACCGCCGTTTCGCCGCAAGTGCCGCTCCTCATTCCGGATGGCCCGGGCGGTTGCGTGGAATCCATCATCCCCGTCTCCGGTATCATCGCTCCGATCGGCAAAGTCACTGTGTCTGTCGGCATCGCTCATGGATTACCTTCGGATTTGGTGCTGACTCTCATTGCGCCCGACGGGACCGCAGTCGTGCTTGCGGCGAATCCCACGGGCGTCGGCAACGACTTCGGCACCTTCACTCCGCCGCCGACGCCCTTCACCTGCATCACGCCCACTACATTTGACGACGACGCGGGCGTCCCGCTGTCAGCCGGTTCTCCGCCGTATGCCGGGGCCTTCATGCCCACCGGCCCGACTGGCATGGTGGCAACGGTGTGCGGCCCCCTGTTGAATTCAGCCGTGAGCCCCAAGCCGCTTTTTGCGTTTAGCGGAAAATCCGGCCCGGCGGTCAACGGAAATTGGCGGTTGCAGATCAAGGATACCCTCGCGGTGGATGTCGGCCAGCTCATCTGCTGGTCGTTGTCGATTTGCGAACCCAGACAGTTCGCACCCCTCTTCGGCACTCTCCCGTCGAAGATCATCGATAACGGAACCAACGACATTAGCATTCCGGTTTCCGGCATCACGTCGGGCATCAGCAAAGTGCGGGTGTCGATGCGCCTGACCCATCCCCGGGTCGACGATCTCGACATCTCGCTCATTTCCCCCGACGGCACCACTGTCAACCTGACCTCCGACAACGGCGGCGCGAACATGAACTACGGTTTCAGTTGCGCGGCCCCGACGGTATTCGACGACGATTCAGCGATTTCGATCACTGCGGCGCCCGCTGTCACGCCGTTCGCTGTGGGAACTTTCCGCCCCGAAGACGCCCTCTCGGCGTTCGGAGGAAAATCCGGCGTTCAGGCCAATGGCAATTGGACGGTCCGGGTGGTGGATGACACGACGGGCCCCGCGGCACTCCAGCAGGTGGATTGCATCCTTCTGGATATCTTCGCTGCCACCTGTGTGGATGGCGGCGGAGCTTGTGCGCCCAACCGCACATTGACGGTCGGTTCGCTCAATCCCGCGAGCGGCGTGGGAATCACGGTCAGCACCCCGGATATCAACGGCGCCCAGAATGGGACAACTCTGTTCACTCGCGTTTATGGCAACGGATCGATCGTCACGCTGACCGCGCCGCTGACCGCTCCCAACGGAAATACATTCGTTCGCTGGGTGTTGGATGGGGTGAATCAGACCGCGGGTCAAGCCACACTCGCTGTCACGCTGGGCGCCGACCACACCGCCATCGCGGTGTATGCGGGTCCCACCGTCCTCACTGTCAACTCCCTCAATCCCGGCTCGGGCGTGCCCATCATGGTGAGCCCCATGGACAATGCTTCGCTCGCGGATGGCACCACTCCGTTCTCCCGCCACTACGTCAACGGCACGCTCGTCACCTTGACGGCACCGGCGACAGCGCCCAATGGAAATATCTTCCTGCGCTGGAGAATTGACGGCGTTCCCCAGGGTCTCGGCGTGAATCCCATCATGGTCTTGATGGGCGCAGACCATACTGCCACGGCCGAATACGATTCGCCCACCCGCTTGCTCACCGTCAAATCCGAGGACCCCGACTCCGGGGTGTTGATTAGCCCGGTCACGCCGGTGGATGTCCACGGCAACGGACCCGGGACGACGAGGTTCACGCGCGAATATCTCACCGGCACTTCCGTGTTCCTGACCGCCCCGGCCACGGCCCCCGACGGAAGCCTGTTCAAACATTGGGAAGTCGATGGCCATAACTTCCCCAACGGCCTTCTCACCATCAATGTCGTGATGGATGTCAATCACACGGTGGAGGCTGAATACGAATCCGCGACTGTCGAGCTCAAGATCAAATCCGAGGATCCGGATCATGGCGTGCCGATCACGGGCGTCGATTCCGGCGGGGTGTTCGGTGGAGTCACGACCTTCACCCGCGTGGTCAATCGTTACTCGACGGTTGTATTGATGGCGCCGCCCTCGGCAAACGGGCGGCTCTTCAAACGATGGGAAGTGGATGACGACGATCAACCCAAATTCGTCTCCACCGTCACCATCTTCATGGACGAAGACATCACCGCTGAAGCGGAATACGATGGCGTCGCGGTCGGCAGTATTCCCTATTCGCTGTGGTTCGACGCGTTGGATGATCGCGTCAGTGTTCCGGACAGTGCCAGCCTTCGCATCACCGGTCCCATTACCGTGGAGGCCCTGATCAAACGCGAACTCGGAAACATGGAACAAACCATCGTTGAAAAATCAGGTTGCCCGGGCGAGGCGCCTCTGGTCGGCGGTTACGCATTGAGCGTCAGCAGCGGTAATAAATTGCGATTCCAAACGAAGGACAATTGTTCCACGGCGTCCTCCGTGCTGGGCAACACCAGCCTGCAACCCGGTGTGTGGTATCACGTCGCCGGCGTTTGGGATGGAGCCCAGTTGAAGGTCTATGTAAACGGCGTCCTCGACGGCGCGATCGCCAGCGCGACAAATCCGAAGGCGGGCAACACGCCGTTGCTGATCGGATCCAGCGGCAACACATCGCCTCAGACGGTGTTTGCGGGATACATCGATGAAATGCGCGTCTGGAACGTGGCTCGAATCCAGGCCGACATCGCGGCCAATCGCTCCGGTTGTCTGACAGGCACCGAACCGGGATTGGCGGCTTACTGGCGGTTCAACGAGGAGGACACGATGGTCGCGCATGACTCGACCCCGAACTTGAACAACGGCATGTTGTTTAACGGCCCGATCTGGATAGAAACCACGAGCGGATGCACCACCGTGGCTTCTCCCGCGCCTCTCATCACCCCGCGGCTCGCTCCGGTGCCGGTGTCGTCGCTGAAAATCACGATGCTCCCCGACATGTCCGGGCACGCCTGCCGCTTCACGATCAAGGGGCCTCCTGGACAGGAGGTCCTGATCGAAGTGTCCGGCGATCTAATCCATTGGGCGCCGCTCAGTTGCACCACCAATGTCTCCGGTGGATTTGAACTCGCCGATCCAATGAATCCGAACGCCTCCAAACGCTTCTTCCGCGTCCGCGAGGAATAAGCCAGGCCCGTTCCATTGTTTCACGCTGGTTCCCGGGATCGCGTCGCGCTCCTGGGAACCAGCTTTTTTATGGCCATCCCTTTTACCCCGCGGGTCCGGGCTGGCTTGGAATGACGAATCCTTGGTAGTGCGGAGGGCCGGTCGGCTATATCGCCGGTGCACGACTAGCGGGCGGACGCGCGAGGCCCGATGGACAGAAAAGGGGGGTCGCATTCCTGGCTCGCCGGGTCTGGTATTTCATAGGAATTAATCCATTTTGCGGCGTTTGACTTCCCATTAGCGCGACAATTAAGCTTTGCCGACGATAAATTATGCAAATCGAAAGCTTAAAAGTGTTTTGCGATCTGGCCGAGACCGAAAGTTTTACCAAAGCCGCCCAAATCAATGACGTCACGCAGTCCGCGGTCAGCCAGCAGATCAGCTCCCTGGAGCGCCAGTTCAAAAGCCTGCTGATCGAGCGGAGCAAAAAGAAGTTCCGTCTCACGCGCGAAGGCCAGGTGCTCTACGATTACAGCAAACAGATCATCCAGACTTACGACGCTCTTTTCAGCAAGCTTCAGGAAATCAAGGACATCATCTCCGGCACCATCCGTGTGGCCACCATCTATTCCATTGGCCTCCATGATTTGCCGCCGTACCTGAAGAAGTTTCTCAAGGCTTATCCCACGGTGAATGTCCATGTCGAATACCGCCGCTCGAACCAGGTTTACGAGGATGTTCTCGGCAATGTGGTGGACCTCGGCCTCGTGGCCTATCCGGCAAAGGACCCCAAACTCGAAGTCATTCCGCTCCGCAAGGATATGATGGTGCTGATCTGCCATCCGCAGCATCCCTTCGCGAAATCAAAAACAATCCGGCTCAAGGAAATCGAGGGACAAAAATTCATCGGGTTCGAACCCGACATTCCCACGCGGCGTGCCATCGACAAGATTTTAAAGGAACAGGGCGTCGAGGTGCAGCATGTGATGGAATTCGACAATATCGAAACCGTCAAACGCGCGGCCGAAATCGACGCGGGAATTTCCATCGTGCCGCACGGCACCATCACGCAGGAGGTGTCAAAACAGACCCTGGCGGAAATCAAAATTGAGGACGCCGAATTCTTCCGGCCCCTTGCGGCGATTCATAAGAAGAACAAGGTGTTGTCCCCGGCGATGAAGCAGTTTCTGACCGTTCTAAAAAGCGCCTCGCAAGGAACCAATCCGTAGGGGTCAGTCCCTACTATTTGAACTAATCCTTCGATCGAGGTGCACCTCCGGGCAGTCAACTGCTGCCGAGCGACGTTAAGAGAGGAGAGAGGAGGGCAAACTGGGTCGATGGACCGTGTAGTAGAGACCTTTTAACAACCCGGCTTGGAACACAACAATTTACAACAGACCAGGGCTCGAATAGCGGAGGACGAGTTAGAGGGGAGAGAGTGGCAATGGAGTCAAAAACTGGAGGAACTCCTGTGGATTAGTTCAAATAGTAGGGACTGACCCCTACGGTTAGAGCTCCATGGAGAGGGCGTAAATGAGGGCGATTTGCGTCAGAGACAGAAGGCCGAGAGCCATCCAAGTCAGTGCTTCGCGAAAGCGAAGACTGCGATGGAGGGTCGGGCTGAGACCAAACTGGAGGCGCAGAGAGCCGAGTTCGATGATGTCGCCATTGCGCAGCAGCGCTTCGCCCGCGGAATGGCCGTTGATGAGGGTCAGTGCGTCCGGAGAGGAGACCAGGGCGAACCGGGTATGATCGCGCAGTTCAAATCGACAGTGCCCATCCCAGACGCCGGCGTCATCGAGACGGAGCGTGTCAGAGGCGGAGCGTCCCACGGAAAAAGGCAAATGGCCGGCGACCCATCGGGTGCCGGCCATTTTACCGTTTAAGATTTGGAGCTGGACCACGGTTCAAAGTCCGCGCGGCACGATGATTTGGTCATTCGGGAAGATGGGCAGGTCCAATTTCGGGTCCTTGCGGGCCTTTTCGTAATTCACGTATTCCGTTTTACCACCATTGGCCCGGCGGACTTCAATTTTTGATTTCTTGGCGAAATCCGTGAATCCGCCGGCGGATGTGATCGCGCGGAGCACGGTCATGCTGTGGCTCGTATAGGCCTGGCGGCTGGGAGCCCGCACTTCGCCGCCCACAAAGAAGAAACGATCCTCCGCCTTCACGTTGGGCGTGCAGTTGACAAAGAGCTTCGGCACATACGCACTGCGGATTTCGCGCTCGAGCTCGGTCGGGGTTTTGCCCAATGCCTGGACCGTCACATTATACGGAAGAGTAATGGTGCCCTCGGTCCCGACTTTGACGATGATTTGCGGGGGCGAAAAGGCCCCGGGCGGCGCGTCAGAAAACGAAACGGTGAGCGTATCGCCCACCGCCACTGCGGCGCTCCCTTCGCCCACACCCGCTTCGACGGGCGGCAGGCCGGGGTTGACCACTGTGGGGGTTCCCGTGCCAGCAACGGCCGGTGTGTGAGTGCCGGAGACAACACCCGCTGTGGGCACGTCGTCCCCGGGGAATTGAACGCGTTTATCGGCGGGTATGTTGGGATCGGAATAACAGCCTGCCAGCAGCAGGAAGAACGGAAGAAAGACGGCGAATCTCATGGGGGATGTCGGACGGATTGCGGGGACGCGTGTCATCGTGAAAAGCAGGTTCAGGAATGGACCTTTAATACTTGGGCTTGATCCCGACGCCGGCATTCTCCCGATCGGATGGTTTGCCTTCGGAATCCTCCGCGTCGGATTTGGAGTCTTCGCTCTTGGAGTAATAATCGTAGTAGTAACCGCTGTAGTAATAATAGTTCTCGTCGGACGCCATGTTGATATTGTTCAGGACAATACCCAGGAGATTGCCGCCGACCTTTTCAATCATCTGCTTGGCGCGGATCGTCATCGGCTGCGGATAGCGCCGATATTGGATGACCTGCAGCACGCAATCGACTTCGCTGGCGAGGATGGAGGCGTCGCTGACACCCATGATGGGGGGTGAGTCGAAGAAAACGTAATCGTACCGGCGTTTGAGGTCGCGGATCAGGTCCTTCATCTGCGCGCTGCTCAGAACGCCCATCGAACTGCTGGGCAGCTTGCCGGACGGCAGAAAATCCAGGGTCGCGAGCGGGGTGGTCTGGATGACCTCCTCGAGGGTGTTTTGTTTGAGCAGGAAGTTCGTGAGCCCGATGGAATTCGAGATCTTGAGGATCTTGTGAATGCTGGGACGGCGGAGGTCGGAGTCCACAACGAGCACCCTGGATCCGTTTTGGGCAAAGACGGTGGCGAGGTT
This sequence comes from Verrucomicrobiota bacterium, assembly GCA_041166945.1. GTDB lineage: Bacteria > Verrucomicrobiota > Verrucomicrobiia > Limisphaerales > JADJPG01 > DASTLJ01. The sequence goes on from JBEEGQ010000072.1 coordinate 8,626, forward strand.
GAAAATCGTGGTCGATTTGCCTTCGCCGGCGCCACCGGACACGACGGTGATGGTGTTCAGCTTGGGATCCTTCTGCGAAAACATGATGTTGGTGCGCAGAACGCGGTATGCCTCAGCGTGGGGACTGTCGGGACCTTCGGATATGAGGTAGCCGACATTCTGCGGAATGACGCCGAGGACGGGGGCCTGGAGGGCGCGTTCGACGTCATCGATGGTCTTGACGCTGGTGTCGAGGTATTCGATGAAGAAGGCGAGGCCGATGCCGATGGCAAGGCCGATGACAACTCCGATGAAAATATTGAGGGCCTTGTTCGGTTTGACGGGGCGATCGATTGCTTCGGCCTTGTCGATGATTTCGACGATGGCTTCGCGAGGCATGGCCTGGTCCACCTTTTCCTGCCAGACACGTCCATAAAGTCGTTCGCGCACGCCGAGGGCGGTTTCCAGATCGCGTTTGATTTGCTGGTAGGGCCGGCGAATTTCCGCCTGCCGGGCATCATTGGTGCGGGCGCGGTACACCTCGGAGGTCAAGCGGTCCACCGCGGCCTTTTGGGACTCGGCTTTGAGTTTCAAACCGTTGACGATGCCATCGACGCGATCGGTGACCTGTGTATTGAGGAGGGAAAGCTTGTCCTGAATCCCGCGAACCATGGCGTGATCGGGACCGTAGTCGTGACGCGCGGTGACAAATTTCTGCGCCTCGCTGTTTTGATCCTGGAGCAGTTGCTGAAGCAGGTTGTCAGGACTCACCGTTGCAATTGTGCGTCTCAATTCGGCCGGTGTGCAATTGGTGAGGGCCGAATACATGGTGGCCAGTTGGTCATACTCACGCTGGGCCATGATGCGCTCGGTTTCATTTTTGACGACGGTCTCCTGTTCGATGCTCTTCGAGCGGGAATCCGAGGCTTCCAAGTCTGAAATGCCGAGGTCCTGGCGCATCTTGTCCAACCTGGAGTTCAGGTTGCTGATGGTCCGGTTGTGCTGCTCCATCTCCTCTTCGAGCTTGGCGAGGCCGATGGTGGAGAGTTTCGTCCAGCGTTCCAGCCGCGTGGCGCGGTAGACATCCGCGATTTTGTTGGCGATCTCCGAGGCTTCGGCGGGGATGTCGCTCTCGACCTTGATTTCGATGAGGGTGGTATTTCGGGACTGGCTGACGCTGAGGTCGCGTTTCAGGAAGTTGTAGGCGATGGGCAGCGTCAGTTCGCCGGCCTTGTATTTTTCACCCCACCGTTTGGCCAGGTCCAAGTTGGAGATGACCTGATAAAGCACCAGCTTCGACTGGATTTTTTCAAATTGGGTCTGCACCCAAAATGGGTCGAATCCGCCGGAGTTGCGGGGACCGCTGATGGAATCGATGTCCGAGCCGTCCTTTTCAACGGCGATGCGCACCGTGCTGGCGTATTTGGGCGGCAGGATGAAGGTGACGAGCGTCGTGGTGATGGCAACGAGCAGGAAGACGGCGAGGATGACGGTTTTGCGAATGCGAATGATCCGCCAATAATCCAGGAAATGGAGTTTTATCTCGGGCGCGTCAAAGTTCTTCGTTGCTTCCATACGTAAAAAAAGGAGGCGAGGTGTTTCTCCTGCCTCCCATGGGGGTTAAGGCGTGTTGCTCAATAAGTGCCACGGACTCCGGCCAGGACACGGTTGCGGGTGAAGTCCCGTCCATCGACACTCGACGACAGGTGATCAAAATAGTAGCTGCCTTCGACCGACCAGTGCCGGTTGAATTTATACGAGACGGTCAGCGCGCTGCTGAGGTAATCATCGGCATCGCCATCGAATTCGCCGCCGTTGTAGATGGAATGCTGATATTGAATCAACAGGCCGGCGGTGAGCATCGCGGTGATTTTATGGCTCACCGAGAGGTAAAGGGTGGCCGTTTCCTGGTCGAGCGTGACATTATTGGGATCCATCGTGCCCGCGCCGACGTCCGTCGCATTGTGAGTATATTTGACGCCCGCTTTCAGGTAGCTGCCGGGGCGATATCGATAGGTGCCGAACACATCGAGGTAGGGCGAGGTGGTGTCCTGATCCAGCTTATTGTAAGTGATGAACTGCGCGCCCAACCGGCCCTCGGCCGACAGCGTGGAGGTGAACTTATGCTCCGCGCCGACATAGGCGTAGTGCGAGTAATTATCCCGGTCCGAGCCCGTGACCGCGCTCCCGAAGGCGATCGGGTCGTTGCTCAGATAATCCACATATCCGAACTGGTACCCGACAAAGAGCACCGTGTTGGGCGAGAGCACATAACGGGGATCGATGCGGAACAGGTGTTCATCGCGATCGAGCAGGGCGGAGTAACTGCCCGGGCCGTTATCGCGATAATCGTAGTAATTATTCTCGTAGCCGAGCAACAGAGCCCAGACAGGGGTCAACTGCGTGTCAAACGTCAGAGCGGCCCGATTATGAAAGCCCTCGGCGTCGGAACGAAGCGGTGCGGTGACGGTTCCACCCTGGTCGAGGAGCGTGGGCTCGATGGAATAAACGAATTGATCGGTGAGATTGATGTGGTTCCGCTCGTTGAACCGGTGATCCAGATTCAGCCGGACGTCGTGGGTCTGGTCGAATTTATGGCTGGGCCGATCCTCGTAATAGGAGAGGGTATAAATGTAGGTGAGACCCACAAAACTGGTCTCCATCGGGAGATTGAAGGAGGCGGAGGGACTGACTTCGAAACCGAAGCTGTCCCGCTTCAAAGGTCCGGAGGGACGCGTGGTGTAATTGTCGTCGTAAAAGCCCCGGACAGCGGCTGAGACGCTCCAACGTTTCGATGTCTGCTCGGCATCCAGATCTCCATAATTTGCGGCATGGAGACCTGACGCACCGACGGCAACCATTCCGACCGAGGCAATGATTTTCTTCATATTTAAGTACCGTGTTTCCAACTCATTCTGCGCGCGCGACTTGGCGATTTGCCCGGGTTTGTATGAACAGGCCCGGGGGTTGTCAAACGCAAATTCAACCTGCCGCCAATTCATCATATGCCGCATCATACGCCGATCCCGCGCACCTCACGGGCCCAGCCACCGCCGCTGTGCAACCATGATCTGTGCCGAAATCGATTGGGTCACTTTGCTTTGATTGATTTCCCGGCTGGACGTTCAGAATCTGTTAGGAATAGTTCCGGTAAAGGATCATATGGCGGCCCAAACGGCGCCTTGTTCAAACTGAAGCCTTCCGGGATCTGCCGGAACAACAGCGCACCCAAAAGTACAAATCCTTCCCAGTCGCCGGCGTATGGCTCCCATTTTTCCACCTTCTCGCCGCGCTTCACCCAGTCGCGCAACGGCTCGGTCGGCACGGATTTAAACATCCGGGGCGACAGGTAAAGTCCGCGTATGGTCTTGCCAGCCTGGTTCATTGCAGCGAAATCGTTCCTTAATCTTATCGAAGCCTCGTCCCGAAACTTGAGGCTCAACCAAACACTTTGTCGGTGTCCATACCAGGCCACCGCCCATGGGACATCGCTCATAATGAGGCCGTCCTCGGCAATCCATGCTGATTTTTCCTGGATATACGGAGGATAATAGGGCGGATACGCCAGCCGGCTCCGCTCGGGCATCACGAGTGAAAAAATAAGGGGCGCGCTCGATACCGCCACGAAAACGCCCACCGCGATCATCCGCAGTGCCGGCAGCGAAAGGCCAAACTGCTCTAACAACACAAAGAAAAGGCTGACGCCAAACAGGAAGACCGCCGGCGCCAGCACCACCAGTAAATTTTCGGAGGTCAATTCCGGGGATTCCCCGCTCATCCCGGTCCGTCCCATCACCTGCACCACCATCATCAAGGCAAGGCTGACCACCAGGAAGGTTCGCAAACGGAGCAGCACTGTCCGGCGAAATGGCACCATCAATCCCACCAGGAAAAAGGCGCTCACCCAGCTCCCGCCCAGGCGCGGCAAATCCTTTTCCAGCACCTCCCGTATTCCCACCAGCAGCTTGTGCCACAGCATCCCGCCATTCACCAGGCTCAGGTCCGGGTGCAGACTGCGTTGCAGCGCGAATTCCTGGAACAAATCCGTGTTCTCGATCACCGCATACCCCGCCGTCCCAAAGGGCGCGCCGCTGAGCATGAAATTCCGGATCACCCACGGCGCCGTCATCACCGCAAACGTGGCCGCCGCCACTCCCGCCATCGCCAGCCGCCGCGGCGTGGTCAGCGAGCCGACGTAGAGCATCACCGGAAAAATAATGAAGCCGAACCCGTACCGGGTCATGCCGGCCAGTCCGG
>JBEEGQ010000073.1:0-4558 GCA_041166945.1 Verrucomicrobiota bacterium
TCGGTGTCCACCCTTTAGGGTGTCCGAACCGTCCTATCCCATCGCCCGACACCCTAAAGGGTGGACACCAAACCGGGCAACGTGCGCACTTCCCCGTTCCGGCCCGGCCGGGTTAGCGCCAACGGGATAAGGTGGGCGCGCGGGCGGAGACAGTGACAACTTTCGATGGATCCGGGCTCAATGGATCCTCCCCCTCTTCGATCACGCAAAAATTGGCGGCGGCGCCGGCGCGCAGTTCACAGGGAAGCAGAAGCAATCGGGCGGGAATTTCAGAAAAATATTTCCATGCGTTCTGCCATCCGCACTGCAACATCGTCGCCGCTCGAAAAACGCCCTCGATCGGTCGCAGCGCGGAGCCTGCGAACTGGGTACCGCCGGGAAAACGAACGATTTGATCGGCGCCCACCTCGAGTTCCAGACGACCCAGCGGATGCCGTCCCGGCGGCGCCCCCGCTGCGGCCATCGCGTCGCTGACATGAAAAATCGAAGCGCCGCGCAGCCGGTGAACCACCCGAAGGAATTCGGGCGGTACATGGATGCCGTCCGGAATGAGGCTGACATGAAAATGCGGGGGCAGATCCAAAACACGCCAGAGAATGTTGCCGTGCCGATCGAGTTCGCGAGGACAGCCATTGCCCAGGTGGGTGAACGCAATGGCTCCGGCACGGATGGCCCGCAGCAAAATATCGGTCGAGGCATCCGTATGGCCGAGGCTGACCTGGATGCCGAGCGACGAGGCGAGTTCGATGGCATTCAGCGCGCCATGGCGTTCCGGCGCCAGCGTCAGCAGCACGAGGTCCGCACCCGTGACTTCGCGGAGCTCCCGAATATGGTCAGAGGTGGGATCGCACATGCACTTCGGATCGTGCGCCCCGCAAAATCCAGTGAGCGGCGAAAGAAACGGGCCTTCCACATGCCAACCCACGATCGCCGACTGCAGCATTGCGGAATTTTCGCGAAGCCGCCGTATGGCGCGAAGCCGTCCCATCAACTGCGGCCATCCATCCGTCACGAGCGTCAAAAGAAAACGGGCGCAACCTGCGGCGCGCAGACCGGCAACGGCCGTGACGAGTTGGTCCAAGGTGAGGGCGTCCTGTTGAAAATCCACTCCCGCAAAACCGTTCACCTGAAGATCGACCAGGGCGGGAGCAATCCAACGCCCGCCGGGCGATGCCGTTGCCGCCTCGACCGAAGTCAGAACGCCGTCCCTCCAGGCGACCCGGAGGGATTCACCGGTGGCATGATGACGGGCAACGATTTCTCCCTGGGCTGGCCCTGCATCCTGTTCAGCTCGACTCATAAGTTTTGCCCGGCGCCGGCGTTCCGATTTCGGCGGGGAAAGATTCGAGGCGCGTTTTGTCAAGGGCCTCCCGCGTCGAGCCCGGTGGTTTGCGACCGGGTCGGAAAAGGCAATCGACGACATTGCGGACATATTGCTCGTCGGTGATGCCGTCGGCGACTTCGCCGGGAAAGCGCACCTTTTCTTTGAAATGATTCGCGAGGCCCTCGAACAATTCGACGCGCGCGCGGGGTTCGAGGAGATCGCGCCGGATGATGGCCTGGAGCGCCGTGCTGGCTTCGATGGGTGACACCCGCTGGCGCAGCCGGGCTTCGAGGTGGGGATGGGCGCGCATGGAATTGTACTTGTCGGAAGCCAATTGATCGAGGTTCGGTTCAATCCCATTGGGAATCCGAACGACGACCGTATTCGCCGCGAGATCGCCGAGACGCTGGCAGCGGTTGCTGAGCACACAGGCCAGTCCCCCCACCAGATAGGGGCCGGGAAGCATGTCCACAGGGCGAAGGAGGTTGCGGATGACGACCTGGCCGATCTTGAGCCGAAGGCCGTGAACGTCGACGACGCGAAGATGGAGGAGCCGTTTCCCGAGGGTCTGCCCCCGCCAGCGCCATTCCGTAAAAATGCCGTAGCCGATGGAGAAGGCGAAATACATCAGCAGCCCGAGAGCCTGCGCGATCTCGGCGCTGACCCAGCTCAAAAACGCCAGCAGGATGTTGAGCAAAATCATGAAGCCAATGAGGAGAGACAGGTCGATGCTCCACGCGAGAAAACGGGTCATGGGACCGGCGAGCTGCTGGGAAAACACCACTCCCTCGGGCGTGCGAATGTTCAGCGTCGGAGTTTTGTTCATCCCACTCGAGAGGTGCTCGATTTGAATCCTTGTTCGCCAGCTGCCGCGCTGGCCGGGTCGGACGGGGCAATCCGCCGTCCGCCGCGGCTCAGGAACAGAATCAGCAACATCAGTTCGACGCACCCAAAAGAGATCTTCACCGAGTAAGGCAACACCGGTTGATGAAACTGCGAAAAGAACGCCTCGACGACGCCGGCCCAGACCAGCATCAGTGCAACGCCACAGATCAACGTGACGAGATCCGGCATGACCTCCCTGAGCCGGTCGCGCAAGGTGTCGCGGCGGCCCCATCCGATCAGTGCTCCGGCGAGGACCAAGCCGGCTTGCGCGGCGATAAAAATGGCGGGCAGCTCGATGACGCCGTGAGGGAGCAGCCAGCCCAGCAAAAATGTCGTCTGCCCGGCGAGCACGTAATCGACGCAGACAACCCCGAGGATGATGCCATTGAAAAAGAGCAGGAGGATCGTGCCGATGCCGTAGGTGATCCCGAACGCCAGCGCCCGGATGGAGACGCTGATGTTATTGACCATAAGTTGTGCGGAGAAGCTCGTCATGCGCGTCGCCGAGGGGCCTTGATGCTCCTGCTCCTCCCGGGCGACGCGCTCGGAGGGATCCCCCCGATGGCCGGCGAACATATCTGGCATGATCGCCTCCTTCGCAGCGGGATCGAACGCAACGGCCAGGCCTCCAAACAAGACCCCGGCCAGAGTGACGCCGATGGAAACCCAGAAGGCGCGCACGCGCCGTCGAAACGCCTGGGGTAATGTTTGAAAAAACCAGTTCCATGGCGAGAACCGGTGCTGGCGTTCGCGGGTCTCGTTGATCTCGCCATACGCACGAGCCACGAGTCCCTCGAGGAAACGGCGCGTCTCGGGCTCGGATGAAAAGGTGGTGAGCTTGGCGAGGCCCGCCGCCGTCCGCTCATATAAATAATGGAAGCGCCGAACCTCATTCAACGGCATCCTCCCGCGCCCGCTGCCTTCCAGGCGCCCGAGGAGCACGCCGAGTTCAGTCCAATACGGCCGTTCGCCCTCAACAAAACGCTGGAGGTCGATGATCATTTCAATATGCCAGCGCGGGGATTCATTTAAATCAGCTGTCTTTGTTTGACACTGAAATATTGTGACACCAGCTCCGTTGCCAGTTTTTCGTTTTCGAGCAACGAAAAGCGAACGCCGCGCCGCTGAAGAGTTTTCTCCAACTCGCGCAGGTCCTGCCATCGCAAATGGCCGCCCAGGTGCCGGTATATGTCGTCGATTCCCGCGACGTCATTGCGCGTAAACAGCGGGTCCACTCCGGATGGCTTGATCATGTTCACGAGCACCAGGTGCTGGCCGGCCAGCAGTCCCATGTTTTGGATAAAATTTTCCGCCAGGACAGGGTCATCCAGCGAGGTGAGAAAAATGAGGAGCGCGCGGCGGCGCAGGCGTCCGCGAATGAACGAGCAAATCTCGTCGAAATCCGGCGTGATGTCCTGCGAATGGAGCGTGTAAAGGGCATCCCGGCAGGCCCCATAATGTTGCTGGCCGCTTTTGGCCCGAAGAAAAGTCCCGACCCTGTCGGTGAAGGTCAGCAGGCCGAACAGGTCGCCGTGCTTTTCAGCCGCCTGCGCCAGAATCAGCGCTGAAGTGATGAACCGTTCGAGCAACGTGGGCTCAGCTGCACGGTCCCGCGCCTCGATCGAGTCGACCCCCGGGCCGCTGGCAGCCACTCTCCCCGCCGCACGGCCGCTGAGCCTCGATGCATCGATTATGACATACACCTCCTGCGTCCGTTCGATCTGAAATACTTTGGTCACCGGATGCCCGCGACGCGCGGTGGCCTTCCAATGAATCTCGTCGTAGCCATCGCCGGGACTGTATTCGCGCAGCTTTTCAAAATCGCGTCCCTTGCCGATCTGTCGCTGGGCGTGAATCCCGAACGCGCCGCGGTTCAGGAACAACGCCGCGAGGCTGCGTCGCTCGGCCAGCACGCTCGGATAAACCCGCAGCTCACACATCACGGGCGTGCTGGACCGGACCGACCAAAAACCCATGCGCGAGATGGTTTCAAGAAAGGCGTGGCGCAGCCGAAAGTTGCCGCGCTTCAGGGGCGTGAACGGCCATTCAAACCGCGCCTGGCTCGCGCCGGCGGGCAGGAGCACTTCCATCTCCTCGCGCGCGCCCGCAATTTCCTCCGGCAACCCCAGCGCGAACCGCAAGGGCAGCCCGGCCTGGTCCGGGTTGGCAATCGTCACCGGCAGGCTCGCGGCGCGGTTGCTGGACACCCGCAGCACCGGCGGCAGCGATATGGTAATGGCATCGAGCCGCCCGGTGGACAACGCGGCGTCCACCGCCACTAATATCGCGAGGCCCGTGATTAACGCTATTGCCATCGGTGTTGCCTCGGGGTGAAGCGCGCCCAGCACT
>JBEEGQ010000074.1:0-3518 GCA_041166945.1 Verrucomicrobiota bacterium
GAACGCCCAGGAGGCCAGCAACATCGATTCGATGAATTTCCACTGGAAAATAGTGCCCGTTGCCAGGGGCATCGTCAGCAGGTAGGACGTCTCACGATTTCGGAACAGGTTGGTGTAACTGATGACCAGGTTGCTCAAGAGGAGCAGCACGAATAAAAAGGCGAACAGCAGGAACATCAGCCGCTCGGTCAACACAGTTCCCAGCCCCGGAAATTTTCCAATGAAATGCAGCCCCGCAAAAAACAGGTAATAGGCCAGCACGAAATAGCCGGTGAGAAACAGGACGATGACCGATGTGAGCAGCCGGGACTGTTCCCGAATGGAAGCCAGCCGTCGCCAAAGGGTGAGCGCATTGACCCGCATCAGCAGGATCAACGGCGCCGGAACCGAACTGCGAACAGCGTCAGCCATGCAAAGAGTCTACTGTGTCACTGGTTTCGGACAAACCTTTTGCCGGGCAACTGTTTGACGAGCCGTTTCATTTCCAGGCCGAACAATGCGACGGACACGGTGGAACTGGGAAGCCCGCACAGTCGGATGACATCGTCGGTGCTGCGTTCGTCGGATTCGCTGAGGGCTTCGAGGATCCTCTGTTCGTTTCCAGAGAGCTCGAGGGCGGGCAGAAGCCCGGTCTGGCTCGCAGCAGGAGGCCGGTTGCTCGGCGGAAAGAGATACTCGAACTCGCTCAAGATATCCTCGGCGCCCTCACACAGTTTCGCGCCTTTCTTGATCAATTCGTGACAGCCCTTGCTGCGCGGCGAGGTGATCGGACCCGGCACCGCGAAAACTTGGCGCCCGTATTCCGTTGCGAAATGGGCCGTGATCAGCGCCCCACTGTTTAACATGGCTTCAATGACCACTGTGACGTGAGTCATGCCGGCCACGATTCGGTTTCGAATCGGGTACGACTGTTTATCCGGCTGCCGGTTGAACGGGAATTGGGTCACGACCGCCCCGTTTTCGGCCACACGATCAAACAACTCCTTGTTCTCCGCGGGAAAGATGATGTTGATGCCCGTGCCCAGCACCGCGACCGTCCGGCCTTTGGCGCTCATCGCGCCCTGATGCGCCGCCGTGTCGATTCCCCGGGCGCCGCCGCTGACGACCGTGACTCCCGTATACGCCAGCTGATACCCGAGCTTGCGCGCTGTTTCCAAGCCGTAATGGGTCGTCTGCCGCGAGCCCACCAGCGCCACGGCATTGCGATCCCGTTCGCTCAGCCGCCCTTTCACATACAACACGATGGGCGGATCGTAGATCTCCCGCAACGATGGTGGATACTCGGGATCTTCCTGGATCAAAATGTGGCAGCCGAAATCCGCGACGCGCTTTAATTCGGCTGCCAGATTCACCGATTTTTCCCAACCGGCGATGGCGATCGCCGTTTCTTCACCGATGCCCTGCACGCCGAGCAGCTGCTGCTGCGTTGCTCTCAAAATGGATGGCGCGTCGCCGAAATGCAGGAGTAGCTGCCGCAATCGAACCGGCCCCACGTGGTCGATCATGTTCAATGCCACGAGGGCTTCCTTGGAATCCATGCGCGCGTGAATAACGGATTCGCCCGACCTTCGCAAGTCCCCGCCTCGCGGCTTTGTTCCATTTGAGAGCTTGTCAGGCGATGGAGTCCGTGACAGCCTGTCACGGTCGATAAAAGATACCGCGCGAAATGCGTTGGTCCGAAACAAACCGGCGAAACTGCCGATGGTTTCATCAGACAAAAGGCCTGTTATGCGCAAAAAAATCCTCATCGCCGCCTGGCTTCTCGTTCCTGTGGTTTTGTTTGCCGTCCATTACGGCCCGGGCCAGACCGGCCTCTCCCGTGACAAGGCCGCCGAAAAAATCGCGAAGGCTCAGGCGGCTGAAACGACCGAGAACTGGTCGGACGCGGTCCAGCTTTATTCCGACGCCCTCGCCGACCTGCCGTCCACCGATGCGGCGCGTCGCTATCAACTGCGTCTCGCACAAGCCAAAGCCCGCATCAATTCCGGCGAGCTTCCTGAGGCGAAAGCGGACCTGGAGGGATTGCTGGCCGACGCTCAAAAGAGCGGCGTGAATCCGGCGCTCATCGGCGAAATCCGCGCCAGCCTCGCGGGCGCTGAATATTATTCCGGATGGCTGATGCGCCTCGAGGGCGCTGCCACCGAGGAATGGATGGCCGAGACGGAAAGTTCCCGGCAACATTTCCGGCTGCTGGCCGAGGAATCGAAACAAAGCGGACTTGCCGCCCTCGCGACCGACCATCAAAAGAATCTGGAGGCAGTGGTCCGCCTGGAGTTGATGGATCTTTCAGAACTCAAGGGCCTGGCCCTGCCGAAGCAGTGCAAGAACTGTTCGAATTGCAGTTCCAAATGCCGCGCTCAACGGGCCAGCGCCTGCAAAAATCCCGGCAACGGCCACAGTGACGCGCGCCAAAAGATCTCGGAGGAGAAGAAGAGCGGCGCCGGCAAGTCGAGCCGCGAGGGAACGGGTTCCTGAACGCCAACTGAACCGCGAGCTTCCGACTTATGGCAGCCAAGGCTTTTGCCATCCTGGTTCTCCTCGGAGCTCATCTGAGTAGTTTAACGGCGTGCACCTGATGTAGCTCCGAACGGCCACGACTTTTTCATTTTCGACCAGACCAGGAACGCCGCCAGTCCGAGCCCCAGGACGACGAGCGAATAGAGGATCGGTATTCTTCCCGAGGTTGCGTAAAGAAACCCCCATCCCACAAACGCGACCAATGCCGGCGCCGGGTAAAGCCACATCCGAAACGGCCGCTCCAATTTCGGCGCCGTCCGTCGCAACCAGATCAGCGCACCGATCTGCCCCACAAATTGCACCAGGATGCGCGTCGCCAGCAGCGCGTTGATCACGTCCGTCAGCTTGAAAAAGCTGAACCCAATCGAGAGCGCCCCGATGAAGAGGAGCGAGAAATGGGGAAAATTCTTTTTCGGATGCACCTTGCCGAATACCCCGAAGAAATTGCCGTCCCGGGCCGCCGCGTACGGGATCCGGGAGTAACCCAACAGCAAGGCGAAGCAGGAGCCGAATGCCGTCCATAGCACCATCACCGTGAAAATTTTTGCGAAGCCTCTGCTGAAGAGCCGCTCGATGAACATCGACACCACGGGCGGGGGCGGATCGGGCAGCTCGTTTCCTGGGAGTGGAACGAAATCCCGCCATGGAACGACGCTGATGATCGACAGGTTCATCGTGATGTAGATCGCCGCAACGGCCAGGAGGCTGATCAGGATCGAGCGCGGGATGACGCGGCCCGGTTCCCGCACTTCATCGCCGAGGAAGCAGACGTCGTAATAGCCAAGGTAATCGTACATGCCAATGCTCGACGCGGCACCGAGGCCCAACAGAAAGCCGGTCGAGAACTGGAAGGAGCCTGCCGGAAAATCGAACGCCTTTTTTGCATCGAAATGTGTCACTCCACTGGCGATGACGATGCCCACGGTGAGCAATGCGCCAATCCATAGCGCCACGGTGATCCTGCCGATCGCCGTGATGCGCCGGTAAAGCAGCGCGATGAC